>CAJXOB010000021.1 GCA_913057955.1 uncultured Gammaproteobacteria bacterium | reverse complement strand
ATATCAAACAGCCCTATTATCAGAACTAGTGTCGTATCTTTAAATAGTGATATTGAAGACCCCACTATGTTAGGAATAGAAATTTTTAGTGCTTGCGGCAAAATAATTAATATATTTTTTTGGAAATAACTAAGTCCAATTGCATCAGCTGCTTCATATTGTCCTCTTGGGATTGCTTGCAATCCTCCTCTTACAACCTCTGCAAAATATGCTGCCTGGAACAAAGCAATACCTATAAGCGCTCTTAAAAGCTTATCAAAATAGTTTCCAGATTCTAAAAACAATGGAAGTACAAAAGAAGCCATGAAGAGAATTGTTATCAAAGGGACTGCCCTTATAAATTCAATAAAAAGCGTCGAGAATAGCTTAATTACTTTAAGGTTTGATTGTCTTCCAAGTGCAAGCAATACTCCTATTGGGAATGAAACAATAATTCCCACAGAGGCAATTATAAGAGTTAGCAAGAGACCGCCCCACTGATCAGTTGAAACTGGAATCAGTATCCCAAAGCCACCCGCAATTAATATGTAAGAAACTAGGGGGTATAAAATAATTAATGAGAGTGTAACCCTATTTTTATGCTTGTAGTGCTTGACCAATGGAACGATAACAAACAGTAATGCCGTCAGTCCAAAAACAATATTGGGTCTCCAGGTTTCTGTGCGTGGGTAGAAGCCATAGGTATACATGTATAGTTTTTCATAGATATAAGGCCAACAAGCACCTTCACGGCCACAGTTTTGGTTTGTTGCCATGGCCTCACTAAACTTGATATCAAAACCAAAAAGATTTACAGTGCCAAAACTAAAGCTTGCGTTAAATATCATCCAATCCAGTAAGGGAGGAATCATAATATATAGCAAATAGAGTGAAGCGAGTGTAAGGAGGCTATTAACCCAAGAGGAGAATAGATTAGTCTTTAGCCATAATAGTGCTCCAATTTGAGAAATTGGCGGCTTCCTGGTCGATTGTTGATCGAATACTGACATAATTATCTTCCTTGGATTTCCATCTTTTTATTGACATAATTAAGCAATAAAGAAATAAACAGCGAGATTACTAGATAAACCAGCATCGCCATAGCTAAAATTTCAACTGCTTGACCAACCTGGTTTAGGACGGTGCCTCCAAATGTACTCATTAGCTCTGGATAGCCAATTACTGTTGCTAATGAAGAGTTTTTAGTTAAATTTAGGTATTGATTAATAGTTGGTGGAATTGCCACTCTCAATGCCTGGGGAAGCACAATAAGTTTTAGAGATTGTATTGGCGATAAACCAATTGCAGCAGCAGCTTCTTTTTGGCCTTTGTCTACCGCCTCTATTCCAGATCTTATTGCTTCAGCAATATAGGTTGCAGTATAGACACTCAATGCAAAAGTTAGTGCTAAAAATTCGGGAACAACAGCCATGCCGCCTTTAAGATTAAATTTGCCTAGTACTGCATAATCAAATTGAAGTGGTGAACCAATTAAAAGGTAGACTATTACTGGAAAACCAACAACTAATCCAAGGGTGTATGGCCAAGTACTAGTATGAGAGCCTGTTAGTTCATGTTTTCTCTTAAAAAATTTCTTAACAAAATAAGCGGCAATGATTCCAATAATAAATGCTAAGGCTACAAATAAAAAGCCATCCTCAGGGATTGGTTTTGGAAGGTACAGCCCTCTCTGATTAAGAAATGCAATATCAAAGAAAGCCAAACTTTGTTTAGGATGAGGAAAAACATTGATAAATAAGTTGTACCAAAAAAGAATTTGTAAAAGAATGGGTATGTTTCTAAAGAGCTCAATATAGCCCCCTGCAAGTTTTGAAATTAAATAATTATTGGAAAGTCTTGCAATACCAATTAAAAGTCCAATTAGTGTAGATAGTATTATGCCAATAAAGGCTACAACTAAAGTATTAACAAGTCCTACATAAAAAACAGTTAAATTAGAAGATTCTGGCGTGTAGTCAACTACAATATTGCCAAGGAACGGCAAGATGTCAAAGCCCGCCCTATTGTTTAGAAAAGAAAATCCTGTGTTAATACCTCTTTCTTCAATGTTTTCAAAGAGGTTTCCAATGGCCGTGTAAAAGAGTCCTACCACTAAAACAAATGTAATTACCTGGAAGAAGAAAGCTCTTGCTTCATTGTTATAAAGTAAATCACGGAAGTTTAATCCTCTATGTTTAGATTTACCAAGGGAGTCGAGGATAAGTTTTTTCATATAAAGCGATAAATATTAATTAAGAAATTTTACTAAAAATGAGTTTTAAATTGGTAAAAAAGTAAAAAAAAACCAGCCTGCTAAAGTATAGCAGGCTGGCTTAAGTTCTATCTAGATAATTGCTTATCTAAATGGAGGTGAGTAAAGAATACCACCTTGTGACCATAGTGCATTAACACCACGAGCAATACCAATTGGAGTATTAATACCAATGTTGCGCTCAAAGCTTTCAGAATAGTTACCTACTTGCTTAACGATCTGGTAAGTCCAGTCTGAAGTCAAGCCAACATATTCATGAGTACTTCCAGAACGACCCATTAAGCGCTCACGCTCAGGGTTGTTAGAAACCATATCAACAGTAGCACTAGTAACACCAATCTCTTCTGCAGTAATCATAGCGTTTAGAGACCATCTTACGATGTTAAACCATTGGTCGTCGCCTTGGCGAACAACTGGGCCTAAAGGCTCTTTAGAAATGATTTCTGGAAGCACAACGTGCTCAGAAGGATCGTTCGCACCAGCACGCATTGAATATAATCCAGATGCGTCAGTTGTTAGAACGTCACAACGTCCAGCGTCATAGTTACTTAGAGTTTGAGCATTTGTGTCAGAAACAACAGAGTTGTAATCGATACCGTTTGCTTTACCCCAGTCAGCTAAGTTTAATTCAGTAGTTGTACCTGCTTGAATACAAATCGCAGCTCCACCTAATTCCATAGCACTAGAAACACCTAGAGAAGACTTAACCATAAAGCCTTGTCCATCATAGTAGTTAACACCGGCAAAGTTAAGACCTAGTGAAGCGTCACGAGTAATTGTCCAAGTAGTATTTCTAGACAACATATCGATTTCACCAGACTGAAGTGCAGTGAATCTTTCTTTAGCAGTTAATGGTACAAATTTAACTTTAGTTGCGTCGCCAAGAGTTGCAGCAGCAACAGCACGACAAACATCAACGTCAACACCTGTCCAAGTACCTGAAGAATCTGCAGAAGAAAATCCAGCTAGACCTTTAGATACGCCACAAGAAACGTGGCCTTTAGCTTGAACGTCGCTTAATGTAGAAGCTTGTACACCTAGTGCACCAACAACTAACAACGAAGCAGCAGTCAATTTTAGTAATTGTTTCATATATATCTCCTTAATGAGTTTCAAAGTAAAAAAATCCATCACAATTGCGTGAGGATTAATTAAATTTTATCACTTCTTAAAGCCAAAATGCCAGTTATTTTTGAAATGAATCTACCCTTCTAAGGCTTAATAATCCAAGATATTTACTTAAATATAGTGTGATTTAATATATATATTTAAATATTTTTTTTTGAGTAATATTTAATTTGTATGGGCTAACTTAACCACAATTTTGTTATAAATTTACTCTAAAAATACTATTTTTTTATTTTTTGTAAAATGTATATTAATCTTTTTAAATCATATACTTATATCTATATTATGTATTAAATACATCTGTTTTTTTATTGATATTTATTAATAATAGTTATTTTATAACTGTAGTGGTATAAAATAACTAATAGATAGCTTAAATAAAAAAAATAGTGAACAAAAAAACAACAGAATATCTTGCTCTAGTGCGTGACAAAACAGGTTTTTCTGATTATAAAATAGCTAAAGAGTACGATATAAATCAATCAAATCTCAGTAAATATAGCTCTGGTAAGGCTGCCTTAAGTGAAACACATGCCTGGCTATTTGCTAATATTCTTGAATTAGACCCCTCAGAAGTTGTTGCGAATACTAAGTATGAGCATGCAATAAATAGTGGTAATAATCTAAAGGCTATATTTTGGCAGGAGCAGCTTAATAAAATATATTCTGAACCTGAATCAATTAAAATTCAAATCGCTCAATTTAACCCTATTGTTGGCGATATTAAGTCAAACGCTTTGAAAATGCTTAATTTGATTAATGAGGCTAATGAATCTGGAGCTCATCTTATTGTTTTTCCAGAATTATCTATTACGGGCTATCCTCCCGAAGACCTTTTATTTCGAAATGGGTTTATTAATCAAGTTAATGATGAGATTGGTAATTTGTGTAATTTGGTCCCATCAGATATATCGATTTTATTTGGTGCGCCAAGTCAAATCAATGGTTTTCTTTTTAATAGTGCTTATTGCATTCAAAGTAATCGAGTTACACATATCTATAATAAGCAGGAATTACCAAACTATGGTGTGTTTGATGAAAAACGTTACTTTACTTCTGGTAATGAATCATTCGTGTTTGAGTGTCAAAAAACTCAAGTTGGTGTTTTGATTTGTGAAGATCAGTGGGTTGATGGTCCAATTGATAGATTATGTCAATCTAATGTTGATGTTGTTGTTTCTCTTAACGCATCACCCTTTCAAATAAATAAACAAAATGAACGTATAGATATTTGTAAACACTATGCAGTTAAGTTTGATCTTTCATTTATCTACGTTAATATGGTTGGAGGGCAAGATGAAGTTGTTTTTGATGGCAACTCTTTTGTTATCAACAACCTTGGAGAGCTTACACTTCAGCTTCCTGCTTTTGAAGAGGCATGTTCTCAGCATAATAGTATTACTCATTTACCTTCTGCTTTAAGTGAGGAAGCATCTATTTATTCTGCACTTGTGTTAGCGACAAGAGATTATATTCATAAGAATTCCTTTGGTGGGGCGTTAATTGGCTTATCTGGAGGTATTGATTCTGCTTTAACACTTGCTATAGCAACAGATGCTATCGGCGCTGAAAACGTTCATGCAGTTATGATGCCTTACCAATTTACATCCGAGATGAGTTTGGAGGACTCTGAACTTCAGGCTCTTACGCAGGGAGTCCAGTTTTCAAAGATTGACATTCATTCTATGGTCGATTCTTTTAATTTTTCACTTAATGATTTTTTTGAAAATACCTCTCCAGATTCCACGGAAGAAAATATTCAAGCTAGAGTTCGTGGAACCCTTCTAATGGCGCTCTCAAACAAATATCATAAAATTGTACTTGCAACTGGGAATAAATCAGAAATGGCAGTTGGTTATGCAACTTTGTATGGAGACATGTGTGGCGGATTTGCTCCGCTTAAGGATATTTCTAAAACATTAGTGTACAAGCTCTCTAACTATAGAAATACAATATCCCCAGTTATTCCTGAAAGGGTTATTACAAGACCTCCTTCTGCTGAACTTGCTCCTAATCAAGTAGATCAAGACACACTGCCTTCTTATGATATTTTGGATGATATTTTAAAGAGATTTGTTGAAATGAAGCAGTCTGTAACGGAAATTACTTCACAGGGCCATAGTCTTGAGGTTGTCAACAAAGTAACGTCTATGATTCTTAGAAACGAATACAAAAGGCGTCAGTCAGCTCCAGGACCTAAAATAAGTGGAAATGCATTTGGCAAGGAAAGGCGATATCCTATGACATCCAAGTTTAAACCTTAACTTGTTAACCCTCAAAAACCTTTAGAAGTCCTGCTGCTTTGTGTCTTGTTTCAGCCAATTCTTTTTCTGGCCGAGAGTCATATACTATTCCAGCGCCGGCTCTAAAACTCAATGTGTCGCCTTCATGGATAAAACTACGAATAAGGATATTAAAATCCATCTTACCATTCTGACTAATATAGCCTACTGAGCCTGTATATGCCTCTCGTGGCATTTGTTCTAGCTCATTAATAATTTCCATGCAGCGGACTTTAGGGCAGCCTGTAATTGTTCCTCCTGGAAAAAGAGCTTTAACAATATCTTTGATGCCAGTATTATTACGAAGCTTTCCTTTTATATTGGAGACTATATGATGCACAAAAGGATAAGTCTCTAATGTCATTATTTCATTAACAAAAACGCTTCCATATTCACACACCCTTCCCATGTCATTTCTTTCTAAATCTAGAAGCATGACATGTTCAGCTATTTCTTTTGGATGGTTTATTAAGTTGTCTTTTTGAGCCTTATCTAAATCGCCCTTTCCTCTTGGATGAGTTCCTGCAATAGGCCTTGTTTCTAAAACTCGATCATTCACACTAAAGAGCCTTTCTGGAGAGGATGAAATTATGCTGAAATTTTCATATTGAATAAGAGCGGAAAAAGGCGCTGGATTAGCTTTTTTTAAGGCATTATAAATTATAGCTGAATCAATTTTTTTTTCTAATTCGTATTGCCATTTTCTCGATAGATTAACTTGAAAAACATCACCCGCAACAATATAATCTAAGCTATCTTTAACACCATCAATAAATTTTTTTTCGACTTCTTCAGATTGATCACCTTTAATTCTTTGAGTTGGCATTGTGCCAAGAAGCTTAATATCCGATAGTATTAAATCAATACGAGAGTGATTACTATCTTGATCAATAATAAAAGTTTTATCTAGCTTGTGGTCGATGATAATTGCTGAGGGTATTTCAACTGCATAAGCTATTGGTAATTTTGATTTATGCAACTTGGCTGTTAAAGTTAACTCAATCTGTCCGATTAACTCATATGAAAGGTAAGCAAACCAGCCTCCAGTAAAAGGTAGACTTGAATTCAAATTATTTGATTTACACCTATCATCGAGTTCTTTTAAAAAATTAAAGTCAGAAAAATCTTTAAGAACAATACTTTCACCAGGAAATGCAAATAATATTGAATACCTATTGTTTTCGTTGTGATTTACGCTTTCAAGTAAAAAAGGATAACGATCTTTATTAAGATAACAAAAAGAAGTTAAATCAACTTTTTGTATTTCTAATATTTTCACTTACTTAAAGATCTGAAAGTAATTGGGTTGCTTTATTAATTAAAGAGTGACTAGGATATTGCTGGATCATTTCTGACAATAATAGCCTAGCATCATTAATTTCATTTAGTTTAACCAAAACCCTTGATAATTCAAACATAGAGTCAGCATATTTTGAATGTTCTTGATTATTAGCTTGATAATCTAGAAATGCATCTTTAGCTTTTAAATAAACTTCACTGGCAGAATAAGCTCTTGCAAGCCATAGTTTTGAGTCTTTGTTGTTGGGTGAGTCAGGTGAGCTTTTTGCAAAGTTGGTGAATAGAGTAATTGCCTGGCCATAATTACCAAGAAGAAACTCATTTTTCCCATCTGAGTAGAGTTTATTGGCCTTGTTAGCTTGAATTTTCTTAGCCGTATCTTTTGTTTTTTTATTATTAGAAAGATTTAATTCAATTATTTGGCTTAGTTCTGAAATTTTTTCAGAATTTTTTCTTTGGTCTTCTTTAATAAGCTCAATTTCATCTTTTAGTGACAAGATTTCATTATTAAGGGATTTAACATCTCTATTGATTTTTAAGACTGCAGAGTTTAAGTCTAACCCTTCATTAGCGTAGGCCCCATGAAACCAACATGCAGGGCCTATGAATAGCATTAAAATAATATTCTTTTTCATCAAGCGGCAAAAAACAGGTTAATTAAAAAAGAGTTGGAAAAATTTTACCTCTAGTAGTAAGAGAATTCTACTCTTCGATTCTCTTCCCAAGCCATTTCATTACTTCCAACTAGGATTGGAGATTCCTCACCATAGCTTACAACAACAATTCTGTCATCAAGGTTATAAAGGCTTAAAACTTCTTTTACACTTAAAGCACGATTTTCACCAAGTGCTAAGTTGTATTCACGAGTTCCACGTTCATCAGCATGCCCTTCTAATCTCAAGCTTACAGAAGGGTTATCTTGCATAAAATTAGCGTGCTCAATAATAGTCCTGGTAGATGCTTCATCAATTTCAGTGTCATCATAAGAGAAATACAGAACAAAAGAATCACTAGAATTTTTGAAATTTTCAATAATTGCTAGCATTGCTGCAGCATCATCCATTAATGCCTGAATAAGTTCATCTCTATTTGCTAAATTTCCATCTGCATCAAGAACAACTAAGTCGCCCATGCCTTTAGAGTTAACCATTTCGATAAGAGCATCATCAGATAGTGATTCTAGTTCTGCTGTCTTCCCATCAAGTAAATCTCCACTTTCAACAATAGCGTTAATGATTTGATCTCTATTTTGAAGGTTACCATCGGCATCTAAAACAATAAGATCTCCTAATCCTTTTTCTTTAGCGATAGCAATCAATTCGTCATTTGATAATTGTTCAAGTTCGTTGATTGTAAACCCACCATCCTCATCAATTGCAACTAGCGTTGCATCACCACCAAGATCAGCTTGCTCAGTAGCAGCATCACTTGGATTAATTAAATCAAGAAACTTATCGCCCAGTTCGGAGATATTAGTAGCTGCACATGAGCTTAAAAAGATAACGCTTGATAACAATAGAATTTTTTTTGACATTTTTTTTTCCTTAGTTTGAATAATTTGACCAAGTAGGTTCTCTAACTTCGCCAGTTTTTTGCATTAATTCAACAATTTGATTATTGTGAAGTGAAATTATAGACAAAATTCCCTTGTTGTCTCTATTAGTTGAAAAAATAATCATCCCTCCGTTCGGTGAAAAGTAGGGCGATTCATCTGATTTATTCCGAGTCATAACAGTTAAATCTCTAGATTTTATATCTAAAAGGGCCACCCTATAGTCTTTGCCAACTTTATGAATAATAGCTAAATCTTTGCCGTCAGGTGAAAAAACTGGCTTAGCATTGTAACTTCCTTCGAAAGTGGCGCGAGAGATTTCACCAGAATCAAGGTTCTTTATATAGATTTGAACTTGACCTGTTCTATTAGATGTAAATGCAATGCTACTACCATCAGGGGAGAAGCTTGCTTCGGTATCAATTGATTTGTTTGTTGTAAGCCTTTTTAAATTTTTAGACTTAAAATTATATAAATAAATGTCCTTATTGCCATTTTTTGAAATTGTTAGTGCAATACTTTCTCCGCTTGGGTGGAAAGTAGGTGAGGATGCAATGCCATCAAACCTAGGTAACTTAATAGGAATAGTTTTTAAAAATGGCGTTATCACAAAAACTTCAGATCTATTATTTTTAAAGGAGACGTACGCAAGCTTTTGCTGGTCTTTTGACCAAGCTGGAGACAAAATTGGATTTGATTGCCTGACAATTGTTTGAGGGTTTTCCCCATCAGAGTCAGATATTTGAAGTCTATATGTTCTTCCACCGCTATCATTATCAGTAACAGTTACATATGATAGCCTAGTGTTAAAAGAGCCTTTTTGTCCAAGAAGGACATAATAAATTTTATCACTTAGGAAATGAGCCATTCTTCTAAAGCCAGAGTTACTAACAGTAATCTTTTTTTGATATAAGCTTTTTTCAGAAAAGACATCATAAATATAAATATATATGTTGTAAACCTTAGGGCTTATTTGCTCAACCTTTCCAAATACTACCGCGTCTTTTTTATGTTCTTTCCAAAAGTTAAAATCAATTTGATTTGTTACAAGTGCATCAGTACTTAGAGCACTAAATTGACCCGATCTATTCAAATTATCTCTTATAATTTTGGCAATATCTATATTTTTGTTTGAGTCGCCAATTACTTCAAAAGGAGCGATAACAATAGGGAATGCGGCTTCTTTGGATTTTAGAATATTTACTTCTAGCAGTGCATTAGCTGAAAAAGATATTAATATATTAAACAATAAAATAAACTTTAAATACTTCACTCTTTCTCCTCAATCCAATGCATTTGAATAGCCTCAAGAACTCTTTCACCACACTTGCTCTGCCCTTCTTCAAAGTCCTCAAGATCCATAACAAGTTGACGTAAATCAACAAAATTAATAGTTGTGGGATCTATATTCGGGGAGAGTTCTTCCAGTGAAATAGCTATTTCAAGTGAGTCGGTCCAGCAAAGCATTTTGCAGTATTAATAATAATTTATAAAGTTGTAATTTTAATCAATTCGATTGATTGCTTTGTACATTTTAATAAATTTAAACTCTTTCTGCAGAAATAAGGTGGGGAAGTTTGTTAAGATGTTCAAGTACGTCATTTAGCTGAATGATATTTTTAATGACGACGACTATGTGAAATAGTCTAGTGGAGTGTGGGTTCTCTTGTTGCTCAATATTCTCAATATTAACTCCCAAGCTAGCTATTGTGTTTGCTATAGCCGCTAAACGTCCACTTCTATTTTCAACTAGCGCGCTAATTGCAACTTCAAAAACCTCTTCTTCGTCCGATTTCCAGTCAATATCCATCCATTGTGCATTTTTTTCTTTAATGTGTTCTAAGTTTGAACAATTTGAACGATGCATTACCAGTCCTTTTGAAGAGGTTAAAACACCAGTAACTTCATCGCCAGGAATTGGATAGCAGCAGTGTGCAAAATTTATGGCCATTCCTTTCGTTTTATTAATTGTTATAGTGTTAATAGTTTCGTTATTAATGTCTTGCAAAAGCTTGTTAATTACTACTGCAACAAATATTTCAGATAACCCCACTCTTATGTACAAATCTTGAAAATCTGTGCAGTGAAGATCCTTAAAGCACTTGTTCCATTTATCTAAAGGTACATCATTGATTTTAATTTTTTGGTACTTTAATGCATCAGAGATTAAAAGTTTTCCTAATCTTGCCAGCTCAACTTTTGAATTGTCTTTAAGGTTTGCTTTTATTGCGGTCTTTGCTTTTGAGGTTATAACAAAGTCTAACCAGCTTGGTTTAGGTTTGACAAATCGACTTGTAATTATTTCTACCGTTTGGCCAGATTTAAGTCTTGTTGAAAGCTCTGCTTCGACTCCATTAATTGTAGCTTTTTGGGATTTCTTTCCAATGTTGGTGTGGACGGCATAAGCAAAGTCAAGCACCGTTGCTCTGAGAGGTAGTTGAATTATTTTTCCTGCTGGAGTAAATACAAACACTTCATCGAAGAATAAGTCAGCTTTCGTGTTTTCTAAAAAATCAACTGAAGTATCAGTATTTTGTTGGATATCTAGTAAGGATCCAATCCAGTTTCGAGCAAGTTTGTCAGTTGGCTTATCAGTGTTTTTGTAATGCCAATGAGCTGCAATCCCATATTCAGATATAAACTCCATCTCTTGAGACCTAATTTGAACCTCAATGAACATTTTTCTAGGGCCAAGAAGAACGGTATGAATTGACTGATATCCATTAGGTTTTGGTACTGAAATATAATCTTTAAATTTAAGTGGTATAGGCTTATAAAGGCTATGGATATGGCCTAATGCTTGATAGCAAGCATTTGTATTTTCGACGACAACTCGAAAAGCATGCATATCAAGAACTTCTGAAAATTTTCGAGATTTGAACTTCATTTTATTATAAACACTCGAAGGCTGTTTTTGCCTCCCTTCAATGGTTGCATTTATGCCTTCAAACTTCAGTCTATTTTCAATTTCTGTTTTAATTAGATTTATTGTTTTCTTTTGGTTTCCATATTGCTTGCTAATTTTTCTCTTAATTATTAAGTGCTTTCTTGGGTGGAGCGTCTTAAAGCATAAATCATCCAGCTCCACTCTAATACTGTGAAGTCCAAGTCTTCTAGCAATTGGAGCATGAAGCTCAAAGGTTTCTTTTGCTTTTTGTATTTTTTTTTCGTCACTCATTGAATCTAAAGTGCGCATATTGTGGAGTCTATCAGCTAATTTAATAACCATGACTCTCATGTCTTTTGACATAGCCAAAATTAATTTTTGAAAGTTTTGAGCTTGTTTTTGTGAGCTTGAGGTGAACTCTAAGCTGGTGAGTTTTGACACACCTTCAACAATGTGCGCAACTTGATCCCCAAATTGAGCTTGAACATCTTTTTTGGTTACTGAAGTGTCCTCTATACAGTCATGAAGAACTGCGGCAACAATGCAAAAATAATCTAGCTTCAAGTCAGCGAGGATTAAAGCAACAGATAATGGATGGTGAATATAAGGTTCGCCTGATTTTCTAAATTGACCAGAGTGTGCTTTGTTTGCAACTTTGTAAGCAAGTCTTACTAGTTCCACCTCCTTATGAGATAAGTAAGTGTTTAAAACTAAGCATAAGTCATCAATTTTTGTATGTTTCTGAAAAAGAGCAGTTGCCATCAATATAGTTAATCAAATAAGGATAGTGTAATTATAAGCAAGTTGGTATTCACTAGAAGTTCTTTATGTAAAGGTTTCCAAACAAAAAAACACATAAGTATAATTTAAGGTTTAAAAGTAAATATCAAATTCACATAATGACTAAGTTCTTAATTCTTACACTTACAGCTTTATTTTTTTTAGTTGGTTGCTCACCTTTTGGGGGAGACAAAGAGGCGAGAAAATTAGTTGCAAAAGGTCTCACTCCTAAAACTTTGTATGAGCAAGCGGAGGATATGGTTGATGCAGGCTCTATTGATCAAGCTATTGAACAATATCAAATTATTCTTTCATCATATCCAGGCTCTAAGTATGCAATTCAAGCTAGGCTAGATATTGCATACAATTTATACAAGCGCAAAAAATACTCCAGAGCCATAATTGAATTAGATAAATTTATTGAAAAATACCCTGATTTGCAATCTACTCCTTATGCTTATTATCTAAAAGGAGTGGTTGCGGAAGATAAATCTAGCTCAATATTAGATAATTTAGTTACAGATAGTGCACAGAGAGACGTTGAAAGCGTTCGTGAGGCTTATTCTTATTTTGTCGATTTAATTGATACTTTTCCTAACTCTAAGTATGCAAATGAAGCGAGCACAAAACTCACTAAACTTGTGAATATTCTTGCTAGACATGAGCTGTATGTTGCTATCTACTACACAAAAATTGGATCTCATATTGCTGCTATAAATCGTTCTAAATTTATTATTGAGAACTATCCAAATAGTTCTTCTATTCCGGACGGGCTTGATCTAATGGCTAATAATTATGATTCAATAAGCGCTGTAAAGTTGGCAGCTGATACAAGAAAAGTTTTGTCTTCTAGCTATCCTAATTATTCTCCAAACTATTCAATCGATTAGCATCAAAATTTAATATCTTAAGTTATGGGAGCCACTGAAAGACTTATTGCTTTTAAAGTCTCATTAATTATGAGCGTTAGAATGCTTGGCTTATTCATGCTTTTTCCGGTAATGAGTGTCTATGCATCTGGTTATGAAAACTCAACACCCTTTTTAATTGGTATGGCGATTGGAATTTATGGCCTAACTCAAGCATTTTTTCAAATACCTTTTGGTTATCTTTCAGATAGATTTGGAAGAAAGCCCCTTCTTATTGCCGGACTTTTAATTTTTTTTCTGGGGAGCATCATTGCGGCAAATACTGAAAATATTATATTTGTTGTTATCGGAAGAGCTTTTCAAGGTGGAGGAGCCATATCTGCAGTATTAATGGCATTTTTAGCTGATTCGGTATCTGAGGATAATCGAGCTAAAGCGAATGCTTTTGTTGGTTTTCAGATTGGGGTTGCATTTATGCTTTCATTGATTATTGGGCCAATAATAACTTCAAAAATAGGACTTTCTGGTCTTTTTTGGTCTATCGGCCTTCTTTCTATTGTTGCTATGTTAATTGTGTTCTCTTTAAAGCAGTCTAAACCTATTAATTACTACCGACTTTCTATTAGGGCTTTTAAAGAAACCTTAAGTAGAGAGCTTGTAACTTTGGATTTTAGTGTATTTTCTCTACATTTAATCCTTGCTAGTGGATTTATTGTAATGCCACTACTTATTATGAAAAACCAAATTGTTAGTATGGCAGATAACTGGCAACTTTACCTTCCGGCAGTTTTGTTTTCATTTATTGGGATGGTTCCTTTAATAATTATTTCTGAGAAGTTTAAAAAAACAAAATACATTTTACTTCTTAGTATTTTGCTATTAATTATTAGTCAAATTGTTTTTTTTATATCAGACTTAAATTTTTCAGTTTTTCTAATTACTTTAACAATTTTCTTTGTTGCTTTTAATTCTATTGAAGCAATATTACCGTCTTTATTATCAAAAACAGCAAGCCCTTCTAAGAGGGGTCTTGCCATGGGTATTTTCTCAACTTCACAATTTTTGGGTACATTTATTGGCGGCGCAATTGGCGGCTTGATTTATGACATTTACGATTTAAATAGTGTATTCTTATTCACCATATTTGTAGCAATTATCTGGTGGTTTATGGTTCTTTTTTCACCACTTAAAACTAAAACTTAACAGGAGTAAATACTAGCATGGCTGGAATAAATAAAGTAATATTGGTTGGTAATCTTGGCGCCAAGCCTGAATTAAAATATGGTGCGTCGGGTAATGCAATCGCCAATCTATCGGTGGCAACAAGTGAGTCTTGGACTGATAAAAATACCGGCCAAAAACAAGAAAGAACAGAGTGGCACCGCGTTAGTATGTTTGGTAAGTTAGCTGAAGTGGCCGCTCAATATACTGATAAGGGCTCTAAAGTTTATGTTGAAGGTAAGCTGGAGACAAGGAAATATACAGACAATGCTGGAATTGAAAAATATTCAACAAGTATTGTTGTTGGTGGTTTTAATGGAGTGTTTCAAATGCTAGATCGTCGAGATGGAATGAGCCCTGAGGCACCAATGCAGTCCCAACCTAATTCACAACCGCAGTCTGCTCCAAGCACCCCGCAAACTCCGAGTATTACTCCAGTAGCACAAGATGAATTTGAGGATGATATCCCGTTTTAAAGTCGATCTAGGTTTTATCTTTACTCGTCAGTGTCTAGTTTTTCAAGGATAACAAATGCAATTGCATTTTGACTTTCATCAGATATGCTTAGGTGCCCTTGCTTAATTCTTTTTTCTAATAAGTATAGCCGTAATTTTTCACTGGGTAAAAAATAAGGTTTACCATTTTCATTATTCCTAATAGTTAGATCTTGAAAGCTAACCACCCTTCCAATTCCTGTGCCTAGTGCCTTTGAAAAAGCCTCTTTTGCAGCAAACCTTTTGGCAAGATAAGCGGCGCTATCTGCCTTATTAGCAAATAACGCCTGTTCATGCTCAGTTAAGACTCTCTTGATAAAGCCGTCACGATTTTTCAATATAATTGCTTTGACTCTCTCTATACTTACAATATCCGTGCCAATGCCATAAATCACAAGGCTCTCGCTTCTAACAGTAAGTCTTTCATTTCAGATGTTGCATTGCCAAGACCAACAAATAATGCCCTTGAGATAATTGAGTGTCCAATATTTAGCTCAACTATGGATTCTATTTTGGCTATTGGAGTTGTATTTATAAGCGTTAATCCATGCCCCGCGTTAACTTGTAATCCAAGATTGACTGCATAGTTACATGCCTCAGATATTCTTTTGAGCTCAAATTGATATTCATCTTTTGATGTTGTATTTGCGTAGTGACCTGTATGAATTTCAATTATTGGTGCTCCGCATTCAGCCGCGGCATCTATCTGTCTTTTATCTGCATCTATAAATAGGGATGTTTTGATATTATTTGTACTTAGTTGGGCACAAACCTCTTTCATTCTGCTGATTTGGGAGGCTACATCTAAACCACCTTCTGTTGTTAGTTCTTGTCTTTTTTCTGGAACAAGGCAGCAATCTTCAGGTAGAACATGAGAGGCAATTTGGAGCATTTCATCCGTTGCAGCCATCTCTAAATTCATTTTTGTTTTTAACCTAGATTTTAACTCGATTACATCGTTGTCTTGAATGTGTCGCCTGTCTTCTCTAAGATGAAGGGTGATACTATCAGCACCAGAATTTTCACAGATAAGAGCAGCATCAATTAAGCTTGGATATTTTGTACCTCTTGCCTGTCTTAAAGTTGCTATATGGTCTATATTAACACCTAAAAAAATACTCATAAATACACCTAATTAACAAAAAACAACTCTTTGCTTTTAAGTGGCTTGTCACCTAAAAGAGGCTTTAATCTTTTTCGATTCAGTTTTTTTAAAGCACTTAACCCCTTAGAGTTTGGAATTACTTGGTTGGGGCTGACAATATTTAATAGAATTTCACCTAAAATTTTACCTTCAGTTTGTGCAATAAAACCTTGATCTTCAATAAAATCATAAAGAACACTGCCTTTGATAGGGGTGCCTTCAATATCATCTTTAAAGTCTAGCCCATAGCCCAACTCTAGTAACAGTTGATTTTCAAATATACGTAGCGAGTATTCTTTTTCAGGGTTAGATTTATTTTTAATATTTTTGATGTAAAGCCAGTAAGCATTAAAAAGCTCACTATATTCATCACCCTCTGGAAGTAGTCTAATGAGTAGCTCATTTGCATAGATAGCTAATATGAGGTCATCACCAAGCAGTCTGCGTGGCTCATCTAATATTTCCCATTGTGAAAGGCTTTTTAAATCACTCTTTCCCTTAAATGAGATACTTAGGCATTGAAACATTTGTAGCGACATTTTACTGCTTCTGGCGCCTCTTGCTATCAAACGAACTCTTCCATGGCTTTTTGTAAAGAAGTCGAGCAATAGAGAGCTTCCTTGGTACATTCTTCGATGAATCAAAAACGCGGGAGAATTCTCAATCCTAGTCATAGCCTAAAGAGGCTAAGGCTCTTTTGTCATCTGACCAGCCTTGTCTAACCTTTACCCAGAGCTCCAAGAATACTTTTGCCTCTAAAAAGCCTTCAATAGTAATACGTGAATCTTGGCCAATTTTTTTAAGCATTTCACCTTTATGGCCAATAACAATACTTTTCTGCGAGGCTTTGTCAACAAAGATTCGCGCCGCAATTCTATACATTTTTCCATCAAGCTCAAATTTTTCAATTTCCACTGTAATATCATATGGAAGCTCATTAGATAAGTTTCTCATC
This sequence comes from uncultured Gammaproteobacteria bacterium, assembly GCA_913057955.1. Lineage (GTDB taxonomy): Bacteria > Pseudomonadota > Gammaproteobacteria > PS1 > Pseudothioglobaceae > Pseudothioglobus. Next base: position 6,869 of record CAJXOB010000021.1, on the reverse strand, counting down.
AATTTCTCACGGATGAACTCGGACACAACAAATTTTTGAGAGCGATCAGTTATGAAGTCCTCATCATAAATAGGGTTTTGCTCAGGTAAATACTTCAGAATTAGACCTCTTAACTGCTTAGTATGAGATCGATCAAATGCAGATAAAGGAAAGACTTCATTGGCCTGGAACTTTTCACCTAGCATCTCTAAATAAGGCAAAATCTTATCAACAGAGCTTGATTTGTCAATCTTATTTACGCAGATGATTACTGGTATATCAACCTTACTTAAATGTTCTAATACGCGAGCATCCTCTTTTGTCCATTTAAATATTTCAACAAGCCAGATTATCATGTCTACATCAGCAAAGCTTGAGCTAGCTGCTTTATTCATGTATGAATTTATTGCCTTATTGTTTCCAATATGTATTCCAGGAGTATCAACAAAAACCATTTGATAGTTTTCCTGGGAATCAATCGCATTGATTCGATGCCTTGTTGTTTGAGGACGATGGGATGTGATTGAAAGTTTTTGTCCAATTAATTCATTTACAAGAGTGGATTTACCAACATTTGGTCGCCCTACTACTGCAATGTAGCCTGATTGAAAATTCATTGTTCTAAGATACCCTTTAATATTGCCTCAGCGCAGGCCTGCTCTGCTCTTTTGATGCTTTTTGCGCTTTCTTCAGTAGCAAGACTAAATTCTTTAATCGAACAGCTAACGTAAAAAACTGCATTATGATCTTTACCCTCAGTTTTAATGAGTTCATACTCAGGCAAAGCGTATCCTTTTTTTTGCAATAATTCTTGAAGTTGGGTTTTAAAATCTTTCAATGAGTCTTCAGGCCCGGATTCATTTAACAAGTCATTATAGAGATTTAAAATAATTTCGCTAACCGTTGAGTAATCAGAGTCTAAGAAAATAGCCCCTAGAATAGCTTCAAATGCATCTGCCTGGATTGACTCACGCCTAAATCCGCCACTTTTTAACTCTCCTTGGCCCAATAGTAGGCTTTCAGAAAGATTAAGTATTTTGGCAAGCTTAGCTAAAGTTTGCCCTCTAACAAGACTAGAGCGAAGTCTTGATAGCTGTCCTTCATCAATTAATGGAAAGCGTTGATAAATTTCTAAAGAGATTACGCAGCCTAAAACGCTATCACCTAAAAACTCCAATCTTTCATTATTTGTTTTACTCACACTTCGATGAGTTAAAGCCTGCTTAAGAAGGTTAATGTCTTTAAATTGGTAAGAAATATTTTTTTGTAATTTTTGCATAAGTTAGATTGCAACTGGGGCTTTAATTGGATCATCGTGCTTATACCTAGAAAGCTCAAAATCTTCATACGTGTAGTCAAAAATGCTTTCTGGCTTTCTATTAATTAAGATCTTTGGAAGTTCTTTTGGGCTCCGTTTCAGCTGTGTATTCACTTGTTCAAAGTGATTTGTATAAATGTGGCAATCACCACCACACCAGACAAAATCGCCTACTTCAAGGTTACACTGCTGAGCTACAATATGAGTCAGTAATGCATAAGAGGCTATATTAAAAGGTACACCTAAAAATATATCAGCGCTCCTCTGATAAAGCTGGCAAGATAGCTTTCCGTCGGCTACATAAAACTGAAAAAGCGCATGACAAGGCGCAAGAGCCATCTTATCTAGCTCTCCAACATTCCAGCTTGAAACAATTATTCTTCTGGAGTCTGGAGAATTATTAATGAGATCAATTGCTTGCTTAATTTGATCAATTTCCTTGCCTTTAGAGTTTTTCCATTTTCGCCATTGAGCCCCATACACTGGACCTAAATCTCCATTATCATCTGCCCATTCATTCCAAATATTTACTTTGTTATCTTGTAAGTACTTAATATTTGTATCGCCCTTTAAAAACCATAGCAGCTCATGAATCACCGAAGGAACATGTACCCTCTTAGTTGTAACAATCGGGAAACCATCGCTTAAATTAAATCGCATTTGGTGGCCAAAAATACTTTTAGTTCCTGTACCAGTTCTGTCCATTTTATTAGCACCAGTATCTTTTACAAGTTTTAAAAATTCAAGATATTGTTTCATGATTGACCTTTTATATAATAGGATTTATAAAATAAATACAGACCAATTAGAATCATTGGAAGGCTCAATGCTTGACCCATAGTCAGCCATTCAAAAGCTAAATAGCCAAGATGTGAGTCAGGCACCCTTATAAATTCAATTATAAATCTAAAGGCGCCATAAAAAATCAAGAATAAAGCAGATGTTGATCTAATTGGTGGATTTTTTTTGCTAAAAAACCATAAAATAGCAAACAAGATTACTCCCTCTAAAAAGGCTTCATATAGTTGAGTTGGAAATCTTTGAGCCCAGATACCGCTTTGATCAGGCGCATAAACCCCCCAAGAGCTCTCTGTTATTTTTCCCCAAAGCTCACCATTAATGTAGTTGCCTATTCTTCCAAATGCCAAGCCTAGCGGCACAAGTGGCGCAATAAAATCGGTCGTTTGAAAAAACGAAAATTTTGATTTTTTATTAAACAGAGTCATTGCAATCAAGACCCCTAAGAAGCCACCATGAAAAGACATGCCGCCATTTTGAAAATTAAAGAATGTCAAAGGGTTTGCAGTAAAAATTGAGAAATTATAAAAAAGTAGGTAACCAAAGCGGCCTCCCAGTACTGCCCCTAAGGCGCCATAGAAAATTAAATCATCAACGTGACTTATATTCCATATTGGGCTTGATTTAACGCGAAATTTTGCAAGTAAGTATGCCGCTAAAAAGGCCAAAAGATACATTACTCCATACCAGTAAATTTGTACAAAGCCTAAATCTAAAATCACCGGATCTATTACAAAGTATTTCATAGATTAAATGAGGGCATAAATTTAACGTTTAATTTGATTTAATTGAAAAATGTAAGCGTATTTCATTACGTGTGGAATTATAGGCAATATTGGAGTATTGATGTATCAAACTATTAAAGGTTAAGTTAAATAACTAGATAATAAAATTAATTAATTCTTGGTCTCTCTTTTGATAAAGGGGGTGCGCAGGTTTGCCTGATTTATTTATATGAAAGCACATTGGATTGCTAATTATTTCTAATACCTCTTTATCTCTTTCCATGAAATAGCCATCATTCCCCCAAGCTACAACTGATAATTGACTTTTTTGATGGCTTTTTAAAATGTGCATATTGTTCTCTTTTCCTATTGGCAGGCTTGCCTTTTTTAATTCGGATGGATGGGTTGACATATATGCAAACAAATTAACCATGATGAGCCCTCCATACCCCCAATCTTTAGCAAAGTTTATGCACCTTGTTAATGTAGGATCGTCAACCATTTCATCTGCAACAGAGGGGTTTAAGCCAATAAATAAAACATAATTACCTGATAAATCCCATGACCTGGTTAAAGAGTAGCGATATTTTCGGCAGGCTGAGAAAACTGCGCTTTTCTTTATTGTGCTCATTTATATAAGTTTATCTATAAAATAATTTGAATGTTCTAGATGGACTTCAATTTAACTTTATTTTTTCTAACTCTAGTTTATTTTTATGATTGACAATTTTCCAAGAATTAAGCTTGGTCATTTCCCTACCCCAATAGAGTATTTAGCAAATATTACTGAATACTTGGGTGGTCCTGAAATTTTCATTAAGAGGGATGACTGTACCGGCCTTGCTACCGGTGGAAATAAGACTAGAAAGCTTGAATTTATAATGCCTGATGCCCTTAATTCTAAGGCTGACCTTGTCGTAACAGTCGGAGCTATTCAATCAAACCATGCACGTCAAACTGCTGCTTCGTGCGCAATACTTGGTATTAAATGCCTTATCGTTTTAGAACAGAGAGTTGCTGATGCGACTGAAGCTTATATGAATTCAGGAAATGTCTTCTTGAATCAGCTCTTCGATGCTGAAATGGTTTTATGCCCTATTGGAAGAGATATTCAAGAATACGCCAGTGAAATAATGGGTATAAAAATAAGTGAAGGTAAAAAGCCTTATTTTATTCCAGTTGGTGGAAGTAATCACTTGGGTGAGCTTGGTTATATTGAGTGCATGAGAGAGATTGAAGAGCATGATAAAGATAGTCTTTTTACTCATATAGTTCTTGCAACAGGCAGTGGAGGAACGCAAGCTGGATTGGTAGCAGGCAAAAAGGTTTATAGTAGCAATGCTCAAATTATTGGAATTAGCATTAAAGACAAAAGAAATGATCAAGAGGAGAAGGTTCTTAAACTAACCAATAACTCATGTGACTATATTGGAATTGAGCATACAAGTCGTGATGAAGTTATTGCTTTTGATGACTACGTTGGTGAGGGTTATGCAATTCCTACAGAAGGCATGAAGCATGCAGTTAAGTTGATGGCAAGCAAAGAAGCAATCTTATTAGACCCTGTCTACACAGGAAAAGCTTTTGCCGGTTTAGTTGACTTGGCACAAAAAGGACACTTCAAAAAAACCGATAAGATACTGTTTATTCATACAGGTGGTTCTGCAGCATTTCCAGCCTTTGAATGGGCCTTTAAGTAAACAATAAAAGGCATTAATAAGCTTAGTCCTTTTTTCTTCCTTGTATTATTCTATCAAGGATTAAAGCGCAAAATAGAATTGCAATTCCCGCTAAAATTCCTTGACCGACATTTGCATACTGAAGCGCCTCTAAAACATCTTGCCCGAGCCCCTTTGCACCAATAAGCGAAGCAACAACAACCATTGCTAAACTTAGCATAACTGTTTGGTTGACACCTGCAAGGATGGTTGGCATCGCAAGAGGTAAATCAACCTTCGTTAATAAATACCATTTAGACCCACCATAGGCTATCGCCGCCTCTCTTATAGTCTCGGGAACTCCTTTTAATCCTAATACTGTAAGCCTAACGACTGGAGTGCCACCAAAAATCATCGTAATAATAACTGCCGACACTTTGCCAGTCCCAAAAAAAGCGATAACTGGAATCATGAACACAAAGGCAGGCATTGTTTGCATAAAGTCCATGATTGGTCTAATAAATGAATAGAACCTTGGCCTAGTAGCGCAATAAATTCCTAAAGGTATACCAATTGATATACTAAGAATTGCAGCAGTACCTAATAAAGCCAGTGTTGTCATTGCCTTTACCCAAAATCCTAGAAAACCCATATACGCCAAAAATGCAAGAGAATAGAGAGCAGCTCTTGGCCCTGCAGACAAGCCAGTCATTAGAACAATTGAGCTAATGACAACGATCCATGGCGTCCTCACAAATAGCATTTCTAATGAGTCGAGAACTGTTCTAATTCCATATGTAATAGCGCTAAAAAGAACGTCACCTTTAATAACCGCATAATCAAACGCCTTCTCAACGCCATCTATCGAAGCAAGCCTTATATCGGGATGGGTTGGAAAATCTGCAAATAAGGCAACTAGGTTGGGAAAGCTGTAGTGAATAGTCGAAAAGACGATGATTATTAACGAAAACGATATACTCAAAAGATAATTTTTAAGCTCCATTCCCGGGCTTATTAGTTTGTTTGAAAGCCACTCAGAAAACTTTTTTTCTAAAATAGAGTTTGCTAGTAAGCCTTGGAGTACCCTTACTAAAACAAAAACAATAATACCACTAATAGCTATTGCAACACCCGATGCTTCAATATTCTGAGCTTCTTGTAGATACCCTCCAATCGAGTCTTCAAGTGACTTTATTGTTCGCCTAAACATTTCAATTTTATCTGAATTACTTTCTATAGCAGCTTGAAGCTGTTTCTCTCTAAAATCAATTGTAGACTGTATTTTGTCAATCTTTATGTAAGCCTCTGAGCTAATATTTCCAAAAAATCCTCTCACAATTTGAACAATTGCAAAAGTTTCAATAATCAGGAATGCTAGTGCCCAGTTCCAGATATTACGAATTCCAAACCATACAGAGCCAAATATAAATGCAAATAAGTTGAAAGATAAGACAAATTTAGAGGCACTATTAATTCGCTCAAATTCATGGATATAGTAGTCAGGACTCGTCTTTACGAAATCTTTAATTTGGTCTGTACTTATGTAGTTATCTTTACTCATCCTGACCCTCAACAATAGAAACTAATAAGTCTTTTTGAGATACCACACCGATATCTTTACCCGCAGAGCTGCTTATAACAATAGGCTTGTCACTTGATACGGAGCTTGCTATCAAGCTGCTTAAATCGTTATCCTCAGCCATCCTAAGGGCATCCCTTGGTATTGCTCCGTACTTCTTGATAAACTCGTCAATTGGCCTCATAATTGATTTTGCCTTCACAACTTCGAGTCTTGAGATTCCTTTTACAAAATCAGCAACATAACCATCTTCTGGGTTCATAACAATTTCTTCAGGAGTTCCAATTTGAATCACTTTGCCATCCCTCATAATAGCAATGCGATGCCCTACTTTAACCGCCTCATCTAAATCATGGGTGATAAAGACAGTGGTTTTTTTAAGTTGCTTTGATAGCTTTATAAATTCTTTTTGAAGTTGCCTTCTAATGAGGGGGTCTAACGCACTAAAAGGCTCATCCATTAATAGTATTTCAGGATCTGCTGCAAGTGCCCTAGCTAGTCCTACTCTTTGCTGCATACCGCCAGACAGCTCATGTGCGTACTTGTTTCCCCATCCTGTTAACTCAACTATATTTAAAATTTCATTCGCCTTTCCATACCTGTTGTTTTTATTAACGCCTCTAATCTCTAATGGCATAGCAATATTATCAATTACTGAGCGATGAGGCATTAAAGCAAAGTTTTGAAAAACCATGCCTATTTTTTTATTTCTAAATTCTTGTAATTCTTTTCTTTCGAAGGCCATTACGTCTTGACCATCTATTAATATCTTCCCAATTGTTGGCTCTAGTAACCTATTAATGTGCCTAACT
>CAJXOB010000020.1 GCA_913057955.1 uncultured Gammaproteobacteria bacterium | reverse complement strand
AATATCTTGGAGGCTCATCTGCAAACATTGCTTATGGTTCATCCAAACTTGGGCTAAAGTCTGCAATGATCTGCAGAGTTGGTGATGAGCATATGGGAAGATTTGTGCGGAATGAATTAGCAAGTGTTGGAGTTGATGTTTCGCATGTTGTCACAGACAAAGATCGATTAACAGCTTTAGTTGTCCTAGGGATTCAAAATAAAGACACTTTCCCGCTTATTTTTTATCGAAATGACTGCGCAGATATGGCAGTTGATATAAAAGACTTTTCAGCTGAATTCATCGCTAGCAGTACAGCGCTTTTAATTACAGGGACACACTTTTCTTCTGACAATACGTATAAGACAAGTATGAAGGCTATTGAGTACGCTAAAGCAGGAGGCACTCAGGTGATTGTAGACATCGATTATCGGCCTGTTTTATGGGGTTTAACAGGACTGGGTGATGGGGAGTCTCGTTTTATTGCAAGCGCTGATGTAAGTAAGCACATACAAACTATACTGCCTCTTTGTGACGTAATTGTAGGCACCGAAGAGGAAATTCATATTGCCGGTGGAAGTGAAGATACTGTTACTTCTTTAAAGAAAATTCGCAAGCTAAGTGATGCTATTATTGTTTTAAAACTTGGGCCAATAGGGTGCACAATAATTAGTAGCGATATTCCAAATAGCTCAGGTGACTTTGAAGTTATCAAAGGTAATAAAGTAGACATATTAAATGTTCTGGGTGCTGGAGATGCTTTCATGTCTGGATTTTTGCGTGGCTATTTAAGAAATGAAAGTCTTGAAAAAAGTGCCAATTATGCAAATGCATCTGGAGCTCTAGTGGTCTCTAGACATGGATGTGCGCCAGCTATTCCAGGTGAGAAAGAGCTCTTTTATTATCTAGATAATGCGCATAATATTCCAGATCCAAGTCAAGACAAAGAGCTTAATCATCTTCATAGAGTTAGTTCAAGAAGTATTGCTCGATCTGAGATTTTTGGCTTCGCTTTTGATCATCGTAAACAGCTCTATGACCTGGCGATTAATTGTGGAGAGAGCCCTAAGCGTGTAGTTAAGCTAAAAAATTTATTTTTGAATTCTATTGAAGAGACTATTAAGAGAAGCAATATTGATGAGAATAGTGTGGGTGTTTTAATCGATGACACTTATGGTGAAGAGGCGCTTCACTCTATTGCTGAAAAGTCATGGTGGATTGGAAGGCCTGTAGAGCTACCAGGTTCTTGTCCTTTAGAGTTTGAGGGAGGAGGGTCGATTGGATCGAAACTCCAGTCTTGGCCACTCTCACATGTTGTAAAGTGCCTGATGTTTTATCATATCAATGATCCTATTGAATTGAGGTTAAAGCAAGAATCGAAAATTATAGAGCTCAATTCTGCTTGTATTCAAAGTGGACATCAATTGTTATTAGAGGTCATTCTGCCTGGGGATTTGGAAGAGGACACATCAACCATTCCACAAATACTAAATAGGCTGTATGGTCTTGGTATTAAGCCGGATTGGTGGAAATTGCCGGCACTGAAAGACGAGTCTTGGGAGCAAGTGAGCGATGTGATATTACAAAATGATGCGCTCTGTGAAGGTGTGCTATTATTAGGTCAATCAGCATCTATGGATGCTGTAAAAAGTTCTTTTGAGGATGCCTCAAAACATAAAATTTGCAAAGGTTTTACTGTTGGTAGGACAATTTTTTATGAGCCAGCCAAGCAGTGGATGGAAAAAAAGATAAGTGATCAAGAGTTGATTGATTTAGTGTCCAATAATTACATAGAGCTAATTAAATCTTGGAAAAAATATAGAGAGGAGTAAAGACTATGAAAACAATCAGACTGACAATGTCACAGGCTATCGTTAAATATTTATCAGCCCAATATATAGAGATTGATAATGAAATACAACCATTATTTGCCGGAGTTTTTGCTATTTTTGGACATGGCAATGTTGCTGGAATGGGCCAGGCATTGTCAGAGTGTGAAGATCAACTTCCTACATTTCGTGGCCATAGTGAGCAAGGAATGGTTCATTCAGCCATTGCTTATGCAAAGGCTAACAATAGACAAAGAATGATGGCTTGTACAAGTTCAATTGGACCTGGCGCAACTAATATGATTACGTCTGCAGCATTAGCCCATGTAAATAGACTGCCAGTTTTGTTGTTGCCCGGTGATTATTTTGCAAGCCGAACTCCAGATCCTGTCCTTCAACAGCTAGAAGATTTCTCAGATCCTACAGTCAGTGTTAATGATTGCTTCAGACCAGTTAGTCGTTATTTTGATCGAATTATGAGGCCTGAACAAATAATTAATAGCCTGCCCGTCGCAATTCAAACACTACTAGATCCAGAAAATTGTGGTCCAGTAACTTTATCTTTGCCTCAAGATGTGCAGGCAGAAGCATTCGATTATCCTGAACAATTCTTTACTCAAAAAACTCACTCAATTCGCCAGATTAAACTTGATGATGCTGAATTAGATCGCGCAACAGAAGAACTATTAAAATCAAAAAGACCTTTAATAATTGCAGGTGGAGGGGTTCATTATGCTAAGGCTTGTGAGGACTTACAACAGTTTGCCACACAACATCAAATTCCTGTTGCAGAGACATCTGCTGGAAAAGGCGCCTTGGCTTGGGATCACTCTAGCTATGTTGGCGCTATTGGAGTTACAGGCTCCAATGCAGCAAATAATATGGCAAAACATGCGGATTTAGTTTTAGCAATTGGCACACGCCTAAATGATTTTAATTCTGGATCCAGAGCTTTATTTTCAAGCGCCACTATAGTGCAGTTAAATGTAGCACGTTTTGATGCAATAAAACATAATGCATTACCATTATGGGGAGATGCAAAGCTTGGAATTCAACAATTAGATACGAAGTTATCCAATTGGAAAGTGAGCAAAGAATGGATGGACTTAGCGCATGAAGAAAGTAGTAAATGGAACAACTATTATGATGAAATAACTTCAATAAAGAGCGCATCTAAAACTATTGATTCACTGCCAACTGACGCCCAAGTTTTGGGAGAGTTAAAACGAAATGGAAAAGCTAATGATATAGTTGTTTGTGCTGCAGGAAGTCTTCCTGGAGAGCTTCACAAGCTTTGGAGAACTGAGCAAACGGGTGGCTATCATGCGGAGTATGGATTTTCTTGTATGGGTTATGAAATAGCTGGGGGTCTTGGCGTAAAAATGGCTGAGCCTGAGCGAGAAGTAATTGTTCTCGTTGGAGATGGCTCATATTTAATGCTTAATTCAGAATTAGCAACAAGCGTAATGTTAGGACAAAAAATAATTGTAGTTGTTTTGGATAATCGAGGGTTCTCTTGTATTAATCGACTGCAAAATGCAACTGGGAACCGCTCATTTAATAATTTATTGAAGGATTGTGAAAGTATTGATGATGGGCATCCAAATGTCAATTTTGCTCTTCATGCACAGTCATTAGGAGCTAACTCTGAGCATATTGAAAGTATCAATGAATTGGCTTCAGCCATGGAGCGTGCCCGTTTATCTTCAAAATCTTATCTTATTAGCTTAGTGACTGATTCTCATAAAATAAGTCCAGAAGGTGGATGTTGGTGGGAGGTTGCGGTTCCTGAGGTTTCATCAAATAAAAATGGTGATGAAGTTTATAACTCTTATAAGAAAGGGAAAAAACAACAGCCTTATTAGATATGAAAAAAGAAGTTTTAAAATCAAATAGTAGCCAAGTTTTTTTTAGTGAGTCTGATATAAATTATGACGACCTAAAGAAAATCTGTTCTCAAAAAACTTTAAAAGAGGATTATCCATTATCTGAATCGGTTATAAATAATGTGGTCGTTTATGATGCAAAAAAATTCACTTCATTTATTGGTAATAAAGAAAAAGAAAAAGAACTAAAATCTGAGTTGTTTCATTCCTTAGAAAGTGGTCCAGGAGTTTTTGTAATTCGTAATCTTTATGAACACGAAGTTTTAGATCAGAGTAATAGGATTTTTGAGAAAATTACTCAAAAAGAGATTAGAGCTAGCAATGATCATTTCGCTTCTGGAACAAATACAAGAATATGGAATAGTTTTCAAAAAGTTGCTTTGGAGGATCCAGATGCTTTTATTAGTTACTATTCAAATGATATTTTAAAGTTAGTTGCAGAGTCCTGGTGTGGGCCAAATTCTCAAATGACTGCGCAAGTTAATATTGTAAGGCCTGGTGGTGAAATGCAAAAACCACATCGTGATTATCATTTAGGGTTCCAAGAAAATAAAGTTGTAGAGCTGTTTCCTATTTCAGCTCACCGCCTTTCAAACTACTTAACTCTGCAAGGTGGGGTCGCACACACCGACATGGCTTTAGAAACTGGGCCCACGATTGTTTTGCCTTATTCTCATCAGTACGACTTGGGTTACCTTGCCTGGAGAGATAATGCTTGTACTGAATTTTTTAATAAAAACGCAGTTCAAAATAAAATGAATAAAGGCGATGGTATTTTTTTTAATCCTGCTTTATTGCACGGAGCTGGTCCCAACACTACAAATGACTTTCATAGAATCGGCAACCTTTTACAAATATCATCTCCTTTTGGTAAGACTATGGAGAGTATAAATTACATTAAAATTATTAATCGTATTTACCCACTGCTACTGGAACATTCAATTAAAAAAACTCTTTCAGAAAAACTAATTGAGAATGTCCTTATTTGCGCCACAGATGGTTATGCATTTCCTACAAACCTTGACTATGATCAAAATTCAAATTCTAAGTTGCAGGGCATGAGCATGTTTGAACTTACTAAGCAATCACTTCTAGATTTAGTTAGTCTAGAGGACTTTAGTTTAAAGCTTTTGGAGCTTCAGCAATTTAGACTTGCTGATTAAATAATATTAACAATAATTTGGAGAAGTAAGATGAGTGTAAAAATTGGTGTTAGTCCGATTTCATGGACTAATGATGATATGCCTGAACTGGGCAAAGATACTACAGTAGAGCATTGCTTGACAGAGGGAAAACAAGCCGGTTATCGTGGATTTGAATTGGGAGGTAAGTGGCCTAAGGATTCGGAAATACTAAGGCCATTATTTGATAAATATAGTATGGACGTAGTTTCTAGTTGGTTTTGTGGGGGCTTATTAGTAGACAGTCTTGAAGATGAGATAGAAAGAATAACACCACATATGAATCTTCTTAAAGATATGGGGACGGAAGTAATTGTTTATTGTGAAATGGACTCTTGTGTTCATGGAGATATTAGTTCGCCACTCTCAAAACGCCCTATCCTTGATGATGGACAATGGGAAGAGTGGACTGAAAAGTTGAGTCAGCTAGCTAAATATACTTTGTCGAATGGAATGAAGCTTGCTTATCATCATCACATGGGAACAGTAGTACAAATCGAAGAAGAAATAGATAAGTTAATGGCTATGACCACTAATGATCTTGGCTTAGTATTTGATACTGGTCATTTAATTTATGCTGGCGCTGACCCGTTAGAAGTTTATAAAAAATATAGTGATAGAGTTATGCATATTCACTGTAAAGATGTTCGAGGTGAAATATTAAATCACTCACTAGAGACTGATTCAAGCTTTTTAAACTCAGTTTTGAGTGGAGTTTATACAGTTCCTGGGGACGGCGATTTTAATTTTTCTGGGCTATTTAAAATGGTGGGAGAAGCCAACTTCAGTGGCTGGATAGTTGTAGAGGCTGAGCAAGATCCGGCTAAAGCCCACCCATTAACCTATGTGACAATGGGGTATAAAAATATTAAAAGTTACTGTGAAAAATTTGGAATTCAAATAGAGGAAAGAGAATGAAAACTATTGGTGTAGGGGTTATTGGAACTGCTTTTATGGGCAAAGCCCATTCTATTGCTTATGCAGCAGCTGGGAGTGTTTTTGGCGATGGCTTAAGACCTAGTTTGGAGATGATTTGTGATTACAACTCTGAAAGGGCTGAAGTGATGCGAACTGAAATGGGATTCTCTCGTTGCACCTCCGTTTGGATGGATGTGGTCAATGATCCTAAGGTTCAGTTGATTTCTGTCTGTGTTCCCAATTCGCTTCATAAAGAAATTTCAGTAGCTGCTCTCAAACTTGGTAAGCATGTTTGGTGTGAAAAACCTATGTCAACTAATTTAGCAGACTCTGAAGCTATGCTCGCAGCAGCTCAAGTTAGTAATGCACAAACTATCTTAGGCTACAACTATACTCAAAATCCTGCTGTTCAAAGTGCTAGAGAGCTTATTGAAGAAGGCGCTATAGGACGAGTAATTGGGTTTCATGGGATTTATGATGTTGATAATGAAGCTGACCCAGATAGGCCTCATTCATGGCGTATGAATCGTGAAGCTTCTGGCTCTGGTGCAAATGCTGATGTTATGTGTCATTTGGTTAGTATGGCTCACTATATGACGGGTAGTTCAATAACTCGCCTAGTGGGTGATTACGATACAGTCCATAAAGAGCGCTCGGATCCAGAGAATCCAGGACAAACATTGCCAGTTGATAATGATGATGTGTGCACTGCATTGGCACACTTTGAGAGTGGAATCAAGGGGACATTGCGCGTCAGTCGAGTAGCATGGGGGAGGAAGTGTGGATTAAGTTGGGAAATACATGGCTCTCAAGGCATGATTTGTCACGATCAAGAGCGTTTAAATGAAGTTAAGCTTTATACAAGAAGTGATGACCCAAGGCAGGAAGGCTTTAAGACAATATTGAGTGGCCCAGCGCAACCACCATATGATGCATTTCTTCCCAATGCAGGCCACAGTCTTGGCTTTATCGATGTAAAGGTTTGTGAGCTTAAACATTTACTTGATTCAATTGAAACGGGTCAGCCCGTATGGCCAAACTTTGCTGATGGTTTAAAAATCGAAAAAGTCATGGATGCAATAGACCGATCTGCAATGACTGGAAAGTGGCTGGATGTTTGAAGCAAAATAACTACATTATGCAATATAAAGAAAATCGATTATATGACGCCTTGGTTGTGGGACGAGCTGGCCTTGACCTATACCCTCAACCTGTAGGGAGTAAAACTCGTGATGCAGACTTATTTGCCAGTGATGTGGGCGGATCTGGTGCTAATATTGCTATAGCTATGAAGCGTGCAGGCGCTAAAGTAGGCCTCATCTCAGCTTTATCTGATGATCCTGTAGGCGAGTTTGTTCGTAAGCGTCTTGAGACTGAAGGCATTGAACTGCAGATGATGCAAACCACTTATGGTGATGAGCGGACCAGCTTGGCAATTGCTGAAGTGCGCCAAGAGGATTGCGAAGTAGTAATATATCGCAATAATCCTGCAGATCTTCGCATTGTCTGTAATGATGATACAAAACTTGCAATTACTCAAAGCAGCAATCTGGTGATAACTGGCACCAGCTTAATTGAGGCTGATTCACGAAAACAGACTTTGAAAATGATGGTTCATGCGCAAAAAAATGACTGCAAAGTATGGCTAGATTTAGATTATAGGCCCTGGAATTGGCCTGATCAGCAAACTACTCGTCTTGTCTATCAAGAGGCAGCAGAATTTACAAATGTATTAGTTGGGAATGAAGAAGAATTTAAAATTCTACAAGAAGATATTAATATACAGATTTCACAATGTGCCGCAAACAAGCAGTTAATGATCCTAAAGCGAGGTAAAAACGGCTGCAGTCTTTTTTTTGGTAATGATCGGCTGGATGCCGGAATTTATAATTTACCTGCGCTTAAACCATATGGTTCTGGCGATGCATTTTTAGGTAATGTGATAATAAACTACATGTCTTCTGGAGACTGGCAACTAGCTATTGAAGCTGGAAGCGCTGCTGCAGCTTTAGTAGTATCCAAACAAGGCTGTGCGAGTGCTATGCCAAAAATAGAAGAAATTGAGTTGTTACAAAAAAATACAACAATCAAACCAAAAACAATTTGGAGTTAAATATGCATATCCCTCAACATGACAACAAAAATAAGGCAATCGTAGATTGTGATAATGAAGTAGTGCCTCTATGCTATTTCAATATCATTAAGTTGAGTGCTGGAGAATCGTACACTTATCAATTGGCTGATTATGAGTCATGCATTGTTCCCGCTACTGGAAGCATTGATGTGCAGGTTCAGGGCCAAGTGTTCAAAGAGGTTGGGAAGCGACAACATATTTGGGAAGGCGACCCTGAAGGTGTTTATGTCCCTGTTGACTGCGAAGCAACGTTAATTTGCATCAGTAATGAAGTGGAAGTGTTCATTTCTGGAGCAAAGCATAATCAAACTCATGAGGCCTTTGTTATAAGGCAAGAGGATATTGATAAAGTTCAGTATGGTTCTGATGACACTAAGACACATCGCAAAATCAAACATATTCTAGGTAAAGAGCCGGCAGGGAAAGTGGGTAAATTATTAGTCAGCGAACTATTTACAGTAGGAGCAGGAGGCTGGTCAGGGTTTCCACCCCATAAACATGAAGTAGACGTGCTTCCTGACGAGAGTCGACACAATGAGGTTTATAATTTTCGTTTTAATCCATCTAATGGCTTTGGTGCACAGTTTTTAACCCCAGATGGGCAGGACTTTGGCCCTGTCTATCATATACGAGATGGCTCAACATTTATCTTTGATAAAGGCTACCATCCTTGTGTAGCGGCGCCTGGATTCGAGATGTATTATTTCACGATTTTGGCTGGAGAAACTCAACGCCCATTACATATGAACTATCAGAAAGATTATGCCTATCAGTTGGAAACTATTCCTGGTATGCAAGATATGCTTAATAAATTTAAATAAAATATGATTACTAATCTTAAAGATATTCTTTTACCAGCTCAAGATAAAAACTATGCTGTGGCTTGCTTCAATGTTTTTGGCTATGAAGATGCTCGTGCGGTTGTTGATTCTGCAGAAGCTCGTAATGCTTCTGTAATTTTATCTATTAATCTTGATATGCGTCAATTTATGACAATGGAAGAGATTGTTGGTATGTTGAGACCCATGGCTGAAAAATCCAATGCACCGGTTTGTTTGCATCTTGACCATACCTATGAGGTTGATGTAGTTAAAGCAGCAATTGATGCTGGATTTACATCCGTAATGTTTGATGGATCTCAATTACCTATCTCAGAAAACATCTCATCAATACGTGATGTGGTTGACTATGCCCACCCAAAAGGAGTATCAGTAGAGGCCGAAGTAGGGTCGGTCCCTTATGCAAGCGGCCGTGATCATATTAAATCTGCATTAACTGAGGTTGCTGATGCTCTTATGATGGAGCAACAGGGGCAGCCAGATGCACTTGCAATTTCAATAGGAAATGTACACCGCCTGGAAAGTGGATCTGTAGAAATAAATTTAGAGCGTTTTAATGAACTTGAAAAAGCTCTTAGCTTGCCATTAGTTATTCATGGAACAAGTGGATTAGAAGATAAAGATATCCAAATGTTGTCTTTGCGCCAAGTTTCTAAATTCAATGTGGGCACTGTTCTACGAAAAAGTTTTGGTAATTCACTGCGCTCGACTCTTGAGTCTGATCCTGCACTTTTTGATAGAATAACTATTATGAAAAAAGTTATTCCAGATTTAAAGGCAACCGCTAGTAAAGTAATCAGTTTACTGGGCCAGTAATAAATTAGTTTATTTTGTTGAACTTAGGGTCAATTTTAAGATAGTTTTATTGCTAGTTGTTTGATAACTTTATGAGTCTCTAGCCAGTCAATGCATCCGTCAGTGACTGATACTCCATACTGCATTTCATCTTTTATATCTAATATTTTTTGTTTTCCAGAGAATAAATTGCTCTCAAGCATTAAACCAAAAATTGATTTATTTCCTGCAGCTATTTGGTTGGTTATGTCTTCAATTACTTTGCCTTGATTTCTGTAATCTTGGTTTGAGTTATCATGAGAGCAGTCAATCATAATTCTTGCAGCTAGGCCATTTTCCTTAAGAAGATTTTCGCATTTAATAATATCATCCTTATTATAATTAGGCTTAGCACCACCCCTAAGAACAATGTGAGATGATTTATTTCCCATAGCCTTAAAAGTTGAAATTTGACCTTCGTCATTAATGCCTAGAAAGCTTTGAGGAGATGAGCATGCTTTAATAGCGTTGATAGCCATATTGAGATTCCCATCAGTGCCATTCTTAAAGCCAACTGTCATAGAGAGTCCACTTGACATTTCACGGTGCGTTTGAGATTCTGTTGTTCTTGCTCCAATTGCACACCAAGAAATAAGATCTCCCAAATATTGAGGAGTGATTGGATTAAGCGCTTCGGTTGCAGAGGGTATGCCTTGATCTGCTAGCCAAGCTAAAAACTCACGTCCTTGGCGCAGGCCTTTTTCAACATCCAGTGAATTATCCATATCTGGGTCACTGATTAATCCTTTCCATCCAACCGTTGTTCTTGGCTTTTCAAAATAAACCCTCATGACTAAGTAGACTGATTTTTTAACTTCTTTTTGAAGGGATTGAAGTTTAAGGGCGTATTCCTTTGCAGCTCCAATGTCATGAATAGAGCAAGGACCAACAATTACCATCAGTCTCTCATCTTTTCCTGAAAAAATGTTGTCCACAGTTTTTCTGCTAGTTAAAATGTTCACTTTACCTTTGTCACTTACTGGAATAGTTTTCTTTAATTCAATAGGTGAGGTTATGACAGTTTCGCTTTCAATATTTTTATTGTGAATTCTATTGTTCATTTAAATTGGCGTTTATTTATTGTTAAGCAGTGATTTAAGCATAGATCTATATTTTTTTTAAATAGATAGGAAAAATTAGGTTGATTATATTTTTTGAAGTAATTATGAAGGCTAATTAAAATAATGAAGAATACACTGAAAAAAGCTGCATTAATTTTGACACTCTTTTTAGGAGGGTGCAGCTCAATTACTTTTATTTATAATCAGTTTGATAATCTTTTTCCATGGTACCTACAAAGTTACGTTGACCTTGATCGTGATCAAAAAAAATACTTAGATGAGCTTTTAACGCCTTTTTTTCAGTGGCATAGAGTGGAAGAAATGCCTAAATATGCACAAATTATTGGTGACTTAGAGTTAGCTATAAATGATGAGATCGATATAGAAAGTATTGCTCTGATTACGCATAATGTTGAAGAGTCTTGGTTTCGTCTGGAGGATCAGATGATCATGTGGGCAACGCCTCTTGCTAGAGAGTTATCCGATGAGCAAATTAATAAATTTATTCAAGTTTTAAAAACTAAAACTACTCAGAGTGAAAAAAAATTGCTAGTTCGTAACGATCAGGTGTATCAAAGTGACAGTTACAAAAGCCTCCGTAAGAACTTAAGGCGCTTTATGGGTTCACTGACTAAAGAGCAGCTTGATTTAGTAAAAATTACAAGTAAAGAAATGAGGAGGGTTGATGCTGAGCGCATTCAGAGTCGAAAAGCATTCAATGAAAAGCTTAGCTTAATCCTTCAAAGAGAACAAGGCTGGGAAGAAAGACTGAAAAAGATAACTCATAATGATGAATCAGTTGCTGAGAATTACCAATCGACATATGCCTTCAATACTGATTTAATTCAGCAACTATTGGTGGCAATATTAAATTCTAGAAATGACAAGCAGGACAAAAAGTTACGCACTCAACTTTCAAGGTATAAAGCTGATATTAATAGTCTGAATAAATAAATATAGCTATTACCAGCGCCTTCTCATTCGGCCTTTAAAGATGGCAGATCCCCAGCTGAGAACAATACCAATTAAAGCCGCACTTAATAGCCATATATATGGCAAGCTTGCATCTGAGCCAAAAATGATTGCTCTATAGGCTGCGCCGATAGCATCAAAAGGCACGGCTGTTCCAATGCGTTCAAGCCAATCAGGAGCAGCACTTACAGGTGCAACCGATCCACTAAGTACAGATTGATACTGAACTAAAGGTAGGATAATTAGTAAGGCTGAAAGTCCAATAATTTCGAAGACCCCAAGAAATAGCCAAGTTAAACAAACACAAACAAGCCATACACTTAGCCATGTCATCAAAAATACTTCCCATTGAAGTGTTGTTAATGTAACAACTGTTGCTAAAGCAAAGCTGGCAAATCCCATGGTCATAACTGGCACAATAGTTCGTACATAAGCCCTGTTAAGAAATGCCATTTGACGCGTTCCAAGAAATAAAAGAATTGCTCCGACCATTGAAGCCATCCAAGTTGTAAAGCTCATTACAAAGGGCGCAGGGAGTGAGGCTAAGCTTTTTGCTTTAAACATTGTTTCTACATTTGTATTTACGAGCATGCCTAAATTAGTCGATTGATTATTTAACTTTGAGGCACGCAGATTTGAAACAAAAGTTGACAGCGCCATTTGGAGCATTGATGGGAGTTGGCGGGCTATTTGCGTTTCAGAAATCGTTAAGTGCTGAGAGTTTAAGATATCTATAGATAAGTTTTTATTACTAAGAGCAAGCTGAGAAAAATTTTCAGGAAAAGTAATCACTGAAGACACCTTTCCTTTTAAAAGGGCATCTCTTGCAGTCTCAGAATTTTTAAGAAGAGCCACTCTAAAAGGGAGACTTTTGGAAATTCCTTTAATGGCTTGTGTTGAGATCAATGGGAAAGGGCCAACATCTTCATTAACAATTCCTAGCTCAAAGGACGATAAAATTCGAGCTGGATCTGAGGGCGCTGTCAGATTAAATATTGAAAAAATCAGCATGATTACAGTTGGCACAATAATTGCTGGTTTAAATAATTCGCTTCTACGAAAATCGGAAATTGAGGATGGCATTAGGCTTAATTAAAAATGGAGTTCACGATACACAAATACATCTACTTAGTCAAACTGGGATGGTTATCACTAAGAATCATTTCGGCTGCTTTTTCTGCAATCATCATGGTCGGCGCGTTAGTATTGCCTGATACAAGCTCAGGCATAATTGAAGCATCAACAACTCTTAGTCCACTAACACCATGAACTTTTAGCTGGTCATCGACCACGCTATTCATATCATTTCCCATCTTGCAGGTTCCAACTGGATGATAAATACTTTGGCTATTATTTCTTGCAGCCTCAAGTAAATCCTCGTCAGATACGAAAGAGCCTCCAGGAACGAATTCATCAAGAATATGTTTTTTTAAGGAGTTAGCTTCTGAAATTTTTCTGGCCACCTTTATTGAGTCAATTGCTATGTTTTGATCACTCTTTGTAGACAGGTAATTTGGAATAATTTTAGGGAGGTCTTTAGGGTTTGCAGTGTTGATAGTAACTTCGCCCCTGCTCTGAGGCCTAAGGTTGCATATAGACATTGTAAAGGCAGAAAAAGGATGAACGCCATCCCCTGGCTTATCGGCACTTAATGGCTGCATATGAAATTGTATATTTGGTCTTGATCCATCTAAGGATGTATTAGTAAATATGTAAACTTGGCTTGCACTGAGCGTTAATGGCCCTGTTCTAAAAAGCGCATATTGAAGTCCGATTAAAGCTTTTTTCCACCAGGTATTTAGTTCATCATTTAAGGTTCTAGTATTCGTTTTAAAAACCATCCTTACTTGCAAATGATCTTGAAGATTTTTGCCTACTGCAGGGTTATTATGAATAACCTTAACTCCAAGCTTTGTTAGGTGTTTTTCATCCCCAATTCCTGACAGCTGTAATATCTGAGGTGAGCTAATTGCGCCGGCAGATAAAATGACTTCATGGTTAGCATAAATAGTTTTATCTGGTTGATTGTTGCTTTGAATGCAGTCAACTCCTATTACCTTTTTATCAGAGAAGACAAGTTTGCTAACCTGAGTATTTGTGATAATTGTTAAATTTTTTCTACTTCTGATTTTTCCATTTAGGAAAGATCTATAGGAGCTTCTTCGAAAGCCCTTAAATGAGGTTTGCTGAAAATAGCCCACACCTTCTTGCTTTTCTCCATTGCAATCAGGATTGTAAGGTATACCTATTTCTTCAGATGCTTTGATAAATAGATCCGCAATTTTTCTTCTAAGTCTGAGGTTGGATACTTTTAATTCACCATCTACACCATGGTATTTATTTTCTCCATTTTCTTGGCATTCGAACTTTTTAAAGTATGGAAGTACATCATCATAGCCCCAGCCTTTATTGCCTAAATCTTTCCAGTTATCATAGTCATACCTATCTCCACGAATATATAACAATCCATTTAGTGCACTAGAGCCACCAAGAACCTTACCTCTTGGCCAGTCTATTCTTCTATTGTTTAGTCCTTTATCTTTTTCAAGTTTATACATCCAATCAAACTTTGGATTATTCATAGTTTTAAAATAACCAACTGGGACGTGAAGCCAAAGATTGTCATCCTTTCGGCCAGCTTCAATTAATAAAACACTATTATTAGGATTAGCTGAAAGTCTATTGGCTAAGAGGCAACCTGCCGAACCAGCTCCTACAATAATGTAATCATATTTTTCATTCATTCGTAATTACTAGTAAATTATTAAAATTATAAGAAGAATTGAGATGGCGTATTGCTAGATAAATTATATAGCTTAATTTACTTCTTTTTTTTTAAAATATATATAAACATATATATCAATTGATGTATACTCAAATTTGATTAAATGCTTTAAGTGTGTTTTAAACTTATTGCTAATCAAAGTAGTTTTATATTTATTTAGATAAATTAGGAGATTCTATGTTTAAAAATAAAGTTGTTCTTTTGACATCTGTAGCTTTGCTTACTGCAAGTTCAAGCGCTATGGCGGTCAATTTAAAAATTCAATCTGTATTGAACTCGACTGGAAGTGAAGTTGGGTATGTTAGAGATTTTGCTGAAGATGTTGCTGCCTTGACTGATGGTAGGGTAACAATGGAAGTTCTTCCAGGTGGTTCTGTTGTTCCTAATGCTGACCTTATCGATGCTGTAGACGCTGGTCTAATTGATGGTGGATTTGCATGGACTCACTACTGGTCTGGTAAGCACCCTGCAGCAATGCTGTTTGGCTCACCAATTGCTGGAGCTGGCCTTGGTATTGATAATATCGCATGGCTTTCTTGGTTTCACAGTGCGGGTGGTAAAGAGTTATACGATCAACTATGGGACGAGATGGACCTAAATGTTGTTGGTTTGATGCTTCAACCGGTTGGTCCTGAAGCGCTGGGTTGGTTTAAAGAGCCAATCAATAGTATGGATGACTTCCGTAAATTAAGATTCCGTGCACCTCCAGGACTCCCAGGTCAAGTTTATAAAGATATTGGTGTTGCAGCTGTAGCTATGGGTGGTGGTGATATTCTGCCTGCACTTGAGAAAGGCGTAATTGATGCAGCAGAATGGTGCTGCCCAGAGCCGGACAGAGACTTTGGTTTCCAAAAAGTTCTTAAGTATTACTACTTACAAGGACTTCACCAGAACGTTGTGAATGCAGATATGTATATTAATGGCGATGTGTGGGATAAGATCTCTGATCGTGACCAACATGCTATTCATGTTGCTGCAAGAGCAGCAAGACTTGACTCTATGTCAAATCGTATCTATGCAAACGGTATTGCAATGGCAGACTTGCTAGAGCAAGGTGTTATTCTAATGGATACGCCTGAAGACTACTTCGTAGAGTTTATGGCTGCTGCGCAAGCACAACTTCAAAAGAATGCTGATGAAAATGAATTCTTTGCTGAAGTATGGGCATCACAGAGAGATTTTGCTGAAAAAGCTGTACCTTTCTGGTCAGGAGCTCAGTCTTCTAACGCTAAGTTAGGTTTAGCTTTTACGAAGACTTTAAAGTAAAGATTCATCGTTAGACTTGTAAGCTAAGTTGCCAACAGATTTCTGTTGGCAACTTTTTTTTGTAAAAGTAAGACGGCTTAGCTGGCTCAGGTTATCCTTTTTCCTGAAGCCAGCAAATGCTGATAATTAATTGGAGTTTTTTTTTGACTCTTAAGTTTTGATAGAATAATTTATTAGGTGTGTGTTATGTCGGAAGAAGAAGATATTGGTCAACTAGATATTACAGATGAAATGATCGCAGAAGGTAGATCATATAACGGTGTGATGCCTGATGATATGCCAAAATTGATGGCAAAAATAATTCTCAGTATTGATCTCTTCAGTCTCAGAGTTGGTCAGTTAGCATGTTGGCTCACTGTTCCAGTATTCACTGCCATGTTTATTGAGGTTGTGGGAAGACACTTCTTTGGCTCTCCAACAATGTGGGCATACGATATTAGTAGAATGTTTGCAGGAGCTATGTTTATGCTTGGAGCTGGTTACGCACTTTCAAAGGGCATTCATATTAGAGCAGACTTTATGTATCGAAATTGGTCTGTTAAGACCCAAGCAACAATAGACTTAACTTTATATATATTATTTTATTTCCCTGGATTGATTGGCGCTTCATGGGCATGTTACAAATATGCTTATAAGTCTTGGTCGATAATGGAAAAAGGTATGGACACTTCCTGGATGCCTCTTTTGTACCCAATCAAGAGTGTTTTGTTTATAGGTCTTGTTTTTCTAATAATTCAAGGAGTTTCCGAGACACTTAAGTGCGTGTATGCGGTAAAAAATAGGAGATGGCCATGACTCCAGAAGTGCTAGGCATATTATTAATTTTAACAATGCTATTTGCCATTTTTATTGGCTTCCCAATTTCATTTACTCTAATTTTCTTAGGTGTTTTCTTTGGTTACTTAGGTTTTGGAGATCTTGTTTTTTACTTGATGACCTTCCAGTTTTCTGGGAGTATGCTGGAGCAGACCCTTGCAGCAATACCACTATTTACCTTTATGGGAATTCTCATGGAGAAAGCCAACTTGATGGAAAGACTATTTTCATCAGTTCAGATGGCTCTTGCTAGAACCAAAGGCTCTTTATTTGTAGCCGTTCTTTTTGTTTCAGTAATCTTTGGAGCTGCAACAGGAATTGTGGGAGCATCAGTTACGATTTTAGGAATTATGTCAGCTAAGACGATGAATAGAGCTGGCTATGATGTTCAGTTGGCGGCAGGTACAATTACTGCTGGTGGTACTCTAGGTATATTGATACCGCCAAGTATTATGTTAGTTGTTATGGGGCCTATTCTAAATGTTCCAGTAACCGATTTATTTGCTGCTGCAATTATGCCTGGCCTAATGTTGGCAGCTTTATATACAGGCTATACGCTTATTAGATGTCACTTAAATCCATCATTGGGCCCAGTTGTTCCTGAAGATTTAATTCCTGACTCTATGAGAGAGGTGTGGATTGAGTTTTTTAAAGGCCTTGTTCCGCCTGTTCTTTTGGTTGGCTCATCCTTAGGAAGTATATTGGCTGGCCTAGCAACGCCTACAGAAGGTGCTGCAATGGGAGCAGTGGGTGCGATATTTTTAACACTTGCCTACCGAAAATTAAATTTTAAAGTTTTTCAAGAGGCTTTACTAAAGACTCTTGAAATTACAACGTTAATTATGATTTTAGTTTGTGCTTCAAACTTCTTTGGCTCAGTTTTTTCCCGACTAGGAACGCCAACAATGATTACTGAGGCATTAATGCTTCTTGATCTTCCACCAACAGCTATATTGTTGATAGTTATGGCCTTAATATTTTTATTAGCGTGGCCATTAGAGTGGGTACCAATTGTACTAATTATTATTCCAATTGTTTTGCCTCTAATTGAGCAATTAGGATTTAACTTAACTTGGTTTGGAATCCTTGTGGCTGTCAATCTTCAGACAGCTTGGCTTTCGCCGCCTGTTGCATTGTCTGCCTACTTTCTCAAGGGGGTGGCGCCAGACTGGGACTTATCAGACATCTATAAAGGCATGATGCAATTTATGGCTATTCAGGTTGTTGGATTAGCATTAATTATTATATTCCCACAAATTGTTCTATGGCTGCCAACATACCTTTATGGGTAATTAGAGCTCTATAGAATTGTATGCACCTAAAATTTTGATACATAAAATATTTATGTATTGCGGACTTCCTTCTTCTTAGAACGTGTCGCCGAAAGTGCTGTTTTGCGTATTGACGTAGTCGATATCTCTCGTATGAACGAATGATGTTCTTAGCTCAATAGTCTCGTTATGATAAGTTTGACCGATTCTCTCTATCCGAAGAATGGGCGAATCCAACTTAACATTGAGAAGAGAGGATATTGTTTTATCTGCAGAAATTGCTTTTAACTTCTCTGAGCAGTTAGTAATAAATATATTGAATTTATTTTGATATAGGTTGTATATTGTATTAGTTCGGTTTTTAAAAATCTCTTCAGTTAGCATTGGAAATTTAGCTTGAGAGATGACTATTCTATCAATGATATAATTTTTTTTGTTAATACCTAGCTTATTAAATATTTGATAAACATTACTCCCAGATGGGATATTTAATGTCTCTGCTTCGTATTTAGTAGCTTTTTTTGTCTCAAAAGAAATGAACTCTACATCTGGGTATGTTACGTCCTCAGTTCCGTTTAATGCAAAATGAAAATACGCAAAATGGAAAGTACTTTTATCGTGCTGAAAGACAAAAGTTCCTAAACCTTGTTTACGAATAAGAAAACCTTCTTTTTCTAATGCACCTACTGCTTTTCGAACTGTTCCAATTGAGACATTGAAGAGTTCAACAAGAGTTTTTTCATTAGGAATTAGTTGACCTGGCCTTAACTCGTCGCGGTAAAGACAATTAAATAGCTCATTCCTAATTTGAAGCCACATAGGGGTTTTACTGTCTTTGTCTATATTGAATGTAAGGTCAGTAATACTCATAGGCTATTTAGTTAAATTGTTTAAAAATGAGGTTTAAGGATGACCTTTGATGAGGCCATTGTACCATTATGAAGGCTCTTGAAAGCTAAATCAGTTTCAGAGAGTGGCATCTCCTCTATCCACGATAAATCTCCAAAATCACCCTTTTCAATTGACTTTAAGGCCGATTTAAAGTCTTCCATATTGTATGTATAACAACCAACCAGCTTTACTTCTTGCAGAGTAATTTTTCGAATATCAATATTAGTGCTCCAGCTGAGAAGGCCTACATTAACTACAGTTCCGCCTGCCTTAACGGATGCAATCGAAAGAGCGTTTGTTTTCTCACTTCCAACGCAGTCAATTACAACATCAAATGCACTGTCTTGGACTGACTCAACTAATGGGTTTGCGGCAATGACGCCAACATGCTCTTTAACACAAGGATGCCTAGCAATATTTGTTTCAAGCACCTTCATTTTAACGCCATGAGATTTAAGTAAAAGAGCAGTTAAAAGTCCAATAGCGCCGGCGCCAATAACCAGAACATTGCAATCGCTTATAGGCTTGAATGAATTTTCTATGGCAAGATTGACCGCATGAACAACTGTTGCTGCGGGCTCCGTTAAGGCTACATGATTTGAATTCATCGAATTAGGGGCGTGAACAAGGCATTGATTTGGTATGGTCATATATTGAGCAAAAGCACCCTGCCTGCTCATTCCAATCATATCCCTATCACTACATAGGTTGTCTCTGCCTTGAAGGCAATACTCGCATTTCCCGCACGTAATTAAAGGGTTCCCTGTTACTTTTTGACCTTTATGGATGCCTTCAACTATTTCGCCACAAAATTCATGGCCTAGTATTAACCCAGGATTTCTTCTTGGGTCTTTCCCATGATAGGCGTGCATATCAGATCCGCAAATCCCAACTGACTCAATACGCAGCAATACATCATCGTCACGATCAATTTGTGTGGGCTTGTAGTCGGTGTAAAAAGTCATTTCGTTCGGCGCTGTATAAACTACCGCTTCCATTTTATTGATCATGATGCTGAAAACCCTCCATCTAAAAATATTGTTTGACCAGTGACATATGAGTTTGCATCACTGCATAAGAAAACACTAATACCAAAAATGTCCTTTTCTTCTCCATTGCGAGCCATCATTGTTTTAGCCGCTAAATTTTTTAACTTGTCAGGGTCTTGGAATAATGATTCAGTTAGATTTGTTCTAAAAAATCCTGGAGCAATTGCATTGACTAATACCCCATTTTTTGAATAAGCCTGCGCTAAAGCTCGAGTAAGCTGCATGATGCCACCTTTACTTGCACCATACGGGATACTGTTATCAAAGGCCCTAAGCGATTGAAGGGAGGCGATATTTATAATTCGTCCCCAGTTATTTTTGGCCATTGATTCAGCAACGAGTTGGCTTAAGTGGAAAGGGGCAGTTAAATTAATGTCGATCGTTTTCTGCCACTCTTCGAGCGTCAACTCTTCAGCTGATGTTCTAAGATTTATCCCAGCAGCGTTTACTAAAATATCTATTCTTCCAGACTTTTTAGAGACCTCAGATACCATATTTTCAAGGTCAACAGTTGATGTGACATCTGCTTGGATGAATGCCCCTTTAGAGCCTTGATTGTTTATTTCTTGAAGGGTCTCGTCTGCATTGCTGCGACTACTTGCAATCCAAACAAATGCGCCTGCACGGGCAAGCGCAAGCGCCATCATTCTTCCCACTCCACTTGTACCACCCGTTATTAGTGCTACTTTATTTTCCAGTGAGAAATCTGATAGGTTCATGAGGCTATTCTAATACAGGTGCGCCTAGGTCAAACGTTTCATCTGGAAAATACTTACTGAGCCTAACGTCTGATGCCCTTGCATGTCCTTCCATCCCCTCTAATCGTGAAATTCTAGAAGAGGCTTGTGCAATTTGACGAGTGGATTCTCTATCCATACGCTGCCAAGTAAGAACTTTTAAGAATTTATGTGCAGAAAGACCTCCAGAGTAACGACCGGCCGCTTTTGTAGGAAGTATATGGTTAGGGCCAGAAACCTTATCACCAAAAGTAACTGTCGTCTCTTCACCTAAAAATAGAGATCCATAGCAGGTTAGGTTTTCTAACCACCAGTCAAGATCTTCGCACTGAACTTCAAGATGCTCTGATGCGTACTCATCAGATATTTTCACAACTTCTTCACGCGATTCACATAATATAACTTCACCATAGTCTCTCCAGGCGCAGAAAGCTGCATCTTTAGCGGTAGGCGGAAGTTTTTCAATATACACTGGTACCAACTCCATTACTTTTTCAGCTAATTCTTTAGATGTTGTAAATAGCCAGCCTGGTGACTCATGTCCATGCTCCATTTGACCCACAAGATCAATAGCAACAACGTCAGCATCGGCGTGCTCATCAGCAATCACGGCAACTTCTGATGGACCAGCAAATACATCAATACCAACTTGTCCAAAGAGAGTTCTTTTTGCCTCTGCTACAAATTTATTTCCAGGGCCAACAATAATGTCAGCTTTTTTTCCAGTAAATAATCCATAAGCCATACTTGCTATTGCTTGAACTCCGCCTAAAGTCATAACGTGGTCAGCTCCAGCAGTTTTCATTGCATACAGAACATATGGATGGATACTTTTGCCTTTGTAAGGCGTTGAACACGCAATGATACAGGGCACTCCAGCAGCTTTAGCCGTTGCAATACTCATATATGCAGAAGCAATATGAGCGTAGCGACCGGTTGGCACGTAACATCCAGCAACATTTACTGGAAGAAGCTTTTGTCCCGCCTCAACGCCATTATTTTTTGTATGAAACTCTTCTATAGAGTCACGCTGAGCTTTTGCAAACTCATAAACTTGCTGACATGCAAAATCTATATCATCTTTCACATTTTGAGGAACGTCAGAGACAATGTTGTCAATCTCAGAAGCAGAAAGCAAAATTTCACCAGACCATCCATCCAGTTTTTCTGCGTAGTTCCTAACTGCTTGTTCACCATCTTTATCAATATTGGCAAGCATGTCATGAACCACTTTTTGTGCTTCTAGAGCATTTGATGCTGCTGATTTATCAGCTTTTTTTAAGTAAATCATATTCTTCTATTTTATTATTAGTTAAGCGCTTTCATATAAACGCGTCAATACAAACTCTTGGTGCCCTAATATTTCTGCAGCAGTCATTCTTCCATTTGAAGTGTGAATAAGGCTCTCTAGAAGCATGTCACCGGCCTGATCCATGTTAATATCACGCTTCAATAAACCTGTTACATCAACATCTACGTGCTCTGACATAGTTCTAACGGTTCTAGGATTTGCACAAACCTTGATAACAGGGAGGATTGGATTACCAATAATATTTCCTTGACCAGTAGGGAATAGATGAGCCACATACCCTGAAGCTGCGCACAATGTAACCATTTCTGCGGCTGCAGAAGAAGAGTCCATAAACCATAGGCCTTTGCTAGTAGGCATTTCTGCTTTATCTAAAACGCCATCAACGACACATTTCTTTCCAATCTTTTGAATGTTACCTAATGCCTTTTCTTCGATCGTAGTTAAGCCACCTTCAATATTACCTTTGGTCGGCTGTGAATCCGATAAGTCATCCGTCTTAAAGCGTTCTATCATGTCCTGGTAGCGATTAAACATAAACATAAATTTTTCAGCAACAGCATCATTGGCACACCTAGCTTTAACTAAATGTTCTCCACCTGTAATTTCGGATGTTTCACCAAAAAGTAAAGTGCTGTCCATCTCATATAATTTATCAAATGCATTTCCTACGGTTGGGTTTGATCCAAAGCCAGAAGTAGTGTCTGATTCTCCGCATTTAGTTGATACCCATATTTCACTAAGATCACACGGCTCTCTTTGAAGCCCTGTAGCGTAATGAACCATATCATAAGCTGCTTTAGAGGCATCAGCAATAGTTTGTATGTCTCCTTTTTTCTCAATAGAAAAGCCCAGAACTGGCTTACCAGTTAAGGCAATTCCATCAACGATTTTTTGCGTCCAGTCCGGCTCAATTCCAATAACCACTACTGCGGCAACATTTGGATTTGATCCCGTGCCAATCATTGTTCTAAAGTGCAGATCTAGATCTTCACCAAACTGAAGCCTACCGTAAGGATGAGGGAGTGCTATTGTTCCTTTAATATTATTAGCAACTGCTTCACAGGCAGCATTTGAAATATCATCAACAGGCAAGATAATGACATGGTTACGAATTCCTACTCTATTATTATCACGACGATATCCGTAGATTTTTTGATTTAAATTTATCATTACCACCTCTTAGTTTTTACGTTATGAACGTGTAGATGATCACCTACAGCAATCTTTGAAATTGTTCGACCAATATCTACACCATACTTGATGACAGTGTCATCTTCATTTAAATCTTTAATAGCTAATTTGTGACCAATTGGAATATCCTGGTTAATTTTGATATCTATCAATACATCCTGGTCCATTATCCAGCCGCTTAGAGTGTCGTTTGCTTTTAAACCTTCAACGGTAACAACGCCGACGGAATCGTCTTCGTCATGAACTATAAATTGAATCATGCTTGCTCCTTGTAAATAAGAAAATTTTTTTAATTAAATTTTTATGAACTAAATCTTAATATGACATATATTATATCATATATATGAATTTCCACTTTATATATTGCTTAAAAAATTATTTACTTTCGATATAAAACTAAATATACAATATCACGTTAAGGTTTGTAGTCGCTAAACTCAACGCTGAAAAATTAGAGTAAAAATGAAAAAAATTATCTTGTTTGTGATTATTAATTGTTTGTCTTTTCCTGCTCTATCAGCAGCTGGTGACCTTTACTACTGTGAGATGATTCAAGCAGTTGAGTTAAAAGAGGACGGCCTTGTTAACTATATTCCTCAGAAATTTAAATTTAGAATTACTGAGAAGAGTTCTATACAATTTGGAATGGATGAAAACTATTTCAAAGGCCTTGAATTGGTTGTTACAGATTTTTCAAATAATGGTGAGCAATTTTATGGCGAAAGCTTTGAGTACTCATATGGAAGTTTTTACTTTGCTGACATTATTAGATGGCCATCAAAAGGAGTGGATAAATTAACAGCTACAGCGGTAAGTGCACAATGCTCAATTGTTGATGACTACACAGTATAAATAGGAAAAGTTAATACAATTATGATTTCAAGAGCACTTAAAACAAATCGATTAATACGCTTATTTGGTATAACCAAAGTACCAATGATTTGGTATTGTCGCCCAAAGGTTATTGAGCATACGGATGAAAAGATTGAAATTAGAATCCCTCTTAAGCGAAGAACTAAAAACCACTTAGGAAGTATGTATTTTGGTGTTTTAGCAGTTGGGGCAGATATTACTGGCGGCTTTTTAGCGATGGATCCAATTCAAGAAAGTGGACGAAACATAGCTTTAATATTTAAAGATTTTAAGGCTGATTTTCTAAAACGTCCTGAGGGTGATGTTCACTTTATATGCAGAGATGGTTTGGCAATTAAAGAGCTGGTAAAAACTGCTGCAAGTTCAGGTGAGAGGCATAATTATAAATTGAATATTGAAGCTACTGTTCCTTCACTATCTCCTGATGTCGTTGCTAAATTTGAACTTACGTTATCTTTAAAGGATAAAACATAAAGTTAGTAAGTGTCTTTTTTTATAATGCTGGGGTCAGTAATTAATCTCCCTCAAACATCAAAGAAGATTTGGACTTATAGGAGAGACTTAGAAGGTGCGATTTGTTAAATAGCAAACAAAAACCACTTAAAGAAGGGAAAGCAATATGACAGGTATCGACATTGAAGTGAGTGAAGTTGGTCCGCGGGATGGCTTGCAAAGTATCAGTCAAATCATGCCCACTGAGGATAAAAAGCGCTGGATTAAAGCTTTGGCTTTAGCAGGGATTCCTGAGATAGAGGTCGGCTCATTTGTTCCAGCGCGGATATTTCCGCAGTTCGCGGACATGATGGAAGTCGCTCAGTATGCAAGAACTATTGAAGGCCTCAAAGTGGCTGTTTTAGTACCAAACTTGAAGGGAGCTGAGCATGCGATAAAGGCAGATGTTCACAAGCTTACAATTCCCTTGTCAGTTAGTGAGACTCATAGTCTGCGAAATGTCAATCGAACGCATGAACAGATGCTGGACGAAGTGAAGAGTATAGTCGAGCTAATTAGACAGTTACCAGTCGATGAAAGACCTACTATTGAAGGTGCACTTTCAACCGCGTTCGGCTGCTCTATTGAAGGCAGTATTCCGGAAGATCGAGTAGTGGAGTTAGCGGAAGCGTTAATGGAGGCTGGATGCGATGAGGTGGGTCTTTCCGATACTACCGGATACGCGAATCCAGTGCAGGTTAAGCGTTTGATAGGAAAGGTCTGGAGTGCCATTG
>CAJXOB010000019.1 GCA_913057955.1 uncultured Gammaproteobacteria bacterium | reverse complement strand
GAAGCCGCAGCAGAAGCTCCAGTAGAAGAAGCCGCAGCAGAAGCTCCAGTAGAAGAAGCCGCAGCAGAAGCTCCAGTAGAAGAAGCCGCAGCAGAAGCTCCAGTAGAAGAAGCCGCAGCAGAAGCTCCAGTAGAAGAAGCCGCAGCAGAAGCTCCAGTAGCTGAAGAGAAGCCTGCAGAAAAATAATTTGGTGTCAAAAGCGCCTCATTTAGACGATAAAAAGCTATTAGTCGGAAAGATTAATGGCTTTTTTGGTTTACAGGGGTGGGTCAAACTCTTATCCTATACTGAGCCCAGAAAAAACATTCTAAGCTACGAGCCATGGTACTTCTTGAGTGATGGGGTATATGAAAAGATTGAAGTAACGAATGGCCGTGAACAGTCCAAAACTATTGTTGCTCATATAAAAGATGTCGATAATCGAGAGCAGTCCCAGATATTTATTGGTAAAGATATCTATATCGATAAAGAACAGCTTCCTAAACTTGATTCTGGTAAGTATTATTGGTATGAAATGGTTGGTTTCGATGTAATTAACCAGCACAATGAAAAGTTAGGTGTAGTTGATTACTTTGTCGAGACAGGTGCAAACAATGTTTTAGTCACCAAAGGAAAAAAAGAATATTGGATTCCTTATATTGAGCCATTTTTAATCGCTACTAATGTGGAAACTAAGGAAATTATTGTAGATTGGGACGAAGATTTTTAATATATTGTAATTTGCACAAGTTTAATTAAAAATCTTTTATCTTACTGTTTTAGTGAGGTAGACTTAAGATTTAAATATTAAACTTCAGAAACATATCTCATGAGCTGGATAACAAAACTCTTTCCATTTTTGTTATGGATTAAAGATTTAAGCAATCCAAAAACCTTAAAAGCGGATATTTTAGCTGGCCTTACTGTTGGTTTCGTAATAGTTCCTCAATCAATGGCGTACGCGCAGTTAGCTGGATTAGGACCCCAGTATGGTCTTTATGCTGCATTTCTTCCCGTCTTAGTTGGCGCTGTGATGGGGTCATCCAGACAGCTCTCTACAGGCCCAGTCGCCGTTGTATCCTTATTAACTGCCGCCGCTCTTGGTGAAATAGTTACTGACCCATCGAGCTATGCAGTTTATGCCGCATTGTTGGCGCTCATTGTTGGATTATTTCAGTTTTTATTAGGGATATTTAGACTAGGTTTTGTAATTAATTTTTTGTCACATCCCGTAGTAACTGGATTTACAAGTGCAGCTGCAATTATTATTGGAGCATCCCAGCTTCCCAAGGTTTTTGGTATAAGGGTTATCAGTTCAAATGATACGGATTGGGAAAGTGCATGCCAAACCTTATCTATTCCTGGGGGAGTTGAGAGTGCAAATGCTGGAGCGCTGCATACAATTTGTAACGCAGACCAGAGTTATGAGACTATAGCCAGGCTATTCGAAGCAGCAATTTTTTACACCCACTTGCCAACATTAGCTATGGCAATAACGGGGTTAATTGGCATTGCAATATTGCAGCGTTTTTTTCCTAGATTGCCTGCGATTCTTACAGTAGCTTTCCTCTCAACTGCAGCATCATTCTTGATTGACTATCAATCGATGGGAGGCGCTATTGTAAATTCAATAAACATTAATGGCTTGTTTAGTTTTAAGATACCACACTTTGACTTTAAAGCTATAGGGACCTTGTTTGTCTATGCAATTACAATCTCATTAATTGGCTTTATGGAGGCAATATCGGTTGCTAAGTCAATGGCAGCCTCTACGAAACAGCGCTTGGACATAAATCAAGAGTTAATTGGCCAGGGGCTATCAAATATTACTTCAAGCTTCTTCCAGGGTTATCCAATCTCGGGTTCTTTTTCGCGTTCAGCAGTTAACTTAGCTGCAGGCGCAGTTACTGGTTTTTCCTCTGTCGTCACGGCGGTTATTGTTGGCGTAACGATTCTTTGGCTGACTCCTTTGCTTTACCATCTTCCACTCGCTACTCTTGCAGCCATTATTTTAATGTCAGTTGCCAATTTAATTCATTTTGCGCCTCTCAAGCACGCATGGAAAGTTGAAAAGCACGATGGACTGGTTGGCCTATTAACCTTTATCATGACACTGGTTTTTGCGCCGCATTTAGAAAACGGCATCGCTTTTGGGGTAATTTTGTCTCTAGGGCTTTTTCTATATCGAACTATGGAACCAAAATTTTCTGAATTATCGGTTGAGCATGGATCGATTATCGCCTCAAGGTTTGCAGATGACTCAAATGAAGTTAGTAAGTCCGTTAAAGTAGCAAAATGGAGTGGGTCACTTTATTTTGCTAATGCGGCATATTTTGAAACTAAGTTGCTCGAATTAATTGCTAAAAATAATGAAGATTTAAAATACATTATTGTTGATGTTGCTTCAATTGTTCAGGTTGATGCGAGTGGTGAGCAAGTTTTATCTAGTTTGGTTGAGACATGTTCAAATTCTGGAATTGAAATTCTTTTTGCTAGAACTGAAAGATTGGAGGCCGAGTTATTTCGCTCTGGATTTAAAAAGCGATTTGGCGACAATAGATTTTTTGACTTAAGAGCGGACGCCTTAAAATATGTTTGGCAAGAACTAGAAAATAGTGAAAATGAGGACAACCAGACGCAAGCTGAAGATCTTAATGATGCCGTTGCTTCAAATTAATTATAGCGTTTGATAGTGAGCCTTTATAAAGTAGAGGCCTTGCGGTTCAGCCGTTGGGCCTGCTTCTTTACGGTCTTTGCTGTCTAATACTGATAGCATCCATTCAGCTCTTTCCTCTCCCCTACCAATTTTTAAAAGTGTTCCTACTATGTTGCGAACCATGTGGTGTAGAAAAGCATTTGCCTTAACTTTAATAATAAGTTCGTCATCTATTTTATCAATTTGAAGATATTCAATAGTCTTAATGGGTGATTTTGCTTGACACATGCTGCCTCTAAAGCATGAAAAGTCGAATTCACCGACTAAAAAAGCTGCTGCTTTTCTCATTTCATCAATATTAAGAGACCTTGGCTCCCAAAGGCAATAGCCAGCTTTTAGTGAGGACCTTACTGGGTGGTTGTGAATTTTGTACTCATAAGATCTAGCATGCGCATTAAATCTTGCATGAAAGTTATCACCAACTTTCTTAGCCCATTTAAAATTTACATCACTTGGCAGGTTTGCGTTGCCACCCAATAGCCATGCTCCATCGGTCCTAGTCGTTTCAGTTTCAAAGTG
Organism: uncultured Gammaproteobacteria bacterium; assembly: GCA_913057955.1. GTDB lineage: Bacteria > Pseudomonadota > Gammaproteobacteria > PS1 > Pseudothioglobaceae > Pseudothioglobus. Next base: position 22,434 of record CAJXOB010000019.1, on the reverse strand, counting down.
AATAACTTGCTCTTGAGCGTGGACGCCTGAATCTGTTCTGCCACTACAAAATACCCTTACAGGGTGATTTGCTATCTTAGATAAGGCAGGCTCAACAACACCCTGGACTGTTCTAAGGCCAGATTTCTGAATTTGCCAGCCATGAAAATCTGTACCTAAATATTCAACACCAAGTGCAATTTTCATAAGCAACCGCTAATTTTTTTTATTGTAAAATCGATATTAATATTTTAACAAACTATTGTAACTATCTAAATGAGACTAATCTGGATAATACGAACTTTATGAAAGAAAATAATAAGCCTACGGGCATTAAAAAACTGTGGTCTGCCTCAATCTATTCCGCAAAAGGTTTCAAGGCGTGTTACCAGTCTGAGTATGCTTTTAGACTTGAAGTATGGCTAGCAATAGTACTGACGCCTCTTGGCTACTGGCTTGGAGAATCTCCAGTTGAAAAAGTACTACTTATTACGCCTATATTCTTAGTTTTGATTGTTGAAATGCTAAACTCAGCAATCGAGGCTGTGGTTGACAGGGTGGGTCTAGAGCATCATGATTTGTCAGGCTTTGCAAAGGATGTTGCGTCAGCAGCGGTTTCAATCTCTTTAATTGTTTTCATATTCACATGGATCATTATTCTTCTCTAAAGAGACTGATAGATGGCGATGTAGAGTGTCATTTTTTTGATTCTCTAGAGAGCACTAGCTCTTACTTAAGTAGTTTGCCGTATTCCCCTATAACCCAGATCTGTGTTACGAGAGAGCAAACTCATGGAAAGGGTCAGCATGGAAGAGAATGGCTGTCTCAGAAAGATGGCAGCATTCTTCTCTCAATTCGCCAAAAATTTCAAAGTGACACTAATTTAAGCGGCCTAAGTTTAGTGGTTGGTTTGGCAATTATTAAAGCTTTAGAGAAGGAATGCAAGGTTGATGGATTTAAAATTAAATGGCCTAATGATATTTATTTTAGAGAAGCCAAGTTAGCAGGTATTTTGCTGGAAAACAATATCCAGGAAGGCTCTCAATCTGTCATTATTGGGGTCGGGGTTAACTATCATCTAGACCAAGAAATGAATTGCGATAATCCTTGGATTGATCTATCAAAAATTTGTAAGAAAATTCCAGGTATTCATGAACTGACGGCATCAATTATTAATAGCATCTTGTCCATGTCATCTCACTTTAAACTAAATGGTTTGTCGGACTTGCTGCTGCAATGGGATCAATACGACATGCTTAAAGGCGCAAAGCTAAAATCCATAGAATTAGGCAGATCTTTTGAGGGAGAGGTCCAAGGAATAAGCGACCAAGGCGCATTAAAAGTTTTAACAAAAAATGGAACCAGGGAGCTCTATAGCTCTAAGAATATAGAATACATTTAGGGTAAGATAGCTAACAGTATTAATGCACTGAAATAGAATGTCAGAACATAAATTAGAAGTAAAAAATCTTTACAAAAAATACGCAAGACGGGTGGTAGTTAACGACGTCTCATTTTCGGTTAGAGGTGGAGAAATTGTTGGTCTTTTGGGCCCTAATGGTGCAGGTAAAACTACATGCTTCTATATTGCATGTGGATTAGTTAGGTCTAGTAAAGGCGAGGTTATTCTTGATAATAAAAGTATAGGCCATATGCCTATCCATAAGAGGGCTAATCTTGGACTTGGTTATCTCCCACAGGAGCCGTCAATTTTTCGAAAATTAAGCGTTCAAGATAACATTATGGCAGTTCTTGAAATGAATAAATCAATCTTACCAAAGGATAGGAAGCGTCGATTAGAGGAGCTTTTGTCTGATTTCAAGGTTGAGCATGTTCGGCACATTAAAGGCATTACTTTGTCCGGCGGCGAGCGCAGAAGAGTAGAGATTGCTAGAGCATTAGCGATGGATCCAAAGTTTATTTTGCTTGATGAGCCTTTTGCTGGAATAGATCCAATATCTGTTGGCGATATACAAGAAATTATTTATCAGCTAAGAGACAAAGGAATTGGCATCCTGATTACGGATCATAATTACAGGGAAATGCTCGATACCTGCGATCACTCTTATGTTTTAAGTGCTGGAGAGATAATTGCGCAAGGTGGGAAGGACTCTATCTTAGCAAACGAAGAAGTGAAAAAGGTTTATTTAGGTGAGACGGCGGGTGGCTAACAAGAATTTAATTACCTTGGGGATTGAATCCTCTTGTGATGAAACAGGAATAGGAATTTATAGCAGTAAAAAAGGCCTTATTTCACACAAGCTTTTTTCGCAAGTTGACTTGCATGCCGAATATGGAGGAGTGGTTCCAGAATTAGCCTCGAGAGACCATATTCAAAGAGCTCTGCCTTTGATTAAGGAAGCCCTTAGCGATAGTCACATTCAATTAAAAGACCTTACAGGTATTGCATACACTGCGGGACCGGGATTATCGGGTGCGTTGCTGGTTGGCGGCTCGATTGCTCAAAGTCTAGCATGGGGTCTAGGGATTCCAGCATTAGGCGTGCATCATATGGAGGGCCATCTTTTGGCACCTTTATTGGAATTGGATAAACCAAAGTTTCCATTTGTAGCGCTTTTGGTTTCGGGCGGGCATACTTTACTTGTTGAAGTCGCTAGAATAGGCGAGTATAAAATTCTTGGTGAATCGTTAGATGATGCAGTTGGTGAGGCTTTTGATAAAACTGCAAAAATACTTGGACTAGGATATCCTGGTGGTCCTGCTCTAGCAAAACTAGCAACTCAAGGAACTAAAGATAGGTTCATCTTTCCTAGGCCAATGACAGATAGGCCGGGCCTCGATTTTAGTTTTAGCGGTTTAAAAACATTTGCTAGAAATAAATTTATTGAATTCCCAGATGAAAAAGCAGATATTGCAAAAGCATTTGAAGTTGCTGCGACTGAAACGCTTACCATTAAATGCAGCCGCGCGCTCAAACATACTGGGTTTAAAACTTTGGTTGTAGCTGGCGGAGTTAGTGCTAATCTTTCATTGCGTCAATCCCTAAATGAAATGGCTCAGAAACTTGACTCTAGCGTCTTCTATCCAGCGCTTGATTTTTGTACGGATAATGGAGCCATGATAGCTTTAGCAGGCCATTATCGTTTTCTTGCTGGACAGAGTAACAATCATTATGAAATAGCAATTAAGCCTCGCTGGAGTCTTGAAGAGCTTCAACCAGTTTAATCCTGACCCTAGCTGAATTTACTTGTATCGCTAATGAAAGTAATCATTCAGCAGCCTAAGGTGCATATAATATAGTTGATAGTTAAACTAAATAATTCTATGCTTATTATTCCTGCAATCGATTTAAAAGATGGTCAATGTGTTCGCCTTAGAAAGGGGCTTATGGAGGATTCCACGGTTTTTTCTAATGACCCAACTGAAATGGCAGCCAAATGGGTTAATGAAGGCGCAAGACGACTTCATCTAGTCGACCTCAATGGCGCATTTGAAGGTAAACCAGTTAACGCAGGATGCGTAAATGAAATCACAAAGAAATTTCCAAATTTACCTGTTCAAATTGGCGGGGGAATACGTGATTTAAAAACTGCTAATGCCTATATTGAAGCTGGAATAAGCTACCTTATTATTGGAACTATGGCGGTAACAGATCCTGAGTTTGTGTCTCATTTATGCAGAGAATTCCCTGGCAAAATTATTGTTGGTCTTGATGCAAATAATGGACTTGTGGCTACCGATGGATGGGCAAAACAAACAGATTTAAATGTAGTTGATTTGTCAAAAAAATATGAGCAATTTGGAGTTAGCTCAATTGTCTATACTGATATTGCTAGAGATGGAATGATGCAGGGCGTTAATGTAAAGGCGACTGCCAGTCTTGCAAAGCAGACTTCTATTCCAATAATCGCTTCTGGAGGAATTACTAACCTTGATGATATTGCCGCACTTTTGAAGAATGCGCATCACGGCATAATGGGTGCGATAACTGGAAGAGCAATTTATGAGGGAAGGCTCGAGTTTCATGATGCACAGGCAATGAGTGATATTTATGATAGTTGAAGTTGCTTATGCTCTGCCTGATAAGCAAAGTCTTATAAGCCTTGAGATTGAAGATGGGTCCACATTAAAAGAAGCTATTGAGGCCTCTGGCATTCTTGAGTCTTTTGAGCAGATAGATCTTACAAAGGATAGGGTAGGTATCTTTTCAAAATTTGCAACTCTCGATACCATTTTGCGAGAAAAAGATAGAGTTGAAATTTATAGGCCTCTTATTGCAGATCCTAAAAAAGCTCGAAAGGAGAGGGCGGCTGAGGGAAAAGCAATGCGAAGCGATAAAAAAACCTAATCCAAGGTAAAATAGATAACATACAATTCATTCATTATAAGTATGAGCTCAGAAAAACCTCCCAGTTGGCCATTATTTAATAGGTTGTTTGATAAGGTTTTCCCGCAAACTTTAAAGCCCCGAGCGCAGTTAATGCAAGCCCTAGAAGAGGCTGAAGAAAACCTAGTTATTGATCCATATAGCAGGTCTGTTATTGAGGGCGCATTACAAGTTGAAAGCTTAAAGGTGCGAGACGTAATGGTTCCTCGATCCAAAATGACCATGATAAATTCAGAGTCCTCCACTAAGGACTTACTTCAAATCATGGTTACCTCATCTCATTCTCGCTTTCCAATCCATAATGTCGAGCAAGACTCAATATTAGGCATTGTATTAGCCAAAGACTTGCTAGCCCACTTTGCACAGGATAACAAGGATGAATTTAACTATAGAGAGTACCTTAGAGATGCTTTATCTGTTCCGGAAAGTAAGCCTCTAGGTGTTTTGCTTAGAGAATTTCAACAAAATAAATCACATATGGCAGTTGTTCTGGATGAATATGGTGAAATTGCGGGATTGGTAACCCTAGAAGATGTCATTGAGCAGATAGTTGGTGAAATTGAGGATGAACATGACAAGGAAGAAGACAACATTATTGACTATGGAGATGGGCGCTATTTGCTTCAAGCAAATACTCCTTTGGTAGAGTTTAATGAGTTTTTCGAATCCAACATTACAAGTGATAATTATGACACTGTAGCTGGTTTAGTCATTTCAGGTTTTAGCTATCTTCCAGAACAAATGAGTGAAATTAGTCTTCATGGCTTTCAGTTTAAGGTTTTAAAAACCGACACCCGTAGACTTCACCTGCTCGAAGTGCAGCGAAAAATAATTAATATTAAGTCCTCAAAAAATAAAGATTAGTTCTTAATTGTTTTATTAAAATCTATCAACCAATTAGTATAATTACTTATTATGAATTCACTCGAACAAACAACACAATTAGCAATTGACCTAATTAAAAAAAACAAGGTAACAGATTTTGAATTTTCTCTAGGGAAAAGCTCAGGCATTTCTACCGCAGTTAGATTGTCAAATGTTGAAACACTGCAATACAGCCTAGATACAAGTTTTGATGTGAGCGTCTATATTGGAAAAAATAAGGGCCAGGCGGCAAGCGTTGATCTTAGTAAAGATAGTTTAAAGAAGGCTATTGACTCTGCATGTCTAATTGCTAAATATACTCAAGAAGACCCTTTTAATGGGCTGGCTCCAAAAGATAGAATGGCCTGGGATGCTCCTGATTTAGATCTTTATCATCCATGGACTCTAGATGCTAAAGAAAGTATTGAGATTGCTAAAGAGTGTGAGCAGGTTGCATTGGAACAGACTGAAATTGATAATTCAGATGGCGCCGAGTTATCAAGTTTTGAGGGCGAAAGCTATTATGCTAATTCAAATGGACTGATTACTAAATCGAAAAATAGTAAGCATTCGCTCTACTGCTCGTTGATAGCAAAAAGAGACTCTGAAATGCAAACCGCTTATGAATATTCTATGGCTCTTGACTCTCGAGATTTAACGAGCCCATCTAAAATTGGCCTTGAGGCTGCAAAAATGGCTCAGAAAAAGCTTGGTTCTCGCAGTTTAAAATCCCAAAAATGTCCTATTATATTTACTGCACGGCAATCTTCCGGTTTGTATTCTCAATTACTTGGCGCTTTAAGTGGTTCGAGGCAATATAAAAAAACATCCTTCTTACTGGATTCATTAGGCAAAGAGGTTCTACCAGAATCTATTGATATCTATGAAGACCCGCTTCAATTAAAAACACTTGGCTCAAGGGCGTTTGATCTAGATGGCGTATTAAAATCAAAACAGTTTTTTGTTGAAGATGGAAGAGTAACCAGTTATCTAATGGGTCAATACTCTGCCAACCAACTTGGACTCGAATCTACCGCTAATGCTGGTGGCGTAAGTAACTGCAGAGTTAGCTCTAATTACGATGGCGGAATTGAAGAATTAACCAAGAATATGGACAAAGGCCTAATTGTTACGGACTTAATGGGACAAGGCATTAATGCAACAACTGGTGACTATTCCCGTGGAGCAAGTGGTTTTTGGGTCGAAAAAGGGCAAATACAATACCCAGTTTCAGGAATTACTATTGCCGGCAATCTAAAAGACATGTTGAAAAATGTGGTATCTATTGGCAATGATTTTGATACCAGGAGCAATCTAAAGGTTGGCTCAACCTTGTTAAGAGAAATGACTATTGCCGGGGAAGGGTAGTTGGAAGAATTTGATGTCATCGTGATTGGTGGTGGCATGATTGGCCTTGCCTTTACTTTGGAGCTTTCAAGAAAAAAAAACTTTAAAATTGCAATCATTGAGGCAAAAGAATGCAATCCAAAGGTTAGTAGTTCGTTCCATACTCGAGTCAGTGCAATAACCCCTTCTTCCAAAGATTTTCTTAGCTCAATTAATGTTTGGGACGACATTAAAAGAAAACAGGGTTTTGTAGCGACCAAAGTATGGGATCAAAATTCTCATGGAAGCCTAAATTTTTACGCAAAAGATGAAGGTATTGAGCACCTTGGTTTTATTGTAGAAAATGATTTAATACAATCGGCTTTATATAAGGCAATCGATCAAACCAAAGTACAAGTTATCCATGCAAAATTAAACGATCTAATTAAAACGGACTTCGGCTACCAGATTACTCTTGATAATGGTCAAAGTTTTTTGTGTAAGTTGGTTGTTGGGGCCGATGGCCCGAAATCTAAAGTTCGGAGCTTGGCTGGGATAGAGGTGTCTTCAAATGATTATCAGCAAAAAGCAATTATTGCTAATATAGTTAGCGATAAGTCATTAGAAAGCACAACTTGGCAGAGGTTTTTATCAGACAGTATCCTTGCCCTATTGCCACTTTCAAAAAATCAAGCATCAATTGTATGGTCGTGCAAAGCAAAGCTTGCTGATGAGCTTGAAGAGTTGGATATTAATAAATTTAATCAGTCATTATCTGAGGCAGCTGAGTATCGTTTTGGTAATCTTAAGTTGCAAAGCTCTAGAAATATATTTCCTTTAGTATCTAGAAGCGCTAAAGACTACACCCTTTCTAATCTTGCTTTGATAGGTGACGCAGCGCATAATATTCATCCCTTAGCAGGCCAAGGAGCCAACTTAGGCTTCTCAGATGCAATTGAACTTAGTAATCAGTTAGTTGCAAATGATGATTTGCCATTGGGAGATTCTCTTGTTCTGAGGAAATACGCAAGGGCGCGTCGATTGGATAATGAATTAATGTCAAAAACAATGACAGGCCTTGATTGGATCTATAAGGAAAATAACGAACCATTTCGATGGCTTAGAGGTTTTGGAATGAATGTTATTGATGAGACCCCAGTTCTCAAGTCATTTTTCCAAAAACAAGCGCTTGGTAAGAATAAAAGTAATTAGTTAGTTGATGAAACGGGTGGGAGTAACTATTCCATCAACTGGAACATCCCATGGCTTTGAGTCCAAATAGTCAACTTCTTGACAATCAAATGCAAGGCCAAAGAGTTTTGGCACTTGATAATTCTTACTTTTCAGTTTGAAACTTAATGTTTTATCATAGAAGCCACCACCCATTCCTAAACGGTTTTTATTTTTATCAAATCCAACAAGCGGCATAAAGATAAGGTCCATTTGTTTGGCGCCCAGTGTAGATGTATGGATTGGCTCATCGATTCCAAATCTATTTTTTTTAAAATGCTTTCCCATTTCAGCAAATTTAAGTTTTTCTTCAACTAGAATTGGGAGGTAAACAAAACAACCATTATTTTGTAAGAATTTAATAGTATCTTCTGTCTCAATTTCTCCATCATTAGGAATGAAAATTGCAATATGTTTGGCATTTTCAAAAAGTCCATTTTTATTACATTGGTGCAGGATTTTTTTGCCATCTTCCTTGCGTGTTTTTTCATCAATGGATTTGCGGAGTTGTCTGAGTTGTCTTCTTAGTTCTATCATTAATGAAGATTTTAAGAGAAAAGCTGTTTAATTAGTAGAGTAATGCAACCGAGTGTTGTTTAATATTCTTAAGATAGGTCCATTGTGCCGTGTTGAATTGTCCTGAACCTTTCTGGTTCAAGGCGGAAGTTCGATGTTTACCGCAGGTTTCCCACTTCAAGGTGGGCTTACACAATAGCAACCAATCTCATCTCCTTTTCTATACTTAATCGGCTCAGGGAAATAAATCAAAGCACGAACACAACAGATAATTAATTATCACCTTTGCATAATTTAATTGCAACGTAATATCTTCTTTTTATCAGAAAATATACTTAATTATTAGAAGGATAATCATATAAAATCCACCCCTTCAAACTTTAACTAAGGTTTTTTAAGTGACTGTATTAGCTGCAATTTTATTATTAATTATCATTATGGATCCTATAGGGAATGTCCCTGTATTTCTAAGTATTCTCAAAAATATTCCGATCGAAAGACGAAGAATAATAATTATTCGTGAACTGTTAATCGCTTTCATAATTTTATTGTTTTTTATGTTTGTTGGTAGATATGTGCTTCAGATGCTAGAAATAGAACAATCTTCACTTGGAGTTACAGGAGGAATCATATTGTTCATCATTGCTATAAGAATGATTTTCCCAGGCACCAAGCCTTTGTTTAGTCACAATGAAACAACAGAGCCTCTTATTGTTCCTCTAGCTGTTCCAATGCTTGCTGGCCCTTCAGCTATTGCAGCGGTTATATTATTTATGGCTCAAGAGCCAAATAGATGGGTTGAATGGACCTTTGTTGTATTTATTGCTTGCTTAATATCAGGTGTTATATTAGTCTCTTCAGAGACTCTAGGAAGAAAACTTGGTAATAGGGCATTAATCGCGATTGAACGATTAATGGGCATAATATTGGTAATGGTCTCGGTTGACTTTATATTAGATGGAATTAAACAAACATTTAATATTTAGTTTTATATATTTTGGACAACTAGCTCAAGTTTGCTATGTTGAAAGCCACAAGCTATAATTCACTCTTTTTTTGAAGATTGTAATGGCGAAAAGTTTAGCTCCTATCGTAATGAAGTTTGGCGGAACTAGTCTTAGGGACGAAGATTGCCGTGCGCACGCTGTAAAACATATTAAACGATACGCTGAAAGTGGTGAGCGAATTGTAGTTGTTGTTTCTGCGATGGGCAGGAAGGGCGAGCCTTATGCAACGGACACTCTTATTGCTTTATTAAAAGATGTTGGACACAATATTAATCCAAGAGAGTTGGACCTTGTAATGAGCGTGGGTGAAACACTTAGCTCAGCGTTCTTTTCCCACCTTTTAAGCCATAACGGAATACCAGCTATTTCATTTAATGGCCGCCAGTCGGGTATTTTGACTGATGATAATGCTGGAAATGCAGAGATACTTGATATTGATCCTTCGCGAATTGTAGAGGCTCTTGATAATGGAAGTGTTGCTGTTGTCGCAGGCTTTCAAGGCGTTAATGATAAGGGAGATATACGCACTCTTGGTCGCGGTGGGAGTGACACCTCTGCGGTTGCTCTAGCTTCTGCATTAGGCGCAGAAAAAGTAGAAATATTCTCAGATGTTGATGGCATTGCAAATTGTGATCCAAGACAGGTAGAAGCTTCAAGGTATCTTGAGTCGATCAGTGTTGAACAAATGCTAGCAATGGCTGATGAAGGTTCTAGGGTCATTCATCCAAGAGCAATCAAGGCATCGTTAAAATCTAAAACACCGATTGTAGCTAAAAATACATTTAATGACGCTGTTGGAACAGTCATTCATCATAATAATTCTTCTGAGGAAGAGGTTGTTGCGATTGCTCACCGCGAAAGCATGGTTTTAATCGAATTTGCCCTAGAGCATAAAGCTGCAAGCCACGTAGATGGAGTGGTTCATATTGATTCAAAGAGATTATTACTTAATGACGATGTATATTTAAGTGATAAATTGGCTCAACTTGAGGAGAAGCTTGGTTTTTATAAGCTCAGTAGGCACTGGGCAACTATTTCAGTTGTTTTTAGTAGTAAGGCCTCTCAAAAGCCAGCTGAACTAGATTATGCTGAACGTTTGGAATCTGCTAATAATATTATTAGCTACCTCTTAAAGGAGGTGAAGGTTCGAGAGACCTTAAAGTTTTTACATGGCAGATATACTACTTAAGGTTTGTAACCGCCATTATTGACATAAGACAAAAGTATCTCACTAGAAAATTCTATTTCTAGTTCCGCTGCTTTCTTTTCAACTGGCTCTTTAAGGTCGCCATCAGCTATTTCAATAATTTCATCATTCCAATCAGTAAGATATGAATCTGCATCTGTAGCATCAGCGACACCGGCTGCAGAATCAACAGCCTCCATAAATCGATTATCCAGCTGAACTTTTTCAACTTCTCTTCTGCTTTTTTTAATCATAACCATTGTTGGTATATCGCGCCATTTTTTTACCGTTAAGTTCATCTAATTCTCCAAAAAGTATATTAAATTATAGTTCGAATAAATTTTGCAAAATTCTACCATTAACTAATTGATGTAATAGCTATAATTTAAGTATATAATTCGCTTTTTTTTGGCAAGAGTCTGCATTGGAGATTTAATGAAAAATAAAACGCAAGTGGTAGTTATTGGGGGTGGAGTTGTTGGTGCAGGAACTCTTTATCATTTAGCCAAAAAAGGCTGGACTGATGTTGTTTTGGTTGAGCGTAAAGACCTAACTTCTGGCTCTACATGGCATGCGGCTGGTTTATTGCCGCTGTTTAATATGAGTTATTCAGTAGGAAAATTACATCAATATTCTGTCGATTTCTATCATGAATTAGAAAAAGAGACTGGAATGAATGTTGGCTTTAGTGTTGTTTCAAATGTCCGCCTTGCAAACTCTCAAGATCGAATGGATGAATATAAATATTATGCTGGTGTTGGAAGTACGGTCGGTGTCAATGTAAATTTTTTAACGCCAGAAGAAATTAAAGAAGTTTGGCCTTTATGTAATACGGAGGGATTGTTAGGAGCTATTCAACATCCTGATGATGGGTATATACAGCCAGCAGACTTGACGCAAGCATTATGTAAAGGTGCTAGAAACCGTGGTGCTGAGATTTATGAGCACACACTTGTAGAAGGAATTACACAACAAAAAGACCAGAGCTGGATTGTATCGACTGATAAAGGTGATATTGCTTGTGAACACGTTGTGTCTTGTACAGGAAGTTTTGCTAGGAAAACTGGCGAAATGGTGGGTTTAGATGTTCCAGTAATTCCTGTGGAACATCAGTTTTTGGTAACAGAGCCTCACCCAGAAATCTTAGAAAGAAAAAAACAAGGACTACCTGAAATGCCCGTTCTACGGGAATCTGATGCGGCCTATTATTTGCGTGAAGAGGCTGGCGGTATGATTTTAGGAATTTATGAAAAAGGTGCGCCTGTATGTTATGTTGATGGCCCTAAAGATGACTGTCAATATGAGTTATTTAATGGTGAGCTTGATCGAATAATGCCGCATATTGACCGCTGTATAAATCGTGTTCCTGCTTTTGGAGAAGTAGGAATTAAGGATGTTTATAACGGGGCAATTGCATACACTCCTGATGGAAATCCAATTGTTGGTCCTGCGCCAGGGTTAAAAAACTTCTGGTTAAATGAGGGGCACAGCTTTGGTATAACTGCCGCAGGTGGAGCTGGATGGCAGTTGGCCGAGTGGATTGTTGATGGAGAGCCTACTGTTGATATGATGGGTGTTGATCCTCGTCGTTTTGGCCCTTATGCGACTCGAGGGTATTTGAAAGAAAAAAATGAAGAGGCTTATGCAAATGTTTTTACAACTCACTACCCTGATGAAGAGAGAAGCGCTGCTAGACCCTTAAAGACTGCACCTTGCTATGATCGCATGAAAGCCTTGGGTGCAGTATTTGGTACAGTATATGGATGGGAGCGTCCAAATTGGTTTATGCCTAGCGCTGACTACTCCCTTAGTGCAGAGGAGTTAAATCAAGAAGATCCAGCAAAGGTATTGATGAATAAAAACCATGCAACAGCTTTAGAGGATGGACGCATTGTAGAAAAAAATTCATTTAGGCGCTCTAATTATTTTGAACATGTAGGAAATGAATGCAAGCATGTTAATGATAAAGTTGGACTATTAGATATGTCTGCTTTTGCAAAATGTATCGTTAAAGGTCCTGGTGCTGAGGAATGGCTAGAATATATTTTTGCAAATAAAATGCCTAAAGCTATTGGCAGAATTAGTCTAGTTCATATGCTCTCTTTAAATGGTGGAGTGCGGGCAGAATTTACAGTCTATAAAACTGGCCCTCAAAGTTATTATTTAGTTTCAGCAGGTGCGTTTGAAACTCACGATCATGACTATTTATTTAAGCTCGCTCCAAAAGATGGAAGTGTGAATATCCAGAGAGTTACAACACAAACAGGTGTACTTGTTTTAGCTGGTCCAAGGTCTCGTGATGTCCTTCAAAAACTAACCGATACTGATTTATCAAATGATAACTTTAAGTGGTTAACAGGTAAAAAAATTAATGTAGGCTATGCAACGGCTGAAGCTCTTAGAGTTAACTTTGTTGGCGAACTTGGCTGGGAACTTCATCATCCAATTGAGATGCAGAATTATATATTTGATCAACTGATGGAGGCTGGGGCTGAGTTTGACATTAAACCATTTGGCATTCGAGCAATGGATAGCATGCGTCTTGAAAAATCTTACCGATTAATTCCAAGAGAGATGTCAATTGAATACTCCGCCTATGAGTCTGGCCTTGATCGCTTTGTAAAGCTTGATAAAGAAAATGACTTTATAGGTAAATCTGCTCTTAAAGACTGGCAGGATCGTGGTCCTATTAATGGATTTGTTACTCTAGAGGTTTTAGGAGTGGTCGACGCTGATGCGCGTGGTTCAGAGGCAATCTACAAAGATGGCGAAGTTATTGGAAGGGCCACATCTGGAGGGTACGGGTGGCGCTGTGATAAGTCACTTGCTCTAGGGCTTGTAAAGCTAGAGCTTGCAGCACTTGGAACAGAGCTTGAAATTGAAATATTGGGTGAGAAATATAAAGCTATAGTGATAGAAGAGTCACCTTTTGACTCAACGAATGAATGTTTAAGGTCATAATAAAGTATGTCTATCATTAAAAAACAATCAGAGCTGCATAAAGAGATGGTGACATGGCGTCATCACATTCACAAACATCCAGAGCTTAGTTTTAAAGAAGAACTAACGAGTGATTATATAGCTTCAGTTTTAGAAGCCAATGACATTGAAATGCATCGTGGCCTAGCAGTTACTGGAATAGTAGCAACTATTCATGGGAAAAAAGAAGGACGCGTTATTGGCCTTCGAGCAGATATGGACGCTCTTCCTATTCAGGAAAAAAATGATTTTAGACATAAGTCAGTTCATGATGGCAAAATGCATGCTTGTGGTCATGATGGTCACTCAACAATGCTTCTGGGGGCCGCTGTTCATTTAAAACAAAATAATAATTTTTCAGGAACAGTTCATTTTATTTTTCAACCAGCTGAGGAAGGTGGAGGCGGTGGACGTGTGATGGTTGAAGAGGGTATATTTGGAAAGTTTCCCTGTGAAGCTGTTTATGGGATGCATAACTGGCCAGGTATGGCTGAAGGGCAATTTGCTGTCCATGATGCAGCTGTAATGGCCGCCAATGAAACACTAAAAATTTCTATCAAAGGCAAGGGCGGTCATGCAGCAATGCCAGATCAGTGTGTTGACCCTGTGGTTATTGGAGCTCAAATTATTACTGCGCTTCAAAGCGTGGTCTCAAGAAATGTTGCACCTCTTGATTCCGCTGTTGTGAGTATTACAATGGTTGATGCAGGCTTTGTCTCTAATGTTATTCCAAATGACATGAATTTAACTGGCTCACTGAGATACTTCTCAACAGAAGTAGGAGTTGAGGTCAAGGCAAAAATTAAGAAAATTGTTGAGGGCGTAAGTCATTCAATGGGAGCAACAGCAACATTCAGTTCAACTCCAAATTATCCAGCAACAGTTAATACTCCAAAACATGCTGAGCTTTGTGCTAGTGCAGCAGCAGAGGTTGTAGGAAGTAAAAATGTTTTAAGAAATGAGAAGCCAAGTATGGGATCTGAAGATTTTTCTTTTTTGTTGAATGCCTCAGAGGGTGCTTATATCTGGATTGGTAACGGATTAATTCCTGAGGATGGTCCATCAGGCGGCTGCATGCTTCATAATACAGAATATGATTTTAATGATGAGATTCTTCCCCTTGGAAGTAGCTATTGGGTTCAACTGGTCCAAGGCATTCTCAAGTAAGTAATTTTTTTATTTCAAGGTTTAATTTATGTTTTCTAATGCGATCGTTAGGGTTCCTGGAAAGAGTCTAATTAATGGGTTGAGTGATTCAAAGGATCTAGGATTACCAAATTATGATAATGCGATTATTCAACATAAGTCTTATGTAGAGGCGCTGAAATCTTGTGGCCTTAAAGTTAACGTTCTTAAGCCTTGTGAAGAATATCCAGATTCAACATTTATTGAAGACGTAGCACTAGTAACTCCGGAGTGTGTAATAATTACTCGCCCAGGAGCGCCAACCAGAAGAGATGAGGTGAGTCAGATAGATTCGGTGTTAAGAAAAGAATTTATGAATATTGAATTTATTGAAGCACCAGGAACAATAGAAGCTGGAGATATTATGATGGTCGGAAGTCATTACTATATTGGTTTGTCAGCTCGAACTAATATTTATGGCGCTGAGCAAATAATCAAACTACTAAAAAAGTATGGTTTAACGGGTTCAACCGTTGAGCTAAATGATGTGCTTCATCTTAAGACAGGTCTTTCTTATCTCGAGGATAACAAGCTAGTTATTTGTGGTGAATTTATTAATGACCCAACGTTTGCGCAATATGACTTTATTGAAATTCCAGTTGAAGAGAGTTATGCTGCGAATTGTATATGGGTAAATGACACTGTAATTATCCCACTTGGCTATCCTTTAACAAAGGCAAAAATTTCTAATGCAGGATTCAGGGTGCTTGAGGTTGATGTTTCAGAATATAAAAAGCTTGATGGCGGATTGAGCTGTTTATCACTAAGGTACTAAATAATTAAGTTTACTTTTAAATTGTATATTTTTATTGGTAAGAATTCATTTAACCAAAAACACTCTTTATCTCTTCGTAGGTTGCTGAAATAGCATGGACATTTGAATAGCCCATATTATGAAGAGTTAAAGCTGCAAAAGTAGCGCGAGGTCCAGCAGCACAATGCGTCAAAATAATAGTTTCAGAATTTTCACAATGCTTTTCAATTTGAAATTCTA
Source organism: uncultured Gammaproteobacteria bacterium (assembly GCA_913057955.1). Classification (GTDB taxonomy): domain Bacteria; phylum Pseudomonadota; class Gammaproteobacteria; order PS1; family Pseudothioglobaceae; genus Pseudothioglobus. Next base: position 6,820 of record CAJXOB010000019.1, on the reverse strand, counting down.
GCAAACCTCTTGGAATATTGATAGATCCTTTAAGGTGTGAATTTTCAAAATTACTGGATTCTCGGACATCAATGATTACAGCATTATTAGCATCATCATATATAGTTTTAGCTGAAATTACATCAACACATTTTATTTTATTTTGAGCTTCATTAATTAGTTCACCTGCTGTCTTTATCATAATTGCTTGCCTAGTTATTTTAATGTTTAAAGTGCCGAATACCAGTAAATACCATTGCTATGCCATGCGCATCAGCAGCGGCTATAACTTCATCATCTCTAACTGAGCCACCTGGATGGATGATTGCACTAATTCCAGCTTCTGCAGCAGCATCTATGCCGTCACGGAAAGGAAAAAAAGCATCTGAAGCCATTACTGAGCCTTTAACTTCAAGGTTTTCATCAGCAGCTTTAATACCAGCAATTTTAGCAGAGTAAATTCTCGACATTTGCCCTGCCCCAACACCAATAGTCATTTGATTTTTTGCATAGACAATTGCATTAGACTTGACATACTTGGCAACTTTCCAAGCGAACAATAAGTCTATCATCTGTGACTTAGTTGGCTGAGTTAAAGATACACATTTAAGGTCAGAAGACTTTAAGGCAGCTAAATCTTTATCTTGAATTAGAAGACCACCTGATATTTTCTTATAGTCAAAGGATTGATGGGCCTTATGAAGGTCTCCACATTCAAGGACTCTTATATTTTCTTTTTTAGATAGTATGGATCTTGCTTTATGATTAATTTTCGGAGCTATTATGACTTCAACAAATTGCTGCTCAGTTATAGTTTGAGCAGTCTCTTCGTTTAACTCACGATTAAACGCAATAATTCCACCAAATGCAGATGTTGGGTCAGTTTGATAGGCATTTTGATAAGCTAAGTGAATATTTTCTCTTGTTGCTACGCCACACGGATTGGCATGTTTAATAATAACGCAGCTGGGATCTTCAAAATCTCTTACACACTCTAATGCGGCATCAGCATCAGCTAAGTTATTAAAGGAAAGAGGTTTGCCTTGAATTTGTATGCTTGAAGAAACCGAAGCTTCAGTCAGGTTGGCTTCCTTATAGAATGCAGCACTTTGATGAGGGTTTTCCCCATAACGCATTGTTTGAGATTTTATATATTGTAAATTTAATGTATTTGAAAATCCATCTTTTTCGCGACCCAAATAGTTTGCGATAGCCCCATCATATTGAGCAGTGTGCTCAAAGGTTTTGAGGGCAAGAGCCTTGCGAGTAACTAATGAAGTGTCACCAGTTTGATTTAATTCATTTAGAGTTAATTGATAATCATTACAATCAACTATAACAGTCACTGATTCGTGATTTTTTGCACTTGAGCGAAGCATTGCCGGCCCACCAATATCAATATTTTCTATAGCATCCTCATGTGTACAATTTGAGTTAGAAATAGTTTGTTGAAATGGATATAAATTTACCACAACCAAGTCAATTGGCTTAATGTTATTTTCGGCCATTACATTCTCATCTTTGCCTCTTCGAGCTAAAATCCCACCATGCACCATTGGGTTAAGAGTCTTAACTCGACCTGCCATCATTTCTGGGTAACCTGTATAGTCAGATACTTCAATTACAGGGATATTATTTTTTTTTAAAAGTTTGGCAGTGCCGCCAGTAGAAATAATTTCGATATCTAGTGAAGATAGGCCTAGAGCAAATTCAACTATCCCAGTTTTATCAGAAACACTAATTAAAGCTCGATTAATGGCCATTTTTTAAGGTTTAAAAATGTAGATATTCTATGAGATAGATTATAAACTCTTACAAATTATAAAGACTTACTTTTTTCTTTAGGGTTGCTCTGTTGATACCAAGAATTCTGGCAGCCTCACTTTGATTTTGATTAACTTTATCTAAGACAAACTTAATAGTAGCTGCTTCAGTTTGCTGGGTAACCATCTTAAACACTCCATTTGATGATTCACCATTCAAGTCTGAGAAGTATTTCTCAAGATTATCTTTAATACAGTCCTGTAAACCCCTTTGTGTCATATTGAGTATAAAAAATCATGAAAAATTGAATATTGTTCTGAGTGATCAGACACTCTGTTTATGTTTGGCCAAAAGGCTGTACCTTTTTCTTGGTCAAGGTGCATAGAATACCAAAAAATATGCTTTCTGGATAGTTGTGTTCCCATTTTATGCCCATAAAAATCATGAATTTGAAGAATATGACTTAATATAAGCGGAATTTTTTTATCTAGAGAGGGCTCCTTAGCCTTCTTACCGGTTGTTAAGAAATCGTTAACCTGACCAACAAGCCATGGATTTCCTTGTGTCGCCCGACCAAGCATCACAGCATCCGCTCCAGTATAGTCTAATACCTCTTTAGCTTTTTCTGGCGAATTAATATCTCCATTCGCAACGACAGGAATTGATACCAGTTTTCTAATTTTTTTAACTGTGTCAAACTCAGCCTCACCATTATATTTTTGTGACCTAGTTCTTCCATGAATTGCGATCATTTGTATGCCAAAATCTTCAGCAATTTTGGCAATAGTTGGCGCATTTTTATTCTCCTCATTCCATCCTGTACGCATCTTAAGAGTAACAGGAATATCAACTGCATTGACTACAGATTTAATAATATCTTTAACGAGTTTTTCATTTTGCATTAGAGCTGAGCCAGCAGCTTTGTTGCAAACTTTCTTTGCAGGGCAGCCCATATTAATATCAATAATATCAGCGCCAAAATCTAAAGCTTTTTTTGCTGATTCAGCTAATTCTTCTGCCTCCGAGCCTGCTATTTGAATGCTAATAGGGGATTGCTCTGAAGTGAAATCTAAGCGATGTTTTGATTTATTTGAATTGAGAAGGTGATTCTGCATCACCACCATTTCAGATGTTGTGAGTCCAGCGCCTTGAGCTTTACATATCATTCTAAAGGGCTTGTCACTTGTTCCAGCCATTGGCGCAAGTAAAACTTGTGAAGGTAAAGAGTAAGGGCCAATGTTCATAAAATCTAAAGTTTTAGGGTTTGCTTTTCAGCTTTCTTTTTGAGGCGCTTTTGCTTCAACTTTGATAAATGATCTACAAATAATATGCCATTTAAATGATCCATTTCATGTTGTATACAAACCGCTAGCATTTCATTGGCATCAATTTCGACTGATTGACCAAGCTGATTAAGAGCGCTTACTTTTATTTCATTAGCTCTTTTAACGCTTTCATAATAATTTGGAACAGAAAGACAACCCTCTTCCCACTCAATTTCACCATTTTTTTCAATTATTTCAGGGTTAATGAGGCAAAGTGGTTGGTTACACTCGTCTGAAACATCAATTACTATGATGCGTTGATGGAAATTAACTTGGGTTGCAGCCAATCCTATTCCAGGGGCATCGTACATAGTTTCAAACATATCTTTAATTTGTTGTTTGATTTCAGTATTAACAGTTTCTACTGGTTTTGCTAATGTCCTTAAGCGCTTATCAGGATATTTTAAAATGTCTAAAATCATGATTTAACCATAACAGTGTTGTGTGTTATTTCGAGTTGATTTGGGTAGTCTTGATTATAGTGTAACCCTCTACTTTCTTTTCTAGAAATTGCTGATTCTACAATAATTTTTGATGTTTGAGCTAAATTTCTTAGCTCAATTAGGTCAGAAGTTATAGTGTAAATGCGGTAATACCCATCTATCTCTTTATTTATTTGTTGAATTTTTAAATAGGCTGAATTAAGTCGATTGTCGCTTCTTACAATTCCCACAAAATTCCACATAACGAGTCTGATTTCAAGCCATAAATGAGCTATAACTACCTTCTCTTTTGACGGTGCCACTCTAGAGGCATCCCACTCGGCAATTGTTGGGAATAGCTCTTCAAAATCACTTTCATTAATATCCTTAGCACAAGATTTTGCAAAAACGATACACTCAAGTAAAGAATTGCTTGCCATTCTATTGGCGCCATGTACACCAGTATGTGCCACTTCTCCAATCGCATAGAGATTATTTATATTACTTTGAGCACCAATATTGGTGTTAACTCCGCCGCAGGTGTAGTGTGCAGCAGGCACAACTGGTAGGGCTTCGTTGCATATATCAATACCCAGTTCATTACAGCGCTGAGTAATAGTAGGAAAGCGTGATTTAATCCATTCAGAATCTTTGAACGAGACGTCAAGATAAACGCAGTCATATCCATTAACTTTCATCTCATTATCAATAGCTCTTGCTACAATATCTCTAGGAGCAAGTTCAAGACGACTATCGTACTTATGCATGAACTCTTTACCATTTGGTAGAAGAAGTTTAGCGCCTTCACCTCGAAGGGTTTCTGAGATTAAAAATGATTTAGCTTGAGGGTGAAAAAGACATGTTGGGTGAAATTGTGTAAATTCCATATTGGTAATATGGCAGCCAGCCCGATAAGCCATAGCAATTCCATCGCCAGTTGAAGTATCCGGGTTTGAAGTATAAAGGTATGATTTTGATGCTCCTCCTGTGGCTAAAATAGTTTTATGGGAGGAGAAAGTATTAACTTCTTTCGTGTTTTTATTGAAAACGTAAGCACCATGACATTTATCATCATCATCAACAAGTAAATCAACTGCTACATATTGCTCAAAAAGCGTAATATTGTTTTTTTGTTTGACTTTTGCCAGCAGGTTAACTTGGATAGATTGACCCGTTTTATCGGCAACATGCGCCACCCTTTTTGAGCTATGACCACCTTCAGTAGTTAGGTCGTAGCTGTTATTAACATGTGAAAATTTTACACCCGTTTTTTCAAGGTCTGAAATTGCTGAAGGAGCTTGCTCTACCATAAACCTTATACTATCTTCATTGCCTAAGTTAAACCCAGTATTGATTGTGTCCAAAATATGAGATTCAAAGTTATCCTCTGGATCTAGCACAGCAGATATCCCGCCTTGTGCATAATAAGAAGAGCCTTCTAAGATTTTATCTTTGGCTATTACAGCTATAGAGAGCTTATCAGAAAGTTGAATTGCACTCATAAGACCTGCAGCACCCGAGCCTATAATAAGAACATCAAATTGATAATTGTTTGTCATATGAAATTGATACAAAAAGACACAAAATGAAAAAAAATTAAATTAATTTATATATATAATTTCGCATAAGTTAAAAACTACTATATTTAACTTATTTCTCCTTTTAATAGTAGACTAACCCCACTCTCTTATTCGAGGTGGGGTTTTTTATTTTATAAGTCGTCTATTATTCATTGTTGGTTTAAAAATTATGAGCAATTTAGGGAGCAATGTAAGATTAACTATTACAGCGCTGAGCATAGCAATTGCCATAAAAATACCAAAATAAATACTTGGAATGAAGTTTGACAATGTTAGCACCAAGAATCCGAGTGCAACCGTAGCCGCAGTATAAAACATTGAGATACCAATTGAGCCATGAGTTCTGTGCATTGAGGATAAGTAGTCATCATCCTTTAAAAGCTCATTTTGAAATCTACTGATGTAATGAACTGCATTATCAATACCTATTCCAATGGCAATAGCGGCTATAGTAATTGTCATTATATCTAGAGGTATATTTGTCAAACCCATAATCCCTAGAATTACTAGCGATGGGATTATGTTTGGTAATACTGCAATTAATGCAATAGATGCTGATCTAAATATGAATAAAAAAAGTATAAAAATAATTATAAAGACACTCACTATAGTTTTGATTTGAGATTCAAATAAACTTTGTAGAAGATTGTTGTAGAGTGAAAATGTCCCTGTGAAATAAAAATCTTCTTGATCAAAGTTAAAGTTTTTAATCAAATCATTATTGATGTCATTAATGAGTTGATTTCTATTTAACCCTACTGTTGTTTCTTTAATTCTTGCTACTATTCTTATTTGGCCACTATCATCTGATATATGTGGCTTTAAAATCTGTTCTTTAGCAAATTCAGGCATATTATTTTTACCTAAAGTTAACAAAAATCCATTAGGTGTTTTTCCATTATTTGATTTTTTAAGGATCTGCATGAATGTATCAATTGACAAAACCTTTCCAACGCTGGGTATTCTGTCAAGGTACTTATGAACCTCATGGAAGTCATCCCTTAAGCTCGAATCTGCCCAATAGGCATTTGCAATATCATTAAAAACAATTTCCAATGGAACTGTCCCACCTAACTCTTTATCAATTAAGTAAAGCCCTTGATAAATCTCTGTATCTTTTTTAAAGTAGTTTATAAAGCTATTCTCTACTGTAAGTTTACTTACGCCAATAAAAGCAATAATCATAGTTACAATGAGAGTTACTAGTATTCGCTTACCAAACTTATCTGTAATAATTGCAAATTTTTCTAATACTAAGAATTGATCTGGATGACTTGTAGTTATAGGTTTTGGTAGAAGCATCGTAAATATTGCAAAACTAATAAATGATAATACAAAAGCTATCATTACTCCTATACTCATCATTAAGCCAAAGTCAATTACAGGCTTAACATTACTTGAAGTTAAAGAAACAAATGCAGCTATAGTTGTAATTACGGTGAAGGTGCATGGTTTAATCATTTCTGTCAAAGTCTGCTTTGTTAACTCTGAAGACATCGCATCAGGATTATTGCTCGATATTTCTCTATAGCGAACCACTAAATGAATAGTTACAGATAGGGTCATAACAAGAAGAAGAGAGAAAAAATTTGCTGAAATAACGGTAACTTTCCAGCCAATAGCGCTTATTACTCCAGTCATGAAAAGAGCGCCAATAATACTAATCATTATTGGAACCACAACCCATCGAATTTTATGAAAAAAGAATGCCAGCATTATGGACATTGCCAAAATAACAGCAAGACTAAAT
>CAJXOB010000018.1 GCA_913057955.1 uncultured Gammaproteobacteria bacterium | reverse complement strand
CAATTGCATACGGTTTGGAGTCAGGCGAAGAGGGTGTTCATGCGGTTTATGATCTCGGTGGTGGCACGTTTGATATATAAATACTAAATTTTACTAAAGGTATTTTTGAAGTCCTTTCAACGGGCGGTGACTCAAGTCTGGGCGGTGACGATTTTGATAACTTAATATTTGAAGACTGCACTCATTCACTAAATCTGACTAACTTAACTGCCTCACAAATCCAAACAATTAGAAAGCTCTCAAAATCAGCAAAAGAAGAGTTATCAGTTAATGAGGCTGCTGAATTTTCTATTGAAGGTCAGCTCTATAAGATTACAAAATCTCATTTTGATGATATGAGTGAGCCTCTAATCAAAAGAACGTTACTTCTAACAAAGCGAGCTTTGAGAGATGCTGACGTTAATATATCTGACGTTAAAGAAGTTATCATGGTTGGTGGCTCAACTCGAATGAGCTCAATAAGAGAACGAGTTGGAGAAGTCTTTAATAGGCCTGTTTTGTGCTCTATTAACCCAGATGAGGTCGTTGCCAAGGGCGCTGCAATTCAGGCAAACATATTGGTTGGTAATAAAAGTAGAGATGACGTATTGCTGTTAGATGTTCTGCCTCTTTCTTTAGGTCTTGAGACTATGGGCGGATTAGTGGAGAAGGTGATTCATAGAAATACCACAATACCAATTACTAGGGCTCAAGAGTTTACAACCTACAAAGATGGTCAGACTGGAATGAGTATTCATGTATTTCAAGGTGAGCGCGAGCTGACAAAAGATTGCAGGTCACTCGGACGTTTCGAATTAAAAGGAATCCCACCAATGGTTGCCGGTCGTGCCCGTATTCTAGTTGAATTTCAAGTGGACGCAGATGGCTTGTTATCCGTTTCAGCTAAAGAGGAAACTTCTGGCGTTAAATCTGAAATAGTTATTAAGCCTTCATTTGGTCTTAGTGACTCCGATATGGAAAAGATGCTTAAGGACTCTGTTGTATTCGCCCAAGAAGATATTATCTTAAGGCAGCTTCAAGAGCAGAAGGTTGATGCAACAAGGACAATCGAGGCAATTGATTCAGCTTTAGAGGCTGATAAAATCCTTTTAGATGAGGTAATACTTAAAGGCATCCTGCAATCAAGAGACTATTTATCATCAATAATAGAGTCTGATAATGTTACCCTCATAAAAAATGCAACCCTAGATCTTGAAAAGGTTAGCTCAAAATTTGTTGAGATGAGAATGAACAAGTCAATAATGAGCGCGATGAAAGGTCATAAAATTGATGAATTTAACTAATAACTATAAACTATCACTATGCCCCAATTAATTATCCTGCCAAATGAAGAATTTTGCCCTGAAGGGATTGTAATTGAGACAATCACTGGGACTAGTGTTTGTAGGGCCTTGCTTGATAACGGTATTGAAATTGAACATGCATGTGAAATGTCGAACGCCTGCACCACATGTCATATATACGTTCGAGAGGGCTTCGACTCTATTGAAGAGTCTGATGAAATCGAAGATGACCTGCTTGATAAAGCCTGGGGGCTTGACCCTGACTCAAGACTATCTTGTCAGGCTATTGTTTCAGAGGAAGACTTAGTTATTGAAATACCAAGGTACACGATTAATCAGGTGTCAGAAAATCACTAAACTTTAAAAAAGAGGATACTTATGTTTTTAGATAAAATTAATGATGGTTTTTGGGTCTGTAAGCATACGTGGGCAAAAAGCGCCAATAATACAAAGTGGTGTCTTATTGGCTGCGCTACCGGTGAGTTTGCAACGTTGGCTTATTTCAGCTACTCTGGAATCACGAGTGACGTCGTTCTTTATAGTACTGTTTGGTACTTATTTGCAGCGCTGCCTCTTATTAATGGCCTAATAACAAGTGTCATCTTGGAAACGATCATTCTTATCCGGTCAAATTTTGATTTTGCGAACGCCTTAAAAACAGCCCTCGGGATGTCTTTTATTTCAATGCTGATGATGGAAGTCGCGATGATGTTTACAGACCTGGTGTTTACAGGCGGCGTCTTGGGCCTAAATTATTTTGCGATCCCTTTAATGCTTTTAGTCGGTTTTTTAGCACCTTGGCCTTATAACTACTGGCGATTAAAGAAATTTAACCTGGCCTGTCACTAGCCTATTTCGACAAAGAAAGAGGCTAGCAAGCTTATAAATTCTTACTCAATTGTAATATTAGGAAATGCGCCAATTGTTTCGCTTTGAAGCGAAAGGGTTGCGGCAACTTTTCTCGCGATCTCTTGATACATCATTGAGACTTTACTCTCTGGGTCTTTAGCGACGCTTGGGGTGCCCTCATCAACATCGGTTCTAATTTCTAGCTTAAGAGGCAGCGCTCCAAGAAACTTTGTATTAGAGGTGGCCGCCATTCGCTCACCGCCACCATGACCAAAAATTTCTTCAGCGTGATTACAGTTTGAGCAAATATGAATCGACATGTTTTCGACAATGCCTAGTATTGGGATGTTAACTTTTTCGAACATCGCCAAACCTTTTTGAGCATCAATAAGTGCAATGTCTTGGGGGGTTGTAACAATAACAGCGCCGCTGACCGGTATTTTTTGAGATAAGGTTAGCTGAGTATCGCCAGTTCCGGGCGGAAGGTCGACAATCATATAGTCAACATCTTGCCACTCTGTGTTTTTTAAAAGCTGCTCTAAAGCCTGAGTTACCATCGGGCCGCGCCATACCATGGGGGCAGCTTCTTCCACTAAAAATCCGATCGACATTGCTTGAATTCCATGAGCGATAACAGGCTTCATATTGCCATCTTTAGACTCTTCGGGCCTAAGGTCTTTGACGCCTAACATGCGCGGCTGAGAGGGTCCATAAATGTCCGCATCAAGGAGCGCAACGGTTGCACCTTCCGACTGAAGAGAGAGCGCAATATTAACCGCAGTCGTTGACTTTCCAACGCCTCCTTTTCCAGACGCAACAGCAATAATATTTTTAACACCAGGAAGTGCGGGAACTCCGCCTTGAACCGCGTAAGCCGCTATTTTTGACTTGATTGATATGTTTGAGTAGTTGACGCCTTCTTTTGAGAGCGCCTCCTCAACTGAGCCTTTAAGGTCTTCGTGGTAGTTAATCGCAGGATACTTAAGGAGCAACTCAACGTTCACGATCTCATCATCAATCGAAATATTTTTAACGTTATCAGATGAAACAAGATCTAAGCCTGTATGAACATCTATAACAGTACTAAGAATTTTTTGTATTGAGTCTTCGGTTAAATTTGTCAATTGGGTGACCTCAGTCGGTAAAATAGCGCTATTTTATCGTACAACTATCTTAGGAATCCTTAATAATATTGGGATTATTGATAACAAATTATGACCAAACGTAGAATACTTGTTACTTCAGCTCTGCCTTATGCCAACGGTGAGATTCATTTAGGGCACTTGCTTGAATACATTCAAACAGATATCTGGGTTCGGTTTCAAAAAATGCAGGGTAATGAGTGTCATTATGTTTGCGCGGACGATGCCCACGGAACTCCGATTATGCTCAAGGCAGATGAGATGGGGATTGATCCTGAAGAGTTAATTGCAGGGGTTAGTGAGCGCCACCAGGCAGACTTTAAAGATTTTAATGTTGACTTCAGTCAGTTCCACTCGACGCACTCTGAAGAGAATCGTCATTACTCAGAGCTGATCTATTCTCGCCTTAAAGATTCAGGCTTTATTAAGACCCGCGTTATATCTCAGGCCTATGATCCTGAAAAAGAAATGTTTCTGCCAGACCGCTTCATTAAAGGCGAATGCCCTAAGTGCGGCGCTGAGGATCAGTACGGTGATAACTGTGAGGTATGCGGCGCAACTTATTCAACAACAGATCTTAAGAATGCAAGGTCGGTTGTCTCGGGCGCCGTTCCGATTGAAAAAGAGTCAGAGCATTATTTCTTTGATCTACCTCAATTTGAACAGCAATTAAAGGAATGGACAAACGCTGGGCACCTCCAAGATGAGGTCAGCAATAAATTAGCCGAGTGGTTTGAGCAAGGCCTTCAGCAGTGGGACATTTCTAGAGACAAACCTTACTTTGGCTTTCAAATTCCAGGAACCGAGGACAAGTACTTCTATGTCTGGCTTGATGCACCAATAGGCTATATGGCGAGCTTTAAAAAGCTGTGTGACAACAGTGACCTTGAGTTTGATGACTTCTTTGCTAAGGGCTCGGATACTGAGCTTTATCACTTCATTGGTAAGGACATTGTTTACTTCCATGCACTATTTTGGCCGGCCACATTAATGGGCTCAAACTTTAGAACGCCGAACGCAATCTTTGCGCACGGCTTCTTATCGGTCAACGGTCAGAAGATGAGTAAATCGCGTGGAACCTTCATTCAGGCCAGGACTTATCTTGAAACTCTTAATCCAGAGTGCCTTCGTTATTACTATGCCTATAAGTTATCTTCCAAGATTGATGATATTGACTTAAACCTTGAAGACTTTAAGCAACGCGTAAATTCAGACATTGTGGGTAAGGTGGTGAACATTGCCTCAAGAAGCGCTTCATTCGTTGTTAAGAAGTATGACAAAGAGCTATCTGCTGAATGCATCGAGCAGGAGCTCTACAATGAGTTTGTAGCCGCTGGCCCAGAAATTGCAGCACATTATGAGGCTAGGAACTTTGGCCACGCTATGCGCTCAATTATGAAGCTTGCGGACAAGGCGAATCAGTACATTGACGAAAAGAAGCCTTGGCAACTTGCGAAAGAAGAAGGTAAGGCGCAAGAGGTACACGAGGTGACGTCTCTAGCGATTAACCTGTTTAGAGTTTTGATGACCTATCTTAAGCCTGTACTTCCAGAGATGGCTAAGAGTTCAGAGGAGTTCCTTAATATCGACTCACTGAACTGGGAAGACATTAAGAGCCCACTGACAAGTCATCACATCAATAAATTTAAACCGCTTATGACGCGTATTGAAGATGAGCAATTAGAGGCAATGATCGAGTCGTCTAAAGTATAAAATACCAAAAGTTTCGGAGGATTGGCAGAGCGGCTTAATGCGCACGCTTGGAAAGTGTGTAATCGGTTAAACGATTCGTGAGTTCGAATCTCACATCCTCCACCATATTTCTTGAATAAATTAAGGGGTTTTCGTACTCCATAAAAAGGGAGTTTCCGGAGACCATAAAAAAGGTAATGATATCTATGCCTATTGCTAATAAAATACTCTTATGAAAAAACTAATTCTCTTAGCGCTTCTGGTAAGTTCTTATATAGTTTCTGCTGATGAAATCAATAAAATGGCAACAATTGATGGTGAGACCATTGTCAGTGAATACAGTGACAATGGACTTCCAAAGTTCTATGAATTAATGGATGGCAAAACTCCTGTCTATATAGAGTTTACAGATGTCATTCAAGGTAGGTACATCGTTGACGTTGAGTGGTTTCCAGACTGGGGACTAGCTCCTTTGCTTACTGGTCCTGCAAATATTAACTTTAAGCTAGTAGATAGGGACGTTAAATTTACAATTAAAGCCGACTTATTCAATATTGGTCATAGGATGTTCAGCTTTCCAAAATATAGGATAGATGCTCAAACTATAGTCAATAAAGATATTATTAAAATGAAGTTTGGAGACATAGCAAATGCACCTTTTGCTTTTGGGGATATGAACTTTGATGGCGTTAACGAATTACTAATTGCAGATAGGAATGGAGGTCAGCGTGGTTATGACGCTTATTCAGTCTATCTTATTCAAGAAATCGAAGGCTCAAGCTACTTTAATATCCTAGATTTAACAAATGAATTGCCTTATAGCAATATTGATGAGTCAACAGAGTTTGATTGGGACAATAAGACAATGGAACTCTATTATTCAAGCGGTGCTTGCAGTTCATCTTATGAGAAATATCAGAGGGTCTTTAGTGATTATCCTTTAAGGGATTACAAGTTTGAGTTAATCAAGAAAATTGACTATGAAACTTGGGATGATGACGGAAACGACATACCCTGCAGTAAGTATGTCTATGACGTTGTGGATGGTAAGGATATATTGATAGAAGCTGAGTCAGGACCTGTTGATTAAAAATCCTTGTAAAATATAAATTATGAAAAAAACACTCCTACTTCTACTCTCACTATTCTTTCTAAATTCTCCTTCAGTTCTTGCAGTCCATTTTGCAAATTTCGAAGTTGTAGATATAAGCCTTGGGGACAGTTTGCTAGAATTTATGAGTGAAGATGAAATACTTGATGGGATTGAGAAACACAAAGATTTAAATAGATATTCTTATCTCAATGAACCAAATAAATTCTTGGAAATCATAGTGCCGAGAGAGAAAAATATATATGACAAAGCCTCAGTTTTTATTAAGAATACTATGCCAAACGACTATACGATATATGCTATCAGAGGTTATAAGGATTACATAGAGGACTTTGATGCCTGTATTAAACAAAGAGATACAATTGCAAAAATCATAACCGGTATGTTTACAGATTTAAAAACTGATAAATCAATTGAAGAAAATAACCAACGCGTTAATGATTATTTCACTCTTAATGATTTAAAGGCAACTATTGATGTTTATTGTCAAGACTTTGAAGAAGCTTATAGACTTAAGAACAATTTTACAGAAGGTCTTGTTTTTGCTATTCATAATGAAGAATTTCGCAAATGGAGACTAAATTTTAAGTAATCGATTAATTGTTTTTCTTTAATCCGATAAATCCTTATAAGTTGAGGAAAAAGCTTCAATTGCTTTATCTAAATCACCTTTAGTATGTCCCGCTGATATTTGTACTCTGATTCTTGCTTTGCCTTTTGGCACAACTGGAAAGAAAAAACCAATTGCATAAATCCCCTTTTCTAGAAGTTTGACTGACATCTTTTGTGCTAATTTGGCATCACCCAACATGACTGGAACAATTGGATGGACGCCATCATCTACATTAAAGCCTGCCTCTTGCATACCTTGACGAAAGTAATGCGTATTCTTTTCAAGGCAATCTCTAAGTTCTGTCGAATTTGAGAGCATCTCTAGCACTTTAAGTGAAGCTGCACATATTGAAGGTGCGACAGTATTTGAAAATAAATAGGGCCTGGAGCCTTGCCTCAACATATCAATGATTTCTTGACGACCTGAGGTGTAACCACCCGAGCCACCACCAAGTGCTTTACCAAATGTTCCAGTAATAATATCAACACGGTCCATCACGTCACAATATTCATGAACTCCACGGCCTGTCTTTCCTATAAAGCCAACCGCATGACAGTCATCATGATGAACCATAGCGTCATACTTATCAGCTAAGTCGCATATTTTGTCGAGCTGCGCAATAGTGCCATCCATCGAAAAAACACCGTCAGTAGTAATTAGTATACGTCTTGCTCCACTCTCTTTAGCTTCGATCAGTTTAGCTTCAAGGTCAGTCATATCATTGTTTTTATAACGAAACCGAGCGGCCTTGCAAAGACGAACACCATCAATGATTGAAGCGTGATTAAGTTCGTCTGATATAACCGCATCATCCTTAGATAAAATTGTTTCAAAGAGACCTGTATTGGCGTCAAAACAAGCTGCATAGAGAATCGTGTCTTCCATGCCAAGAAATTCACTTACCTTGTGTTCAAGTTTTTTATGGATGCTCTGAGTGCCGCAAATAAAGCGGACAGATGACAAGCCAAAACCCCAGTCACTAAAACTATCTTTGGCTGCTTGAATTACATCAGAATGGTTTGCTAACCCAAGATAATTGTTCGCGCACATATTGATCACTTCAGTGCCACCTTCAAGTGTAATTTGGTTTTTTTGATCAGAAACAATGACGCGTTCAGTTTTCCATAAACTTGCCTCTTTAATGGCATTTAAATCTTTTTCTAAGCTCACTTTTGCACTTTTAAAACTCATTAAAATTCCTTAAATTAATCTTCCCAATTGAGGATGACTTTGCCAGATTGGCCTGAACACATGACATCAAAACCCTTCTGGAATTCAGTGTAGTGGTAATGGTGGGTAATAATTTTTTCAAGTGGGAGCCCACTTTGTACCATCATAGAGCCTTTATACCAAGTCTCAAAAATCTCACGACCATAAATACCTTTTATATGTAACCCTTTGAATACAACCAAGTCCCAATCAATACCAGAACCCGAAGGCATGATGGCCAACATTGCTACTTTGCCGCCATTAATCATTTTATTAAGCATCTCCCCAAATGCCTGAGGCGAGCCTGACATTTCAAAGCCAACATCAAAGCCTTCAAAAATACCTAAACCTTCCATTAATTCTTTTGTGATTTGATTTTTTTCAACATTCACAGTAATGACTTTTGGTAAGATTTTTTTAACTAGATTAAGGCGGTATTCATTTAGATCAGTAATTACTATATTACGAGCACCACTATGAGCAGCAACCATTGCCGCCATAATTCCAATTGGTCCTGCGCCAGTTATTAAAATATCCTCTCCCACCATATCAAATGAAAGTGCGGTATGAACTGCATTCCCATAGGGGTCGAAACAGGCTAGTAAATCCGCTGAAATTTCAACACTTGGTTTAAATACATTTTCTGCTGGAACCGATACATATTCTGCAAAAGAACCGTTTCGATTGACTCCAACCCCAACAGTATTAGGACACAGGTGTTTGCGTCCACCTAGGCAATTACGGCATCGATTGCAAACTATATGGCCTTCAGCAGAAACCAGATCTCCAACCTTTAACCCAACAACACTTTCACCTAACTCAGCTATAACTCCAGCAAATTCATGTCCTGTTGTCATCGGCACAGAAATAGTTTTTTTTGCCCATGCATCCCAATTATAAATATGTATATCAGTACCACAAATTGCAGTTTTCTGAACTTTGACGAGCACATCGTTACTACTTACCTCTGGCATGGGTACGTCTTCAAGCCAAATCCCTTTCTCTGAGTGACTTTTAACTAATGCTTTCATAATATGATTCCTGGTTTTTATGAACAAAAAATTTGAGATTTATATGGTAGAACGAGCTAAAGGCTAAGATTTGTAATCCTAACCTTAATCGCCTTTACCAGGCTTTTCCGAAAATAAGTGCATCTTTCCATCTGGAAAATTATCAGGGTGATATTTTTCATGTTCTGGGTCTGGGCCGCTATTTTCAGTAATAACTGGCCAATTCATATCAGTACTGTATTTTCTATTGAACTCTAACCATTTAATGCCAACTGGATCAGTATCAGGCAATATAGCCTCAACAGGGCACTCTGGGACGCAAACATCACAATCAATGCACTCATCTGGGTTAATCACTAGCGTGTTTTCACCTTCGTAAAAACAATCTACTGGGCACACTTCAACACAATCTAAGTGCTTACATTTGATACAACCATCGGTTACTACATAGGCCATTTGACTTTCATCCAATAATAGAAACAAAAAATAATTCTGTATTTATTTGAACATATTATATAAAGGATAAAAACATGAAATGCAACAAAGACTAAAAAGAGTACAATTAAGGAGTAATAGCTTGACTTCAACTAGCGGAGAGAACTATGAAAAAAAATACAGAGTCAACAAAAAAGGAAGAAGAATTATCATTGCAAGAAAAAGCAATAAAGGCCACAAATGCAAGATCTGAAGAGTCAGAAATTCATAACTCTCAATGGAATCCAGGTTCTTTAAAGAGATTAGACAAGGCTTTGAAAGAAGAGAGTTAAATTTTAATTGCATGGTGATTAATTAAGAAACCATGGTTCCACTTTAGATCTATATTGATTTAAAATGATTCGCCGTATCAATTACCTTAATTGCCTTTCCAAATGAACTCCTTAATTATTAAATTTCAAAATCAACTGAATGGGCTTTTTCCTGGTTTAATTGTTGTTGGGACAATTGCCGCAGCAGCAGGCTTTCTGAGTCTTCACTATAAAGCGCCAGTGATGCTCTTTGCACTCCTTATTGGTATTGCCTTTAACTTTCTCTCAACGGATGAGCGCTGCGCTCCAGGCATAGAATTCTCAAGCAAGAAGATTCTTCGCTTTGGTGTTGCATTATTAGGCTTTAGGGTGACGCTTGATCAAATCTTAGGTCTTGGTACAAATGTACTACTGCTTGTTCCTATACTTGTGCTTTCGTCAATTGCAATTAGTTGGTTTATAGCAAAATTGATGGGTAGGCGCTATCTATTTGGACTTTTAACTGCGTGCGCTGTTTCTATATGCGGCGCTGCAGCTGCGCTTGCTGTCGCATCTGTCCTTCCTAATTGGAAAGACAGGCATCGCGACACTTTGTTTGTCGTTGTATGCGTAACAGCGTTATCAACCTTCGCGATGATTGCTTATCCTATATTGTTTTCAGTGGGAGGCTTCAGTGATGTTGAAATTGGGATTCTTATTGGGGCGACCATTCATGATGTTGCTCAAGTAGTGGGAGCAGGATATGCGGTATCGAATGAAACCGGTGATGTAGCGACCTTTATTAAGTTACTTAGAATTTCAATGCTTCCATTCATTGTTATCATTATTGCACTTTTATTAAAGGGTGATGATGAGCTTGGAACTATTAGTCCTAAGGCCTTTCCTTGGTTTGCTCTTGGATTTGCCTTATGCTTAATTGTCAATAGCAGTGGGTTTATACCTGCAATTCTTTCAAGTTTTCTTGCCGATGTCTCGCAATGGTTTTTAGTGTTCGCCATAGCAGGGCTTGGCGTTACCACGTCACTTAAATCGATGATGGAGTTAGGCGGCAAATCAATCGCACTTATGGTTCTGCAGACTCTTGCTTTACTCGCTATTGCAATCATTGCTGTTTCAACAGACTATATATAAGTTTATTGGCTTATATAGCTACTGAAAAAAGTAAATTGACGTCTTCTCTTTAGCATATTTACCTTGCTTTATAGCTTTTACAGTTATGTCTTAGCCCTATAGCTTCGTGTGCGTGATGAGCTTCACGCTACCTTCAGATTATGATATATTTTCATAAAGTTTAAACAGAAGGCGCTATATGGACTTCAGCTTACAATTGTCAGCCTATTATCCAGATAAATCTTATGGTGGAGATTGCTTGTATGCCGACATGCTTGAGCAGGCCGTATTAGCTGATCGATTGGGTTATGGCGCAGTTTCTCTGACTGAACATCACTTTATTAATATTTTACTTATGCCAGCGCCCTTGCAGTTTGCCGTCAAAATTGCAGCGCACACCGATCACGTAAAGATTATGACCTCGATTGTTGTACTGCCGATCCACGATATGCGCACCTTTGCTGGCGAAGTTGTTGTAGCAGATATTTTCACTGAAGGGCGTCTCATGTTAGGGGTTGGGCGCGGGGCTTTTGCATATGAAATTGAGCGTTTAGGTGTGCCAATGTCAGAAACTCAAGAGCGCTTTGATGAGTCCTTAGAGGTGCTCCAGGCGCTACTAACTGAAGAAGAGGTTTCGTGGGACGGGAAGTATTACAAGTTTGATCCTATGACTATTATGCCTCGTCCTGTAAGGCAACCAAACCTTATGATGGCGGTCATGAATCCTGAGGGAATTTATCAGTGCACTAAGCGTGGCTTTCACATTCAAACAACTCCGCTTGCTGGTAATCACCAGTTGCTAATGGACCAGGTAGATGGATTTAATTGTGCGAAATCTGAGATGGGTGATAAAGGACGTAATTTAACGCTATCATTGTCGCGCCTTGCTTTCGTTTCTGATAATGCAGCGGATCGCTGGAAAAAGGTTGAACAAGCGCATGATTACTACAGCCGCTTTGATAACGTATATACAGGGCCAGGCATCGTTGAAGGCGGCATGATAAAGCCATTACCGCGAGCGCAGTCGATTGAAGAGCTTGATAAGAGCCTGTTAATTTGTACGTCACAGCAAATGATTGATGAGCTATCGGTGTATTCTGATTTGGGAATACACCGGGTAATTTTGAATATGAATTTTGGAGCGGAGCAATCTGAAACGCTAGATAATATTCAGCGTTTTGCAGAAGAGGTGATGCCTCATTTCACAACACAAACTCAAAAGAAGGAGATATGATGCCAATAATTCGCGTAGAAATGTTTAAAGGTCGGAATGCGTCCGAAAAGAGGGCTCTAGTAAAAGAGCTTACTGCAGGGTTTGTGAAAACTTGTGGCGGCACCACTCAGTCAGTTCAAATTGTTATTACTGATGTGGATAAAGGAGATTGGGGTTCTGGTGGTGAACTGTGCTCTGAGAAATTTCCAGACTAGGCTGAAGACATGATGGAAGTAATTGATTGCGAGTACACGATTGAAGGTAGTGGTCCTCCGCTATTTTTAATTCACGGCATAGGCGCAGCCCGTGACGCATGGCGCTTCATTGTGCCAATCTTGCGAGATCATTTTACGATTGTAACCTATGATTTGCGAGGACATGGCGCTTCACCCATGCCCAGCGATGAATTTGGGTTGGATGAATTGGTTGATGATTTGGAGCGCGTTCGAGAGCGAACTGGATTTGAAAAAGCGCATTTTTCAGGACACTCACTGGGCGGGATGATTGGCCCGGCATATGCCCAGAAATATCCAGATAGGGTGTTGTCACTTGGGTTGCTATCTACTGCTGCAGGGCGCACACAGGACGACAGCGCTAAAGTTAACGGCGTTGTAAAAGCGATGGAAAATCAAGGTATAGCAAGTGTACTGGAAACGCTCACAGATCGTTGGTTTACGGACACATTCATCGCGTCAAACTCAGCTATTGTTCGTACCCGTTTGGACCAAGTAATTTCAACAAATCCAGATGTATTTCTGAATGTTTTTCGGATTTACGCCAACGTTGAGATGATGCCTTGGTTGCATAAAGTGGATTGTCCTTGCTTAGTTTTAACTGGTGAAAATGATGGCGGGTGTAATCCTCGCCTAAACAAGGGGATTGATTTGGCATTACCAAATTCAAAACTGGTTATTTTGCCAAATTATAAGCACTCTATTTTAATCGAAGCGCCCAATATTGTTGCCGCAACTATGCTTCAGTTTATTCAAAATTTGAATAAATAGCAGATTAATTAGCGCATCCCACGATGCTTTTTAATGAGCTCGTAAGCGCTAATGATTTCCTGGGTTTTGTCATTGGCTATTTTTATCATCTCTTCAGGCAGCCCTTTGGCAACTAACTTGTCTGGATGATGCTGTGCTAATAATCGTCGATAGGCTGTTTTAAGTTCTTTGTCAGTTAAATTTTTATCCGCACCCAATATCACATAGGCATCGTCAACTGTTAGTTGGTTGGTATTGTTGTTGGTCGCAGAAAATTGCTGAATAAGCCTCTCTAATTCATGAATAGGAAAGTTAAGTTTTTGTGCGATATACTTAAGCGCATCATGCTCTTTAACGTCAAACACACCATCAGCATAGGTAGCCTGAATTTGAATTTCAAAAAACATGCGTAATAAATGTGTACGCCTATGACATTCAGCGCGGAATTGTTCAAGCACCTCGTCTAGGTTGAAGCTATTGTCTTTGCCTTGATTGAATAGTTCTTTTGCAACTTTTTGCATATCTTCTGATAGTTGCATATGCTGCATAACTTGTTGCGCCAAGAGAATTTCAGACTTTGAGACCTTGCCGTCGACTTTGGCAATGTAACCCATGACTGAAAATACGCCACTAAAAAATGCCGCTTGAACGCGCTGCTGGTCACCTGGATGAAAGACTTTAGAGGACCGGCCAAAACTAGACTTACCTTTAGAAAAATTACCCGCAAAGGCAACACCAAGCATTGCACCTAGCGGTCCACCAATCATAAAACCTACTGCGCCACCTATAACTGTTGTCCACCAACTCATACTTACTTCTCTTTTGTAATTATAAAATTAAACTATATTTTGAATCAAACTTTGAAAATTGCAAGGCTAAGTTGAAAACATTTAAAGTAAAAATGCTCTCTTGTGAAAAAAAGTATTAATAATTAAAATCGATTTGTGAAACTGAAACGGCGCCTTCAGCGAGTCAGCCCATTTGGCAAATTTACAGTTTTTTAGGTAATTCGATGTGAACAAAAAACTACGGTGATCGTCATTAGCTGAAGTAGTTGCCGCGGAAGCAAACAACAATAAACAGGCTAATTGATTCATAGAGTTATTTTGTAGTTCAGCCTAAAACGAAACTTTGGTTGTGAAGGTGTTAATACCTTAGGAGAAGGCAGAGCAGTGGCATATTCGCTAGTATTAATCGTTTTGACTGTTAACTCAATAATTTTAGAATTGTCATCGCATGTAATCTTTCTTGCGTACATTTCTTCAGAAATATTTTCAGGAACTGAGGGTGCATCGAGCCATCTACAAAAGTCTTCACTAGACCAGTCGTCAAAATAATTGCCTTGTGCAAGGCCGATATGACTACTTAAGAATACGACTAATATATATTTTTTCATAGTGATAATTATAAATAAGGATTGTGAAGTTTAGATGCAGATTAGAAGTTAATTCTATAAAAATTAAAATCGAATCCAGTTACTTCCATCCTTGAATCCAACAATCACTGTCCTTTAATTCTTCCCAATTAATTTTCTGAGATCGACGCGAAATAATTGCCTCAATTAAACAGTGGATAACGATGTTACTTTCATCCAACTCTAACTCGGTAACAAGGAAGTGTTTTTCTTTACTAATTGGTTTAACAGCTGTCCATTTACTATTTAATAACTTTTTCACGTTTATGCTGAGCACTTTTATATTACCAGCGATTATGTACGTCAGGCTTTATAAGCTCATCATAAATAGAGTTAATCGAGGGCAGTAAGGATGAAATTTCATCCAAATCTGATGCTTTTAAGTTCATCAGGGCTTGTGATTCATTTTTTGCACCTGGAATAACAACGCTTACCTCGTCGTGCATTAAAATCCATTTTAAGGCTAGATCTGCCAATGAATAATTATCAGGAATTAAGCCTTTTAATTTCTCAACTGCCTCGAGTCCTTTTTCAAAATTAACTCCTGAGAAGGTCTCGCCGACGTCAAACGCATCTCCATTGATGTTGTAATTTCGATGATCGTTTTGAGGAAATTTAGACCCTTGATTCATTTTTCCAGTGAGTAGGCCACTGGCAAGTGGGACCCTTGCAATAATACTAACATCTCTCTTAGCCGCTTCCTTGAAAAAAGTTTCAGCAGGTTTTTGCCTAAATATATTAAATATAATTTGGATGCTTTTAACATTTTGAAATTGAATGGCATCCATCGCCTCGGATACCTTTTCAACGCTCACGCCGTAGTTGGCTATTTTGCCTAGCTTGACGAGTTCATCCATCATTTCATAGGTTTCTTTTTTAGGGCAAATTTCACTTGGAGGGCAATGCAGTTGAAGCAGATCAATGCAATCAACACCTAAATTTGTTAGCGATCTATCAATAAATTTTTCTATATTTTTAAGGTTGTATCCTTCAGGTGTGTGAGGGTTTAATCGTCTTCCAGCTTTTGTAGCAACAAATATTTTTTCTGAGGTTGATTTTATAAGCTCACCAACAAATTTTTCGCTTCTGCCGTCACCATAAACATCCGCAGTATCAAAAAAATTGACGCCATTATCTAAGGAAGCTTTAAGGACTTCTCTTGCATCTGTAGCCGTCACATCTCCCCATTCTGAGCCTATTGCCCAGCAGCCAAGGCCAATTTCAGATACCTTCCATCCTGTATTCGAAAAATCTCTATATTGCATTTTGAATGATTCCAATTAAAAACTACTTTATACCACCAATACCTTTAGGTAGAGGTTTTTAATTCTACAAGCGCCTTTAATCCAATTTTGATTGTGCTAGCAATGGCCGCGTCATAGTTAACGACTGCATCACTCTCAGTTGAGGTGCTAATCACTGTGCAAATTGTTCCGGCGTGATACCCCATTTGACTGCATAGATGAAACAATAGGCTGGACTCCATTTCCATGTTCAGAACTTTAAGCCCATCTACGTTTAGCTCTGAAAGGCTACCTTTGATGTCAGGAAGGGTGTTTTTTAGTCCAACAATGTAACGCGAGGACGGCCCATAAAAACCCGGCGAAGATACAGTGATACCAACGCCATATGATGCGCCAGACTTCTTAGCTTGGTTTGCTAGCGCTTTTGTTACTTCAGGTGATGCTTTGGACGCATAGGGAATAATTTTTCCCTTGAATCTTGATGTATTAGCCGTAGCATCGGTTAGGATTTTTTCAGCTGAAGACTCAATTCTTTCAATGATTTCATCTTCCGGCGCCTGATCGTAATAAACACCCGTGCTATCAAGGCCAAGGGCGTAAGAGGCAATCGCAAGTGTGCCTGGTTTAATGCCTGGCTGAACGCCTCCAGATGTTCCAAGCCTTATGAAAGTCATCGGCCTACAGCCACTGATCCGTTTGCTACTTTTAAGATCAAATTCATGAGCAATATAGGCCTCAACAAGAGCGATTTCAACATTATCTGTTCCAATTCCTGTTCCGATTACAGATACGTCAATGCCTTTGTACGTTCCCGTAAAGGTTAGGTATTCTCTGTTTGAAATTTCCCGATCAATCGTATCAAATTCTTGGGAAACGCGGACAGCACGAGCCGGATCACCAACGATAAAAACATTATCAGCAAGGTCTCCTTTTCTTATGCCTAAGTGATAGAGGCGCTCATTAACGATAACTATTTCAGATTTATCAATGTTCATGATAAATTCACGCTACAGAACAAATGTGATTGTAAGACAGTTTTTTTCATAAAATTATTATATTTCTTTTTTTGATTCAGTCAAATTCTAAATTATCTTTGATGCATTTAGGCTATTATTAATTTATATAGAATCAGTATATCAAGATAGTTTATGCACAGTAAAAAACCCATCAAAAATACAAAATGGCAGTTCTGGATTGATAGGGGAGGAACCTTTACAGATATTATTGGACAAAATCCAGCGGGCAAGATTATTACCCACAAGCTATTATCCGAAAACTCAAGGCAATACCCAGATGCTGCTATACAGGGTATTCGAGATTTGTTGAACTTAAAAGAGGGTGACGGCATTCCAATTAATCAAATTGACTCAATAAAAATGGGCACGACTGTAGCAACCAATGCGCTTTTAGAGCGTAAAGGTGAAAACACTTTGCTTGCAATTACGAGTGGATTTGCGGATATTTTGCGTATTGGATACCAACAAAGGCCAAATTTATTTTCACTGGATATCAAGCTTCCCGATATGCTTTACTCCAAAATTGTTGAGATTGAAGAAAGAGTCGACGTCAATGGAAAAATACTTACAAAGCTTAATACGCTTAAGGCAGAAAAACTACTAAAAAATGCTTTTGATGAAGGATACAAGTCTATAGCCATTGTGTTGCTTCATGGATATCGCTACCAAGAGCATGAAAAGCAATTAAGCCTCATCGCAAAAAATATTGGCTTTAAGCAAATTTCGGTGAGCCATAAAGTCAGCCCGTTAATGAAGATCATTCCTAGGGGCGATACAACAGTCGTTGATGCTTATCTCTCGCCAATTCTTCGTCGCTATGTTGTTCAAGTTAAAAATGCTCTTGGCTCTGTAAAACAAGACTCTGGAAAATTAATGTTTATGCAGTCCAACGGCGGCCTCACGGATGCAAATTATTTCCAGGGAAAGGATGCAATTTTATCTGGACCCGCTGGCGGCGTTGTCGGCATGGTTAAGACTGGCGAGAAGATAGGCCTTAAGAAGCTGATTGGTTTTGATATGGGAGGCACGTCTACGGATGTTTGCCACTATAACGGTGAATATGAGAGAACACTGGAAACAGAGGTTGCTGGCGTAAGACTTAGATCTCCTATGATGCTAATTAATACGGTTGCAGCCGGTGGCGGCTCGATTCTCCACTTTGATGGATCAAGGTATAGGGTTGGTCCAAACTCAGCTGGAGCGAATCCAGGGCCTGCTTGTTATCGCAATGGTGGACCCTTAACTGTTACCGATTGCAACGTAATGACTGGAAAGCTGAGTCCAGACTTCTTTCCAAAAGTTTTTGGGCCGAACGCAGACCAAAAGCTCGACTCAACCATTGTTTTTAAAAAGTTTGAAGCTCTAGCTAAAGAAATCACTTTATCAACAAACAAGGTGATTTCTCCAGAAGAGGTCGCGGAAGGGTTCTTGTCGATTGCAGTTGAAAGTATGGCAAATGCCATTAAAAAAATATCCGTTCAGCGTGGATACGATGTAAGCAACTATGCACTATCTTGTTTTGGTGGTGCGGGTGGTCAGCATGCCTGCCTAGTTGCTGACAGTCTTGGAATAAAGCAGATACACCTGCATCAATATGCCGGCGTTTTATCTGCCTATGGAATAGGGCTCGCAGACAGCAAAACAATTAATGACTTGGCAATTGAATCAACCCTAAATGATGAAATCATTAGTTCTCTTTCGAGCGGCTTTAATGAGCTAAAGAGTGATGGAAAAAAAGAGCTAATTTCTCAAAACCTAAACGAAGAGCTGTTTGACTACTTTAATCGCGTTTTCCTTCGTTACAACGGCTCTGATAGCTCTTTAGCTGTCCGATTTGATGATTATAATGCAATGAAGTCGAGTTTTGAAAGTACCCATAAAGCTCGCTTTGGGTTCATATCTCCAGAAAAATCACTTATTGTTGAATCGATACAAGTTGAGGTTTCATGTCGCAGCGATCAGTTCGATACAGAGGAGATCCAGATTCAAACATTAAAAACCAAAACTCTAGCGACAAACGATGTTTTTATAGGCGGAGAAATACAAAAAACTATTTTTTATAACCGTAGCGACATTGCTCCTAATGACTTGATTTCTGGACCTGCTGTCATTATTGAGTCAACCTCAACAATCGTAATAGAGCCAGGCTGGCAGGGAAGCCTTAATGATAAAAACGATCTCATTTTAGAGAGATCTGAAAAAATAAAAAGAGCGAGTGCGATTGGTACTAATGTAGACCCAGTAATGCTAGAGATCTTTAATAACTTATTCATGAGCGTGGCTGAGCAGATGGGGACAGTACTAGAAAATACTGCCTCCTCGGTTAATATCAAAGAGCGCTTAGATTTTTCGTGTGCTTTGTTTTCGCCAACAGGCGACCTAGTTGCCAATGCACCGCATGTCCCGGTCCACCTAGGCTCAATGAGTGAGTCCATTAAAACAATTATTCGTGAAAATTTTGACACTATGAGTCCTGGCGACGCATTTTTGATTAATGCTCCTTACAACGGAGGAACTCACTTGCCAGACATCACCCTCATTAAGCCAGTATACGATGAGCTTAGTGAGAAGGTAATTTTTTATGTTGCAACGCGTGGCCATCATGCCGATATTGGAGGAACAGTTCCGGGCTCTGCTCCGGCAAATTCCAGTCATGTCAAAGAGGAAGGGATATTAATTGACAACTTTACTTTAGTCTCGAAAGGCATCTTCCTTGAACAAGAAATTTATGATTTGTTGGGTTCAGGTGAATTTCCAGCACGCAACATTCAGCAAAATATTGCTGACTTAAAGGCACAAGTAGCCTCAGCCGAAAAGGGCTCTCAAGAGCTATTAAAAGTTATTAAGAATTATGGGCTGGATGTTGTTCATGCATACATGAAGCATGTCCAAGACAATGCCGAGGAGTCTGTTCGTAGGGTTTTAGATGTTCTTAGTGACTCTAGCTTTACTTACAAAATGGATGACGGACACCAAGTTTCAGTTGCAATAAGTGTTGACAAAATAAAACGAAGTGCTACGATCGATTTTACTGGCACTAGTGATCAGCATCCCGGGAATTATAACGCTCCAAGCGCTATTTGCTACGCAGCAGTTTTGTATGTTTTTCGTTGTCTAGTGGATGATGAAATTCCGCTAAATGCAGGATGCCTTAAACCGTTAAACCTAATAATACCAAAGCGCTCTATGATTAATCCAGAATACCCAGCAGCTGTGATCGCAGGAAACGTTGAAACATCACAATACATTGTGGATGCTCTTCTTGGTGCCTTAGGGGTTGTTGCAGCGTCTCAAGGGACTATGAACAACTTTATCTGGGGAAACGAGAGAGTGCAGAACTATGAGACTATTTGTGGCGGCTCAGGAGCCAGTATCAATCAAGAAGGCTGCAGCGCTGTTCATACGCATATGACCAACTCTAGATTAACGGATCCTGAGGTTCTCGAATGGAGGTTTCCTGTAAGACTAGAGTCCTTTAGTATAAGAAAAAATTCTGGAGGCAAGGGATTAAAGAATGGCGGTGATGGGGTTGACCGAAGGATACGATTTTTAGAGCCGATGACGGTTAATATCATTACAGGGCACAGAATAGTCCCGCCTTATGGTTTGGCAGGCGGAAATTCTGGAGCCGTGGGAAAAAATTATGTAATTCATTCAAACAACAACATTACTGAGTTAAAAACGAAAGGACAAATTGAAGTCGTCAAAGATGATATTTTTGTCTTAAAAACTCCTGGCGGAGGTGGTTTTGGAAAGCCTGTCTCAGTTCAGCAAAACAAACCATAAAATTCTAAAAATTGGAGTCAAGCTATGGCGGTTCATTTTACGACTGAAGAGTTCAAAATAAGACAGAAAAATGTTATATCAGAGCTCAATAAAAAAAACCTTGATGGCATATTAATGTTTCGCCAAGAGAGCATGTATTATCTGAGTGGCTATGACAGCTTTGGGTATGCCATGTTTCAATGTCTATACCTAGGGATGGACGGAAAAATGGTTTTACTCACGAGGGCTCCTGACCTTGCACAAGCAGAGTTAACGTCAATACTCGATGACATTAGAATTTGGAAAGATGAAGCCGGAATGAATCCAGCCCAAAACTTAAAGCACCTATTAAAAGAGCTTCACTGTGAAAATAAAAAATTGGGAATTGAGTATGACACTGTGGGGTTAACTGCCCACAACTACCGACTTTTAGAAGCTGCGTTAAGGGGTTTTTGTGCGCTTGATGACGCATCCAACTTGGTCAACAAATTGCGCTACATTAAAAGCGAAAAAGAGCTTGAATACATTAGAACAGCTGCAACTCTTGCAGATGAGGCTTACATAGCCGGCATTGAGTTGACCCATGCGGGGGCTTTTGAAGGTGATATTTTGGCTGCGATGCAGGGCGCTGTGTTTAAGGGCGGAGGAACCTATGCTGGAAATGAATTCATAATAGGCTCTGGAGAGTACGCACTGCTTTGTAGATATCATTCTGGTCCAAGACATCTTAGTGAGGTTGATCAAATGACACTAGAATGGGCGGGTTGTTACCGAAGGTATCACGCCGCTATGATGCGAACCGTTCTAATTGGTGAGGTGACTCAGCAACACCAAGATATGCATAGAGTCGCAACGCAAGCGCTTAAGGCGTGTGAAGATGCTTTAATTCCAGGCAACACCTTAGGCGATGTCTTTTTAGCGCATGCAAACGTAATGGATAGTGGCGGCTACAGAGACCATCGATTGAATGCATGTGGATATACAATGGGCTGTGCTTACGCGCCAATTTGGGTGGATTATCCAATGATATACGAAGGCAATCCCATGGTAGTTGAAGAGAATATGGTCTTCTTTTTGCATATGATTATTATGAACAGAGATAACCGGCTTGCAATGTGCCCGGGTCATTCAGTGATTGTCGGAGCTAATGCAGTTGAAAGACTCAGTCAAACCGCGCTAGATTTGGAGGTAAGGTAAATTATGAAAACAATAAATCAAAATCAAGAGCCAATAGATGCGAAAGCACGGCGCGCTATTAAGCCAGTTATCTCTTACCCAATAGATAATTTGCCAAAATATGATGCAAGCTTTTACGCCAAAGCAAGAGATGAAATGAAGCTTGTTGAGTCAATAGTTATACCTCCAAGAGATGCAAAAACGTTTGAGGTGCCTGCAGGTCATTTTTTTCGAATTGTCAGTGTCGATGGACCACAAGTTGGTGACTTAAATCTTTGGAATAAAGACAATATTAATGAGCGCTTTTTTAGTGGCAAAACGAGGGCCCTCTATGGGACTCATGTTAGCACTGGCGATAGACTGTATTCAAACCTTCCTTTTCTTAGGCCGATGGCAACAATCACTCACGACACCCTTGATTGGTATGGCTGGGATGATGATGGAGGTAGCGTTCATGACGTAATTGGAACGCGGTGTGACCCTTATACTCATATGGCTTTAAATGACGAAGAGTACCATCACTGTTGCCACTCAAACCTTTGTAGAGCTTTGTCTCATCATCAACAAAAAATAATTTCTGAAATAGAGTCGAAAGTTCATGACGTACTTAATGTTTTTATGTGTACAGGTTTTACAAAAGAAAC
Source organism: uncultured Gammaproteobacteria bacterium (assembly GCA_913057955.1). Taxonomy (GTDB): domain Bacteria; phylum Pseudomonadota; class Gammaproteobacteria; order PS1; family Pseudothioglobaceae; genus Pseudothioglobus. The sequence goes on along the minus strand of CAJXOB010000018.1, from coordinate 5,396 downwards.
TCATCAGTATTTCATGAAAGCTAGCCCTGTAAGGCCGGATGATTTTATTGAATTTTTTGCAGAAATAAACCTTTTAGGAGGACTATCAGCCTGTCCTGGAGGTGATTGTAGCTCAAGTCATTCAAGTGACTCTGCAAGATGTTATCCATTAAAAGTTGAAATTTATCAGCCAAAGATTGAAGATTTAAAGCAATGGACCTCGCCTTCATTAAATGAATATTCTCGTAGCCATGGCATCCGTTAGAACTCGATTAAGATTAATTTGAATTAATAATTTATATTTATAAACAAAAAAATACCCCCCCCTTCTATTATTAGAAACTTGGAGATATTGTTATGAAAAGCAAAGCGTTAGAATGGTTTGGCGTTGTAACTGCAATTCTATATTCAATGCTAGTAGCGTTAAATATTGGAGTCGAATTTATGGGTTTCTTGTTGCTATTAGTTTCATCCTTTTCAATTGGCTATTGGGCTTACCTTGGGCGCCATAAAGGGATACTTTTTTTGCAATTTTTTTACGCGTCAGCAGGAATTATTGGAATGGTTAGGTGGTACTAAACCATTTCTAATTCTTAGTTAAAGTTATCTAAGCTAATATAAAGTAATAATTCACTATGCCGTATGAATAAAGTCCAGTAAAAATTATATTAATCCATTTCAGCTGTTTTTCAGTATGAAGCCAAGCGCAGTAAACCCAAATCAAGCAAAAGGGGAGTCCAATAAACATGGTATAAGGATATAAATCATTAATGATAGCAATGGTACTAAGGATTCCAAGTACTAAAGCCAACCATTTTAAATGCTGTTCATATTTCGCAAATCGCATCTTTTCGAATCTAGATTTTAAAAAAAATGAATTATATGTCAATTTGATCCTTTTAAATCTTTTATTTATTTTGTGCTTTAAAACTAATAAAGATGGCGTTCCTTATTAGTTATAAAAGCTTTATACATATGCACAAGATGCTATTCATAATCTTCAAATATTTAAACTGCTAAGAACACATATAAATTGGATTACAATGTAACTCGTTGAGTTATATATTTTTTTTAAATTATTAAGGAGAGTGGTTTTGAAATCAATACAAAAATCGCAGTCAAACAGATTGCAAAAAAAACTTTTAATCCCTTCAATCATTGGAGCGGTTTTTATTACGGCGATTGGCCTATTTAATAATCCTGTAATTGCTGACAATAATGGCTACGAGTTAACAATACTCCATACAAATGATTTTCATGCTCGTTTCAGGCCAATTAGTAAGTATGACAACACCTGCTCTATAGATGACAATGTTGAAGGCAAGTGTTTTGGTGGAACGGCTCGATTGATTTCAGCAATTGAAGATGCGCGCCAGAGGCATTCAAATACAATACTTTTGGATGGCGGTGATCAGTTTCAAGGAACGCTGTTTTACAATCTATATAAAGGAAAGGTAGCGGCAGAAATGATGAATAAACTTGGTTATGACGGAATGGCTGTTGGTAACCATGAGTTTGACGATGGCCCTGAAACACTTAGAGCCTTTATGGACACGGTCAATTTTCCTGTTCTTATGGCAAATGCCGATGTTGATATGGAGCCTGAACTAAAAGGAAGATTAAACAAATCATCGGTGATTGAAAGGGGTGGCCATAAAATTGGATTGATCGGCGTCGTTACTGAAGATGTTGTTGATATATCGAGTCCTGGGGATAATATTATATTTTTGGATGCTATTTCAGCCGTTCAGGCTGAGGTCGATTCATTGACAGCATCAGGGGTCAATATAATTGTAGTTCTTTCGCACTCTTCATACGAAATAGATAAAGAAATTGCAGCTAATACCACGGGCGTTGATGTGATTGTTGGCGGGCATGATAATGCTTATTTATCTAATATTAGTGATAATGCAAAGGGTCCTTATCCAACAGTGGTTAATGGCACACAAATCGTACAGGCTTATGCCTATGGTAAGTTTCTAGGTGAGCTTTCAGTTGTCTTTGATGGGGCAGGTAATGTAATATCTGCAACGGGTGAACCAATTACGATTGATGGTTCTATCATTGAAAATAGCCAAGTTGTAGCGCGCCTTGATGAATTAGAAAAACCAATAACCGAGCTTAAAGAGACTCTCGTTGGAAGTATCTCAAGCTCCTTAAATGGAAATAGAGATGTTTGTCGTGCGCAAGAGTGTGATATGGGTAATATGATTGCGGACGCAATGAGAGCGTCATCGATTGACAAAGGCTATTCAATAGCACTAATGAACTCGGGCGGAATCAGAGCATCTCTTGATGCTGGTGATGTGACGCTTGGCGAAGTCATGACTATTCTTCCTTTTCAAAATACTTTGGCGACCTTTAAAGTGACTGGAAAGCAGCTACTTGCTGCGATTGAGAATGGCGTTAGTCAGCATGAAGAAGGAGCAGGAAGATTTCCTCAGGTATCAGGAATGCGATTTACATTTGATTTATCACAACCTGCTAATGATGGAAGGGTGACTTCAATTGAAATTGAAGAGAGTAATGGCTCTTGGAGCCCATTAAATTTATATGGGACCTACGGCATGGTTTCTAATAATTTTATTCGCGGCGGTGGAGATGGATATAAAGTATTCAGATCTGCAACTGACATCTATGACTTTGGTCCTGATTTGGCAGACGTAATTGCGGATTTTGTTAGAGAAAATCCAGGTTATACTGGTTTTACTGATAATCGGATTACACAAGTTAAATAACCTAAAAGGGCCACTAGCAGGGCCCTTTCTCATTACTCCTTATTTTAAATAACTTAAATAAGGTGTCAAAATAAACCATTACAACGTATCAAAAAAAACCATTATTAATTCCGGTGTATTTAATAATCTTTCAAGGTATATTTTTTCACTAATGGCTAATGGTTAGTCATTGTTAATTTAATTTATTTAGGGAGTTCTTATGAGCGACATGAGTTTATTTTTACAAGCTGGCGATTTTGTTGGCGTTTCATTCTGGATTGTTTCTGTTGCGATGGTTGCTGCTACAGTATTTTTCTTTTATGAAGGTATGGCAGTAAACAAAGAGTGGAGACTGTCAATGACAGTTGCAGGATTGGTAACATTGGTTGCTGCAATTCACTACTATTATATGAGAGATTACTGGGTAGCTTCGGTTATCGCAGGAGCTCCTGATTCTCCAATTGTATACAGATATATTGATTGGTTAATTACTGTCCCATTATTAATGATTGAATTTTTCATCATCTTGAAAGCAGTCGGCGCTTCAGTGTCAACTAATTCTTTCTGGAGATTATTAGCTGGAACTATGGTAATGTTAATTGGTGGATTCGCAGGTGAGGCGCATTTAGTATCCGCTTCTGTCGGGTTTGTCGTGGGCATGATAGGTTGGGCAATCATCATCTGGGAAATCTTCGGTGGTGAGGCTAGTAAAGCAGCTGAGGCAAATGCAAGCGTAAAGTCTGCATTCAATGCTCTTAGAATTATTGTTTTAGTAGGCTGGGCTATTTATCCTCTTGGATATGTCTTCGGATATATGATGGGAAGTGTAGATGCTGGAACTTTAAACATTGTTTACAACCTTGCAGATTTTGTTAACAAAATCTTATTTGGTTTAATTATTTGGAATGTTGCAGTGCAATCAAGCGCAGCTGTCAGCAAGAAGAAGTAAGCATAACTTTACATAAGTTCATAAAAAGCCCTCTTCATTGAGGGCTTTTTTTTAGCTTTTTGTTAATAGACCGAATTTACTACAACTTATTCCTTCGACACCTTTCACTGCAGTAGAGGACGTTCTCCCAGTCTTTACGCCATTTTTTTCTCCAGGTGAAGGGCTTATTGCAAGTTTTACAAATCTTCTCTAATTTCATTGAGTATGGGCCTTAATAAATTTTTCTGCCTCGCCAAAGATAAGCTCTTTTCTTTCTTGTGACATTCTGTCTAATAGTTTGGGTTGAAGGGATAATCTGGGGTTAGATTCATAAAACTTTCTATTCTTTTGAATGAACCTCCAATAAAGTCCGTCAACTGCATTGCACCATTCACCTTTTTTATAGTTACTCATTTTAAGTAGGTAATTTGAACCGCAAGTGTAAGGCTTGGTAGACATTAGGCCACCATCAGAATAGGTTGCCATTCCAAATACATTTGGAACCATAACCCACTCGGAAGAGTCAATATACATCTCCATAAACCACCTATATATTTCTTTGGGATCAATTTCGCAAAGATTCATCAGGTTGCTTATGACCATAAGTCTAGGGATATGATGGTTGTATCCATCTTGTATCGCAGCAATGATAGAATCATCTAAAGGCGCTATTCCAGTTGAACCTTCGTACCAGCTTGAAGTTAACTTGCCAGTATGGCCCCAATAGTTTTTATTTGATTGGTAGTCACCTTTTGTTTGATATACGCCTCTGATAAACTCACGCCAACCTAAGACTTGCCTTACAAAGCCTTCCAATGAATTCATGGGAATGTGATAAGTATCGGCGCTATCTAGAAGGGTTTGAATAACTTTTTGAGGAGACAAAAGCCCTATATTCATTGAGGCGCTGATGCAGCTATGAAACAAAAAGTTTTTGCCTTCTAGCATTGCGTCTTCATAAATACCAAAATTAGCCATTCTCTGCTTTAAAAAATCTTTAAATTGACTCTCAGCATCACGTCGATTAACAGGAAACCATGGATTATCAAGGCTTCCAGGGTGGTCATTAAAATGCTGCATAATGAGGCTACAAACTTCATCATGGTGTAACGATTGCTTATTATTTGGCAGATCAGGTATCAAAGTATTAGCAGGAATTTTTTTTCGATTTTCTGCATCAAAGGACCATTTACCGCCCAAAGGCTTGTTGTCTTCATCCATCAAAATGTTGAATTTTTTCCTTGCATGCTGATAGAAATTCCCCATTCTAAGGGCTTTTTTATCCTTCATTAGTGAATAAAGCTCTTCCCTAGAAAACAGAAACATTGGTGATTGGTGAACTTTAAACTTAACATTGCTCTTAGTTAAGCCTTCAAGTAATTCAGATTCAAAGGCCTTGTCTTCAATTTCAAATACATTTACCTGTTCTATTTCATTATCCAAAACGTAATCAACAAGACACTCTAGATAAGATTGATTTTCAATTCGATCATTTAAGGCAAAGTATCTTACAGAGATGTCCAAAGACTCAAGCTCTTCTTTGTACTCACGCATTGCACATAGAAACAAGTAAAGCTTGAGTTTGTGATGTTTTTCATAGCTGCAAAGATCAAAGTCTTCTGCCATAAAGACCTTATTACAGCCCAGCTCTTGAAGTAATTTGGGCTCAAAGAGTTGGTTTCCTAGAATTACAAACATGTTTTCATTTATGCCTAATTTTAGTTAATTAATAGCTACGAAATTTTAAAGCATCAAGTCGTAAATAATTGATT
>CAJXOB010000017.1 GCA_913057955.1 uncultured Gammaproteobacteria bacterium | reverse complement strand
GTGTTGGTGATGAGGTAGAAATCTTACTTAAAGCAACAGATGCTTTTGGGAAAAAGGCTGATGAACTAATTTTTACAGACAATATTGATAATGTTCCACCTGAATATAGGTTTATTGGGGCATCTGTTACCATGCAAAATGACAAAGGTGGTACTAAAGATTTTATTGTTTCAAGTATCGAAAATGGAAAACTAACAATTGATGGCAATCACCCTCTTGCGGGTAAAGATATTATTTTTTACGTAGAAGTTTTATCAATTCGTGATGCGACAGCTGATGAAATAATTGAAGGTGGCAAGTTAGATTAAAAACTATTTCTAGTTAGTTTTTAAAAAATATCGTCATATATGTGTGGCTCAATATTCCACTCTTGTTGATTTTCAATAGTCAGAGTCAGACATCTCGCTGCGCCATAATTACGAACCTTTCCCGCAGAGCCTGGATTTATGACCCAAGGCGAATGTTGTTTATCAATAACTTGCTTGTGGGTATGCCCATATATGATGACCTTTGCCTCTGGATAAGAAGCCCTCAGTGAATCATGACTCGGCTGAATATGTCCATGTAAGTGCCCATGTTCTATTGCTATACTGCCTCCAGGAAACTCTACTAACTCAACCTCTCCAAAAGAAGATATATGCTGATCATTGTTACCCTTAACTGCAATCATTCTTTGTTTTGGATTTAATGCAGACAAAGAGTTTTCATCTACGATATCGCCTGCATGAATGACAAAGTCACAGTCATTCATAAGACCTATAACCCCTGGATGGATTACCCCATGAGTATCTGACAGAATACCAATTTTTATCACTATTGGAGTGACTTTAATCTCAATCGAAGAGCATTAAGCTTAATGAAGCCTTCGGCATCTTTCTGATTATATGCGCCACCGTCATCTTCAAAGGTAGCAATTTTCTCACTAAATAAGCTTTTGTCTGATTTTCGTCCGACTACTGATGTGTTGCCTTTATATAATTTCACCCTAACTACACCGCTAACATTTTCTTGTGAGGCATCAATCGCTGCCTGCAACATTTCACGCTCTGGGGCAAACCAAAAACCATTATAAATAAGTTTAGCGTACTTCGGCATTAACTCATCCTTAAGATGTGCAGCTTCTCGATCTAAAGTAAGTGACTCAATAGCACGATGAGCTCTTAGCATAATCGTGCCTGCAGGGGTCTCGTAACAACCTCGAGACTTCATGCCAACGAAACGATTCTCCACAATATCCAGCCTACCTATTCCATGCGCGCCAGCCAGTTTGTTCAATTTTTCCATAACTTGGGCAGGTGACATTGACTCCCCATTAATAGCAATGATGTCACCTTTTTCATAAGTTAACTCAATGTATTCAGCACGATCTGGCGCCTCTTCAGGCGAAACTGTCCAGCGCCACATTTCGTCTTCTGCCTCCTGCCATGGATCCTCTAGTAGGTCTCCTTCATAAGAAATATGCAGCAGGTTAGCATCCATTGAGTATGGAGATTTCTTTGATTGTTTCTTATAGTCTACTTCAATGTTATGCTCTTCAGCATACCTCATTAAGCTCTCACGAGAAGACAGCTCCCATTCACGCCAAGGTGCGATAATTTTAATGTCGGCATTAATAGCGTAGGCACTAAGCTCAAACCTTACCTGATCATTGCCTTTTCCTGTTGCGCCATGTGAAATTGCATCTGCGCCAACCTCTTTCGCAATTTCGACCAGTCGCTTAGAAATCAAAGGTCTTGCAATAGAGGTACCTAAAAGATATTCCCCTTCATAAATAGCATTTGCGCGAAACATTGGGAAAACAAAATCACGCGCAAATTCTTCACGTAAATCTTCAACATAAATTTCTTTTATCCCCATTGCCTCTGCTTTTAGGCGAGCTGGCTCAACTTCTTCACCCTGTCCAATATCTGCGGTAAAGGTTACTACCTCACAATCATATGTTTCTTGCAGCCATTTAGCAATAATGCTAGTATCTAATCCGCCCGAGTATGCTAATACAACTTTATTCATTGTTTTTCTATGTAGTTAAATTCTTTTTGATACAGCACTTCATTTTCAGAGGTAAGCACTTCGACAATCCAATTTCCTGTCCAGGTATGCCAAAGATTTTTTGATGACCAGACTCTCCAACGAGGGCCCTTGATATCAAAAACAACATCAGCCATCACTTTATTATTGTAAATCCAGCGATGCGAAATACTTGTTCCTTCTAGATTACGAATATTTGTAAAAAAGTAGATTTTACCCAAAGAATTATCAAGCTCCCCAACAATATTAAAGGGCTCTCTTTCTATAATTTCTGTTGCAAAGCCTGCTTTTGAAATATTTTGATGTGGCCATTCATCTGCAAATGCATTGATGAATAAAAATAGGCTAAGTATTAATATGGTTAATTTCTTCATCTAATCCACCCAATTTATAATATGTTCAAATAAAAGATCTTTAGATACCTCATTATCTCTATACGTTCTTCCTCTTACAGAAATACCTGCTAAATGAACACTTTTTTTATCTCCACTTATCAGTGGGTGCCAAATAGGCAGCTCTTTTCCTTCGTATAGAAGCCGATATGCACATGTACTTGGAAGCCAGTTAAACTTTTTTCCCCAATCTGGCTTAATACTTAAACAATCTGGAACATATTTTTGACGGTCCTCATAATGCGGGCAAGAGCACTCTTCTTCATCTAGATAATGACAAGCAACATCGGTAAAATAGATCTTCCCAGAGTCTTCATCTTCCAACTTGTGGAGGCAACATCTTCCACAACCATCACAAAGCGACTCCCACTCTTCGGAGCTCATCTGAGATAAAGTTTTATTTTTCCAAAAAGGTTTATCTAAATTTTCCAAAGTTATTTTTGCAAACTGTCATTAGCATTCGATGTAATAATTATAAACTTATTGTAGAAAATAATCTTTCAATTCCAATAGCTACGCCTGAACAATTTGGAAGGCCATCTTTTATTTCCTTTAAAAACTCTTCATCAACTAATGAGGTTTTCTTTGATATCTTGTCTCTCTTATATAACTCAGTATTAAATCGATCTCGATATTCATTAGCAGTTTGAATCTCTTGATAACCATTAGCAACCTCGACACCATCTAGATACAATTCAAAGCGATGAGCAATGGAGCCCTCAATCTTTGCAAGAGCTGCCTGCTCTTTTGGGTAGTCATAAATAAAACAAATAGGTATTTGATTTATCTTTGGCTCAATAAGATGAACAAAAAGAAGGGTTTGAAGATCTTCAGCCCAGTCATAATTTGAACTTAAACCTAATGAATTTGCAATTTTCTTTAAGTCCTCCAAATCAGAATCTAATATATCAATATTACCGTATTGAAAAAAAGCTTGCGCATATGATATTTTAGTGACAACCTCAGTTTTTCCAAGCGCCACCAATAAATCTGTAATGTCCTCCATCAAATGATGCATGTCAAAGTCAATACGGTAGAATTCCAGCATTGTAAATTCGTTAGAGTTATTTTGTCCATATTCATTGTCTCTATAGACTTGGCAAATTTGAAATATATCTCCGCTCCCTTTAGATAAAAGTTGCTTCATTTCTAACTCAGGCGAGGTATGTAAATATAGTTCAGCTGACCTAGAAATAGCCTGATTAACTTTCACCTCGATGCTATCAATATAAACATCAGTTGTGGGAGACAATAAAAGAGAAGGAGTTTGTACTTCAGTAACCTTATGAGAATAAAAAAACTCTCTAATTTTTATAATTAAATCTTGATAACGAACTAGGTTTTTTTTAACTTCAGACATGTCAACATGAATTAAGCGCGTCCTGAGTACTCGTTTGTTCTAGTATCAACTTTAACCTTATCTCCAATACCAACAAACAAAGGAACCTGAACAACAACGCCTGTATTTAAAGTTGCCGGCTTACCGCCAGTCCCAGCTGTGTCGCCTTTAAGCCCTGGGTCAGTATCGATTACTTCTAATATTACTTGATTTGGTGGAACTACAGTAATTGGATTGTTATTCCATAAGGTAACAATACAATTATCTTGCTCCACTAAATAGTTTATTGCGCTTCCCATAGATTCTTCACTCAAGTCAAATTGCTCAAATGATTCAGGCTCCATAAAATGCCATTTTTCGCCGTCACTATATAAGTATTGCATTTCTAATTCCATAACATCGGCTCCCTCAAGTGATTCGCCTGACTTGTATGTCTTTTCAAGAGTTTTGCCTGTTATAAGGTCTTTAAATTTAACTCGATTAAAGGCCTGTCCTTTGCCGGGCTTTACAATTTCATTATTGACAATTGAGCATGGGTTTCCATCAAGAATCAATTTCATGCCATTTTTAAACTGGCTTGTACTGTAATTCATATTATTTTGATCCTAAGGGTTTATGAGAAATAGTGCTTGAATTTATAAATGCATATTTTAATAAGATATAAAAGAAATATATTCATAATTTAAAATAAAGCCAACAAAGCCAACAATCTAAGAATGTTAAAATACGCTTCCACATATTTTAACCCTAATATTTTAATTATATGCACATACATGAATACCAAGCAAAAGGCTTATTCAAGAAGCATAATATAAATGTACCAAACTTTATAGTTGTTTCTAATAGCAACGAAACTCAATCTGCTTGCGAGAATCTTGGTGGTTCACTTTGGGTTGTTAAAGCTCAAGTTCATGCTGGAGGAAGAGGGAAAGGTGGGGGCGTCATTGTCTGTAATAAAATACAAGATGCAGTTGATGCAAGTGAAAAATTAATAGGCACTAATTTAATTACTCCTCAAACTGATGCAAATGGACAGCCTATCAATGAAGTTATTATTGAGGCTGGTCAAGATATCAATAAAGAATTGTACTTAGGACTTCTGGTTGATCGCGCTTCAGAAACTATCACAATTCTTGCCTCAACAGAGGGAGGGATGGATATCGAAAAAGTTGCCTCTGAAACACCTGATAAGATCATTAAAAAACAAATTGACCCTCTAGGGAAATTATCGATTAACGAGTGTACTGATGTGGCTAACAAACTTGGGCTAGATTCATCTCTTCACGATCAGTTTGCTTCAGCACTTCTTGGACTTTATGATATCTTTACTGAAAATGATGCAAACCTTATTGAAATAAATCCACTTATCATCACTGGTCAGAATGAAATAATGGCTCTTGATGGAAAAATTGACTTTGATGATAACGCACTCTATAGAAATGAAACAATTGCCAGCCTTAGAGATATTGCTCAAGAAGATGAAAAAGAGAGAAGTGCAAGCGAATATCAATTAAATTATATCTCTCTGGACGGAACTGTAGGCTGCATGGTAAATGGTGCTGGCTTAGCCATGGCAACAATGGATTTAATTGAATATCATGGTGGCTCACCCGCTAACTTTTTGGATGTAGGCGGAGGAACAACTGCTGATAGAGTAGCAAAGGCTTTTGAAATAATTCAAAGTGGAAAAAATGTTAAGGCAATTTTAGTTAATATTTTTGGTGGAATAGTGCGCTGTGATCTTATAGCAAACGGCATTTTACAAGCAATAGAAAAAGTAGGATTAACGCTTCCAATTATAGTAAGACTGGAAGGAACAAATGCGAAAGAAGGCCTTCAAATTCTAAATAGTAGTAACTTCAATATTATTACTGAGGCTGATTTAACAAAAGCCGCTAAACAAGCTGTGGAGATGGCCAAATGAGTGTACTAATTAACAAAGAAACTAAAGTTATTTGTCAAGGTTTCACTGGAAAGCAAGGCACCTTTCATTCTGAACAATCAATTGCTTATGGGACAAAATTCGTTGGTGGCGTAACTCCTGGTAAAGGCGGTCAAACCCATTTAGAAAAACCAGTCTTTAATTCTGTCATGGAGGCTATGAAAGAAACAAGCGCTAATGCAACTATGATTTATGTTCCACCTAGATTTGCATTTGCCTCTATAGTAGAAGCCATTGAAGCTGAGATGCCGGTCATTGCATGCATTACTGAAGGCATTCCTGTACAAGATATGATTAAAATAAAAGCTATTATTGCAGGCAGTAAATCAACATTAATTGGTCCAAACTGTCCAGGAGTTATCACGCCAGATGAGTGTAAACTAGGAATTATGCCTGGCAATATTCATAAGAGTGGCTCAGTTGGAATTGTCTCTCGCTCAGGAACTTTAACTTATGAGGCCGTCCACCAAACTACTCTCGCTGGTCTTGGTCAAAGCACTTGTATTGGTATAGGTGGAGACCCAGTTCAAGGAATGAATTTTATTGATTGCCTTAAATTATTTGAAAAAGACGATGAAACGCATTCAATCGTTATGGTTGGTGAAATAGGTGGAAACGCTGAAGAAGAAGCTGCAGAATTTATTAAATCTAATATTTCTAAACCAGTTATTTCATATATTGCTGGACTCACAGCACCTAAAGGAAAAAGAATGGGTCATGCAGGTGCAGTAATAAGTGGTGGATCTGGGGATGCTAAAAGTAAAATTCAAGCGTTAGAAAATGCCGGTGTTAGTGTTGCCCCTACTCCAGCAATGATGGGGCAAACATTACTTGAAGCTCTTTAAAAATCATGCATTCTTTGAATCAATTAAATGAAAATAACTAGAAATAGCAGGTTTGCAGTTTCAGTAATTTTTGCTATCAATGGTGTAGTATTCGGAACGTGGGCATCTCGTATTCCTGAAATTTCAGATTTCCATCACTTATCACCAGCTGGTTTAGGTTTATTAATATTTCTATTAGGCTGTTCAGCGGTCGTTGCATTCTCAGTCTTTGGTAGAGCTGCAGATCGTTATGGAGCCTCAATTGTAACAAAGAGAACCACCTGCCTATTTATACCACTTACTCTTATTTTTATAGCTTTTGCAAACTCAATATGGATGCTTGTAGCAGCTATCATTTTCTTTGGAGTAATTCATGGAGGTGATGACGTGGCCATGAATGCCTGGGCTGCGGAAGTTGAGCGAAAAAATAATCGCCCATTAATGTCGTCTTTCCACGCAATGTGGAGCTTAGGAGCTGGCTTTGGTGCAGGTTCAGGAGTATTAACCGCTTACTATAAAATTGGAATGCCAATGCATTTTACAATTACTTCAATTATAATTTTTTTAGTTATGCTTACTGTTGTAACTATCCCTTTTAACTCTGAAAAGAAAGAAAAAGATAGTAAAGCTCCATTTATTTCAATTCCAAAAGGCGCCTTGCTTCCTGTTGCCTTTATTACTTTCTTTGCCTCACTGGGAGAGGGTATGGTCGCAGATTGGAGCGCTATTTTTCTTAGAAGTGTTTTAGATCTTTCAAATGGTGGCGCGGCTATAGGGTTTACTATTTTTTCTGTTTGTATGTTTGCAATGAGACTTATGGGTGACAAAATTGCATTAAAGTTTGGCGCTTCTTTAACGGCGCGTTATTCAGGATTAGTTGCTTTAGCGGGCTCTTTAATTGTATTAACATTTGAGACACTTGTACCATTAATGATTGGCTTTGGCCTTATAGGACTTGGTATTGCTGTTATCATCCCTCTAGCTTTTTCTCGGGCTGGTAAAGACAAAGAAATATCTCAGGGAGCTGCAATTGCTAGTATTGCCACGCTTGGATATGGGGGGATGCTACTTGGACCATTATTTGTTGGTCTTATTGCTGAGGTAACTTCAATTAAGACAAGTTTCATACTGTTACCGGCCCTAGCTTTCTTAATTTTTTTACTTTCAAAACACCTCTCTACCAAATCACTTTGATTTTTTCTCCAAAAGCATCGCATCGCCATAGCTAAAGAAGCGATACTGCTCTTTGATAGCATGACGATAAGTCTCAAACATTTCATCAAATCCAATAAAGGCACTTACTAGCATTAATAGAGAGGATTTTGGCAAATGAAAATTTGTAATCATAGCATCTACTGTTTGAAACTTAAACCCAGGATAAATAAAAATATCTGTATCTCCCTTTTGATTTATTAGTTTTCCATTAACTGAAGCGGACTCTAATGCTCTTACTGCTGTTGTACCTACAGCAATAATTCTTCCACCAATCGCCTTTGCCTGCTCTATCTTGTCTATTGTTTCAGTGGAAATTTCATAATACTCACTATGCATTTTATGACCCTCAATATCCTCTACTTTGACAGGCTGAAAAGTACCTGCGCCGACATGAAGAGTTATAAATGCGTGACTAATACCTTTTTTTACTAGACTAGATAATAACAACTCATCAAAATGTAGTCCCGCAGTCGGCGCTGCAACCGCGCCATCATTTTTTGCATAAACTGTTTGGTAGCGACTATGATCTTCGTTGTCATCAACTCTGTCAATATAGGGTGGTAGAGGTATATGCCCAATTTCATTAAGTACGTTTAGAATGGAAAAAGACCCAAAGTCAACCGTATAAATACCATCTTTTTTATCACATATTATGAAGCGACTTTTATTTTCAAGGATTATATAACTACCAATTTTTGGCGACCTACTTGACTTAATCATGACTAGTGCTTCATGATCATTGACTAAACGTTCAACTAAAACTTCGACCTTACCTCCAGAATCTTTATGCCCAAATAATCGAGCGGGTATAACTTTTGTATCATTAAGAACTAATAAGTCATTTGGTTTGAGAAAATCACCTAATTGAGAAAAAGTGGAGTCGACCAATATGTCCCTTAGCACCAATAATTTTGAATCAGTTCTACTTTTACTAGGGTATTGCGCAACTAAAGACTTTGGCAAATCGAAATCAAAATCACTTAACTTCATCATCTGCCTTCGATGTATTAACTCGATTCATTGCTGCCTCAATTTTTTCTTTTTGAGTCTTGTCTTTTGCCATTTTTTCTTTCAAGGCAATCACCCTTGCTTCCAGTAGATCTGTCCTTTCCTGTTTATTTCTTTCTATGCGCATTTCACGAAACTCGAATCTTCTTTTAGCAATTGTTCTTTGTTTTTTTTCATGAGTTTGTTTTTCATACAATTCTTCATAAAATTGAAGGTAATTAATAAAAAGAATTTCTTTAGCTGGCTTAACTTCAACCATGTCAATACAATCTACTGGACAAACTGGTAGGCATAAATCACAGCCTGTGCACTCTTCAGCAATAACCTGTGTCATCACTTTCGATGATCCTACAAAAGCATCAACTGGACAAGCCTTAATACATAAAGTACAGCCAATACAGACTTTTTCATCAACTAAGGCAATTCGTTTTGGCTTGGTTTCGCCATGTTCTTCATTTAAAAGTAGCGTTTCAACCCCTAAAAGCTCTGCTAAAGCATCAGCTCCTTCCTGTCCACCTGGTGGGCATTGATTGATTTCAGCATCACCATTTGCTATAGCCTCAGCGTATGGCCTACAGCCTTGAAAGTCGCACTGATTACACTGGGTTTGAGGCAAGATAGCATCAATTTGATCAACTAACGGACTTCCCTTTGCCTTAGAGGTGTAACCCATACCAGTAAGGATTAAAAAATTCTCGTTCATATCGCTGGTAATTTTAAACTAAAAATAGTTTAAAGTCTTTGTTCACTATGAAAGATACACCTTAAAATAAGGAATTTACTTTGTGTCTGTTGATAATATTAGGTCGGAGCTAAGAGTCAACAAAAGCACGCTCAATAACAAAGTGACCAGGCTCGACATTACGGGCCTCAATAAAGCCCTTAGACTTTAGCATGTCAACTAAATCCTTAAGCATGCTTGGACTTCCACAAATCATAAAACGATCGTCTTCTAGATTGGGTTGAGGCTGTTTCAAATCTAAAAACAACTTACCACAACTCATCAGGGTAGTAAGGCGGCCATTATTTTTAAAGGGCTCACGGGTTACTGTAGGATAATAGACTAGTTTCTCCCTCACTATTTCTCCAATATACTCATCATTTGGCAAAACATTTTCAATGTAGTCAGAGTAGGCCAGTTCAGAAATCTCGCGAACTCCATGAGCCAAGATGACTCTGTCGAATTGATCATAAATTTCTGGATCTTTAATGATACTCATAAATGGTGCCAAACCTGTTCCAGTGCAAAGTAAATAAAGATAGCGTCCAGGAAGCATATTGTCTGGAATTAAGGTTCCTGTAGATTTCTTGCCCACGAGCACTTCATCACCTACAGCAAGGTTTTGAAGCTTGGAAGTAAGAGCACCATCTTGCACTTTAATACTATAGAACTCAAGCTCATTCTCATAATTAGCACTAGCGATGCTATAAGCTCGCATCAATGGCTTGCCATCAGAAGGTAAGCCAATCATTGTAAAGTGACCATTTTTGAAACGGTAGCCTGGATCACGAGTAGTGCGAAAGCTAAACAATGTGTCATTCCAGTGATGCACATGAGTCACTCTTTCAGTTATTAATGTCGACATATATTCCTTCTTTGACTTAATACTTGCATAGTTTTCTTATATATAAAACTTGAGTAAATTATACTATTAATCTAGTACTTTTTCTGAAGTCCTGAATTGTTTGCAGCTTCTTGATAACAAATACTAAAACCATTAGCATAATCTTTTTCATCCAACCCCAAATAGGAATCAAGTAATACATAACTTGTAACTCCAGACCTAATCATAAATTGCAATTGATCTAAGTGGGCATTAATGCCAATAATTTCACCTGGAAATTTCCACCTCTTGCTTAATAAATAAGCCTGGGAATAGCCCCTACCATCGTCAAAATTATTAAAATCTAGAACTATCAACTCTATACAATCTAGCTGATCTTTAATTAAAGATACATCGTCTGAAGGTCCAACAATAATACCTACAGAAAGTTTTGATAGCTTATTAACATTTTCAAACCATTCTTGAAACGAAACAAGATCAACGCTTTCATAATCTTTGTTTAGTATGCTTTCTATTTGAAGAATTTCACTCATATACTTTTTCCTTAAATGGAGCTATACCTATTCTTTTAAAGACATCGGTAAATCTCTCTTGGTCTAGGCGGTTCTTAAGATACACATTAACAATAGTTTCTACAGCATCAACAATAATTTTACCGCTTACTGAGGGTCCCAACTTCTTACCAATTACAGTCTCATGAAGCGTCTCTCCCGCTAAAGTTATTTGATAATACTCTTCGCCATTTTTTTGCATACCTAGTAAACCAATATCAGCTACATGGTGATGTGCACAGGAGTTTTCACATCCAGAAATGTTAATATTTAAATCGCCAATATCGAGCAGCCTTTTCATATCATTAAAGCGCTCCTGTACTCTGGTAGCTATAGGAATAGAAACTGCTTTAGCTAAATCACAATAATCTCTTCCTGGGCAGGCTACTATCTGTGCAAGGGTGCCTTGGTGAGGGCTAGCTAAACCATATTTTTCAAGGGATTGCCATAAATCATAAACCTGATCTTTTCTCACATATGGAAAAACTATCGTTTGTCTTTTGGTTGTTCTAAGCTCACTTGCACTATATTTCTCAGCTAAGTCTGCAAGTATTCTCATCTGCTCAGAGGTAGCATCGCCTGGAGCTGCGCCTAATTTCGTAAGTGATATATTCACAATACTAAAGCCATCAATTTTGTGCCTACGAACATTATTTTTCTTCCAGATGCTGTAATTAAAATCAACTTTCTCTTCAAAGCTTTCCAAATTTAATGACTTGATTGGTAAAGCAAAGTCTTTTTTTAATTGCTCTAGCTCAACTAGATTTAATTTTAAATTTGGATCATTTTTTGTTTGTTGCCAGTCTTCATTAACTAATCTAGAAAATTCATCGGCACCAAGCTCTCGTACTAAAAACTTGATTCGCAATTTTTTCTGGTGATCACGACGACCTTTTAGATTATAAATCCTCATGGTAGATTCAAGATAGCTAAGAATATCTTCAACCTCAACAAAAGATGCAGTTTCCGCTGCAATCATTGCTGCCGCTCCAAGTCCACCTCCAACAAAAACACTAAAACCTAATTGGCCTTGATTATTTCTAACTAACCTTAATCCAAGGTCATGAATTCTTAAAGCAGTTTCGTCTAATTTTGCTCCGTTTATAGCAATTTTAAATTTCCCTGGCAACCATGAAAATTCTGGATGAAGGTTAAACCAGCGACGAATTAATTCACAGTAAGGTCTTGCATCTTCAATTTCACCCTCAGTTAACCCTGACAAAGGGTCAGCTGTTATATTCCTTGTCGCTTTTCCACTTGTTTGGATTGCATGAAGCCCAGCATCTGATAATTCACGAAGCAAATTAGCAATCTCAGGTAGTTCAATCCAATTAAACTGAATATTTTGTCGTGTTGTAAAGTGTCCAAAGCCCCTGTCATATTTATCTGCCACAGAAGCTAGCGATCTTAGCTGAGTTGAACTAAGTGTTCCATATGGAATCGCAACTCTTAACATGTGGGCATGAAGCTCCATATAAAGCCCATTTCTTAACCTAAGGCTTTTAAACTTGGCATCATCTAAGTCACCTGCTAGATGACGTTTTAATTGTTTTTCAAATTGGTCGACTCGCTCAACTAGAAAATTACTATCTTCAGGGCTATATTGATACATCTTTTTTTATTCTTATAAAATATGATGCAAATTATAGTAAAATATTCTATATAAATAGTTAATTATTAGTAATTAAGAATAATATTATAATATTACTATTAATTATAGAAAAATATTATAATTTATTACAACTTTAGGCGAAATTATGGATGCAATTGACATTAAATTATTAGGGCTTCTCCAGCGCAACGCAGAACTAACCATTCAAGAACTTTCAAAAGAAGTTCACTTATCGACTACTCCCTGCTGGAAAAGAATTAACCAACTAAAAAATAATGGTTACATTAATAAAACAGTATCGCTTGTTGATCGTAAAAGAGTTGGAGCCAACGTAACTGCAATGGTATTTGTTACTGTAAATACCCATGATCAACAAAAAATTAATATTTTCGCTGAGACCATTCTAAATATTCCTGAGGTTATTGAATGCTACAGAATGAGCGGGGAAATTGACTACCTTCTTAAAGTTGTTGTCAGTGACATCGAAAGTTACGATACTTTCTATAAAAATTTAATTGAAAAAGTTCAATTTCTTAAAGTTACTTCAAA
Source organism: uncultured Gammaproteobacteria bacterium (assembly GCA_913057955.1). GTDB lineage: Bacteria > Pseudomonadota > Gammaproteobacteria > PS1 > Pseudothioglobaceae > Pseudothioglobus. The sequence goes on along the minus strand of CAJXOB010000017.1, from coordinate 14,765 downwards.
TTTTGCCATTGAAGAAATTAAAAGTACTACTGAAATACCATTAACTAAGCTAGAACAGCTTAGTAAAAAATAGCTTATAGATTAACTGCTTTTATTAAGCCAATGATACAAACTAATAATAATGCACCTCCAATCCACCGCTTAAATTTTGCATCATTCTTAATAAGTTTATCATGAGCCTTTAGGCCAATGATATGTCCTAATCCAGCTACTGGAATTAGTAACAGAGAAAACTTCCAGTCTATGTATACCCCTACATATATAAAAGCAGTCATCTTTATTGACACGACTAAGAACCATAGAACAAATAGTGTATTTCTTAGTTTCTTAACCTCAATATTTGCTGCATATACTGCAACAAGAAGAGCCCCACCAGTCAGTGAAGTTCCGGAGATGTATCCACCTACAATTAAGAGTAGCCGATTTACCCAATTTTTTTTTGATGCAATATTACTATTTGTTATCCAAGTAATCGCATAAAAACTTGTTATTGCATAAACAATCACAGTCATTATTATTGGTGACAAACTAAGAAGCCCAATAACGCCCATAATTTGTGCTGGAATAATCCATGGTAATGATTTTTTTAAGTAAGGCCAATCAACCTGTTTTAAAGAATTTGAGAGTGTTATGCTTGAGAAGAATAATAAATGTATTCCAATTATTGGTAGCCAGTCAATTGGAGAGCCTCCTACAAGCATTAAAATTGGCAATCCAAGAACTGCTCCACCAAATCCTAGACCTGTTCTTACAAAACCAATCCACGTAAATATCAATCCAATAATTGCGATTTCTAAAGGTGTCAAGTTCATAACATTATTGGAAAATAATAAAAACTAATAATGTAATTACAAAGTAATTACTTAGATTTAATGACATCTACTAAGTAATTCGCAGATTCAGTAGCTAACTCCAGATCAATGCATTCAACCATCACTCGAACTAACGCCTCTGTTCCTGATTTTCTGATAAGAATTCGCCCCTTATCAGATAGCTTAGACTCAATCAAGCTAATTGCATCAACTAGATTGGCTTTATTTTTTAAATCAACATTAGATTCAGTTTTAATATTTAAAAGAACCTGAGGGTACTTAGTCATCTTACTCTTGAGATCATAAAGGTTTACTTGTGACTTAGAGATAATCTCTAATACCTGCAAAGCAGCTACTATAGCATCCCCAGATGTTGACTTATTAAGACAAATGATGTGTCCAGAGCCCTCTCCACCCAGAATAGCATTATTATTTACTAATTCATCCATGACGTGCTTGTCCCCAACATCCGCTTCGATAAAAGTGAGCCCAAGCTCTAGAAGAGCTTTCCGCATACCTAAATTAGTCATCTTTGTTCCAACCACTGTATTGGATTTAAGTACACCATCGTTTTTCCAAGCGCTTGCAATGATATAAACAAGCTCATCACCATCTACCTTTTCACCTAGATGATCAACCATTATTAATCTATCTCCATCACCATCAAAAGCAATTCCCAAATCTGCACTTTGTTTTAAAACTTCTTGTTGGAGTTGCCTTGTGTCTGTGGCTCCACAATCTCGATTAATGTTATACCCATCAGGCGTATTATTAATCATAATGATTTTAGCGCCTAATTCTTTAAAAACATCTTCTGCAATATGGTAAGTCGCACCATTTGCGCAATCAATTACAATTTTTAGATTTGATAAATCACATGTTTTGTCAAATGTTGATTTACAAAATTCAATATACCTTCCTAACGCTTGACCATATCGCTTTGCTTTCCCAATAGCCGCAGAATTTACACTGATCATAGGCTTTGCAAGCTTTTTTTCTATTGCTTTTTGTACATCATCACTTAGCTTTATGCCTTTACTTGAGAAGAATTTGACGCCATTATCTTGGTAAGGATTATGAGATGCACTTATTACCACTCCCGCGGTTGCTCCAAATGCTTGAGTTAGATATGCAATTGCTGGCGAGGGCATTGGACCTAACATACCGACATTAACCCCTGCCGACAAAAAACCAGCTTCAAGTGCAGATTCAAACAAATATCCTGATACCCTTGTATCTTTCCCAATGATCACACTGACATTACCATCTTCATTTTCACGCAAAACAGAGCCTACAGCCCAACCAACTTTTAATAAAAAGTCTGCAGTTATAGGCTCTACTCCAACCTCACCTCTAATTCCATCGGTACCAAAAAAATTATTCAAAACTACTCCCTAAAATTTTGTATTTGCTCCCAAACTCTGAGCGCATCCTTGGTCTCAGAAACATCGTGTACTCTAATAATGTCAGCACCATTCTCAGCTGCAATTAATGCAGCAGTGACACTTCCAATAAGCCTCGAATCAACATCCTTATCCCCTAATAAAACTCCAATCATTGATTTTCGCGAGAGTCCAGCTAGAATTGAAACTCCAAAATCATGAAATTCAGAGAGATTTTTTAATAAAGCTATATTATGACCTAAGTTCTTACCAAAACCAAACCCTGGATCTATAGTTATAGAGCTTAGCTGAATACCAACACTCTTACATGCTGCAATTCGCTCGTGAAAAAATTCTTTAACATCCTGAACGACATTGTCATACGTCGGGTTGGCTTGCATAGTTCTTGGGTTGCCTTGCATATGCATTAAACAGACATCAGCACCTAATTCAGCTGCCATCTGCAGAGCACCCTCTGATCTTAGGGCGTTAACATCATTGACAATACTTGCTCCTGCAGCAAATGCCTCTTTCATTACAATAGGTTTAGAGGTGTCAATTGATATTGGCACATCGATATTGCCATACAATGCTTCAATTACAGGCATAACTCGCCTTAATTCGTCATCGGAAGAGACTTCAGGAGCGCCTGGCCTTGAAGACTCACCACCAATATCAATAATTCCCGCGCCTTCAGTTACCATCAATTGGGCCTGTGTAACCGCGCTCATTGTGTCTAAAAACAAGCCTCCATCTGAAAAAGAGTCAGGCGTAATATTTAAAACACCCATGATGATTGGTTGATTTACCATCATCACCTCAATAGTTTATGCAAACTGTTCAGTACTTCCGTCGGCTTCTGGCTTCTTTTCTGAAGAGGGCTTTGAACTCTCGACTTCTTCTCTCCCAGTACCAAGCTCTGATGACGTTTCTTCTGAATCTATAACCTCAGCAGGCTCTCGCATAGGAATTCTAGCCATTAAGTCATCAATCTGGTTGGTGTCAATTGTTTCAAATTCAACCAAGGCTGCAGCCATAGCATCGAGTATATCTCTGTTATCTTCAAGAATTTTGTAGGCTAATGAATAATTAGTGTCTATTATTTTTCGTATTTCACTATCTACTTTAGTAAAAGTTTCATCTGAAATATGTTTATGTTTTGTTACTTGGCGCCCTAAAAAAACTTCGCCTTCCTCTTCTCCATAGGCCATTGGCCCCATAACACTTGACATGCCCCATAGCTTGACCATCTTATGGGCAATATCAGTTGCACGCTCGATATCATTACTAGCACCTGTAGTTACAGCGTCCTCTCCAAAAACAATCTCCTCTGCAATACGACCACCAAACAATGATGCAACTTGGCAATTAAGCTTTCTTTTTGAAATACTATAGCTATCTTTTTTAGGTAGGAACATAGTCACACCTAAAGCTCTACCTCTAGGAATAATACTTACTTTATATACTGGATCGTGCTCAGGAACTAATCTTCCAACGATTGCATGGCCAGCCTCATGATAAGCTGTCATTTCCTTTTCAGATGCATCCATCACCATTCCTTTGCGCTCTGAACCCATCATAATTTTATCTTTAGCCTTTTCAAACTCGCCCATTCCAACCAATTCCTTACTCAGACCTGCGGTAATTAATGCAGCTTCGTTTGTCAAATTAGCCAAATCAGCTCCCGAAAATCCAGGTGTACCTCTTGCAATGTCGAGTGATTTGACATTTTTTGCAATTGGTAATTTTCTCATGTGGACTTTTAAAATAGCGTTACGACCATTTATATCCGGCAATCCAACAGTCACTGTTCGGTCAAACCTTCCTGGCCTTAATAAAGCTGGATCTAAAACATCAGGCCTGTTAGTTGCCGCAACAACAATAATACCTTCTGATCCCTCAAAACCATCCATTTCAACCAACATTTGGTTAAGCGTTTGTTCACGCTCATCATGTCCACCGCCCATTCCTGCACCACGCTGACGGCCTACGGCATCAATCTCATCAATAAAAATAATACAAGGTGCATTTTTTTTGGCTTGTTCAAACATATCTCTAACTCGAGATGCGCCAACACCAACAAACATTTCCACAAAGTCAGAGCCAGAGATAAAAAAGAAGGGGACATCCGCTTCACCTGCAACAGCTTTAGCTAGCAATGTTTTACCTGTTCCTGGAGGGCCAACCATAAGAACACCTTTAGGGATTTTTCCACCTACCTTAGTAAATTTTGAAGGATCAGAAAGAAAGTCCACTAGCTCACTCACCTCTTCTTTAGCTTCATCAACTCCAGCAACATCTTCAAAAGTGACGTGTGACTCATCCTTAGTAATTAGGCGCGCCTTAGACTTTCCAAATGACATGGGGTTGTTTTTCCCACCCATAGCCCCACCTGCGCCTTTCATTGTGTACATAATGACGCCTATAAGTAATAGTATAGGAGCGAGTGAGATGAGTAGCTGTTTTATAAAGCTTTCTCTTGCAGGAGGAGTAGCTTGAACTGAAACACCATTATTTAACAGGTCGCCCATTAGCCCAAGATCTCCTGGACTATAAGTGTCAAACTTTTCACCAATCGCTGTAACGCCACTAATATTGCTGCCAGCTATCTTGACACTAGAAACATTACCTTGTTTTACATTTTGGATAAATTGAGAATAACTTATCTCATTTTTTTCATCCTTAACACTAAACTGACCAAAAAGAGAGGCAAGTACACTGCCTAGGACCAACCATAGTAAAATATTTTTATACATATTTTTAAATTTAACCTGAATTAGAAATGTAAATATACCCTATTGATTTAATATATATAGGACTTGATGGCATTTTTCAAGGTTTAATCAATATATTTTATAACTATGACATAATGATTATCTGTAGGTTAAAACTTCTTTAGTTGCATTATTTCATAACCTGTTTCCTTAAAAAGCATGAACATTAAACCCGAACAACTCCAAAATCACCTCTCAAACCAACCTGCATCTCTTTATTTTGCTTTTGGCTCTGAGATACTTTTGGTTGAGCAATCTCTAACAACTATAAAAGATGCAGCCAAAAAGCTTGGATTTGATGAGCGCTTTAGATTTGATATTGATGGTAATTTTTCTTGGGATGCTATCTTTAATTTAATTTCTAGTCCTTCCCTTTTCGCAGACAAGCGAATCATTGAATGTCGACTTACAACCGGAAAAATTGGAGTCAAAGGCTCTAAAGCACTTTCTGAGCTAACCGAAAACCTTCCAGATGACATTATGCTAATTATCTCTTCTGGAAAGCTAGATATTGCGCAACAAAAAAGCAAATGGTTTAAAGCTCTTGATAAAAAAGGAGTGATTATTCAGCACTGGGAGGTCCAAAGCGAGCAACTTGTTGGATGGATTGTTAATCATATGTCTCAGCTTGGTCTTAGCTCAAGTAACGAAGTAGCAAATGCTATAGCTTATTGCACTGAAGGAAACCTTCTTGCTACTATGCAAGAGATACAAAAGCTTCAAATTGCATACCCAGATGGAAATATTGATCTTAATGAGTATTTAAGTCAAATTGATCAGCAATCTCAATACACAGTTTTTGGAATGATTGATGCTGCGCTTAAGGGTGACACGGATAAAGTATATAAAATTTTCAGCTCCCTTGTTGACGATTCAACGCCTCCAGTAATCTTAATTTCATCGCTCTACCGTGAAATAAAAAACTTAGTTACCATGTCAATTGAACTTAAAACCAATCAAACAATTGACACAATCTTTAGCAATCATCGAGTTTGGCAAAAGAGAAAGCCACTGATAGCAATTGCCCTTAAAAAACACAGTTATCAGCAAATCCAAAAACTACTTTTAAAACTGGGGCGTATTGACCGGTCCCTCAAAGGCATGGATAATCTTAACGTTTATGATGAACTACAATCTGTAGTCATCACTTTATCGGGGAAGAATAGTGGGCTCAATAGCTGAATTAATATCTATCATAGGTCAAAAAGCCAAATCCGCCTCCAACACTCTGCGACTCGCCAATACAGATACAAAAAATGCCGCATTACTTAATATTGCTCTTGAAATTCAAGAAGACAAGCAAGCTATTCTTGATGCAAACTCCCTAGATATTAAGGCGGCAAAAAAAAATAATATTGATTCGGCTCTTTTGGATCGGCTATTGCTCAATGATGAAAGACTTGGGAGTGTTATTGAGGGCCTTAATCAAATCGTTTTATTGAACGATCCTATTGGTGAAGTTTCTGACCTAAAAACAAGGCCCAGCGGAATTAAAATTGGAAAGATGATGGTGCCACTTGGCGTTATTGGAATGATTTATGAATCTCGTCCTAACGTCACTATTGATGCGGCCGCTCTTTGTATTAAGTCTGGTAACGCTGTTATCCTAAGGGGTGGATCTGAAGCAATTAACTCGAATATGGCTTTTTATAGTTGTATTAAAAAAGGGCTCGAGAAAGCTGGGCTCAATCCAAACTCTGCTCAACTTATTGAGGTTACTGATCGCGAAGCGGTTACAGAGCTTGTCAAGGCTAGTGACTATGTTGATGCTATTATTCCAAGAGGTGGAAAGGGACTTATAAAAAATGTCAGCAGCAATGCTAGAGTTCCAGTTATAAAGCACCTTGATGGTGTTTGTCATACCTACCTAGATATCGATGCTGACCCTCAAAAGGGAATTGATATTGCATTTAACGGCAAAACGCGTCGATATGGAGTGTGTAATGCTACCGAGACGCTCCTTGTTCACGAAGGTTTTGATCCAAAAGCACTATCCAGACTTATAGAGCTCTACATTGAAAAAGAAGTTGAAATACGTGGCTGCGAAAAATCACAAAAATTATCTAGGGCTATTAAAAAAGCAACGGAAGATGACTGGTACGAAGAGTATCTAGCGCCAATTCTTTCAATGAAAATTGTTGAATCGGTTGACGAGGCTATTTCTCATATCAACAAATACGGCTCATCTCATACCGATGCAATCGTAACTGAGAATGATGAAAATTCAAAAAAATTCTTATCTGAAGTTGACTCATCTTCGGTCATGGTTAATGCGTCAACTGGATTTGCTGACGGTTTTGAATATGGACTGGGCGCAGAAATAGGAATAAGTACTGGTAAATTTCATGTCAGAGGCCCAGTTGGGCTTGAAGGCTTGACATCACAAAAATATATCGTCATAGGTGACGGACAAATAAGGCCATAAAGAGAATAAACAATGACAATTAACGAAACGCTAGCGATTATTCAACGAGGAACTGAAGAAATTCTGCCCTTAGAAGAGCTAAAGAAAAAACTTGAAAAAAACAAACCACTAAGAATTAAGCTAGGAATGGATCCAACCGCTCCAGACCTTCATCTCGGGCATACAGTGGTCATCAACAAAATGAAGCAGCTTCAAGATCTCGGTCATGAAATTATCTTCTTGATTGGAGACTTTACCGGCATGATTGGAGATCCCACTGGAAAAAATATCACTCGAAAGCCGCTAACAAAAGATGAGGTCCTAGAAAATGCCAAGAGCTACGAAGATCAAGTCTTTAAGATACTCGATAAAGACAAGACAAAGATAGCTTTTAATTCGGAATGGATGGGTAAGATGAGCTCGTCAGAAATGATTTCTCTTGCATCAAAGCATACAGTTGCAAGGATGCTTGAGCGTGATGACTTTTCGAAGCGATACAAGTCTGGCCAACCAATCTCAATACACGAGTTTTTATATCCACTAGTTCAAGGTTTTGACTCTGTTGCGCTTCAGGCAGATATTGAGCTTGGTGGCTCTGATCAGAAATTCAACCTACTAGTTGGTAGAGATCTTCAAAAACAAGCAAACATGGAGCCTCAAGTCATACTTACTATGCCAATATTAGAGGGGCTTGATGGTGTTCAGAAGATGAGCAAGTCACTGGATAACTATATCGGTATTGATGAAGCTCCTGACAGCATGTTTGGTAAGCTTATGTCGATTTCAGATGAACTCATGTGGAAATACCTCGAACTATTAAGTTTTGAATCACTTGAAACTATTGAGTCTTGGAAGAAAGAAGTTGAGAATGGTGAAAATCCAAGAAATATCAAATTTCGTCTTGCAGAAGAAATTATCACGCGCTTTCATGATAATGATCAAGCCAAAAAAGCGCAGCAAAACTTTATCGATCGATTTGCAAAAAATCAAATCCCAGATGACATGGATGAATTCACTTTTCCAAAGGGAACTAAGATTGCAAACTTATTGAAAGACTCTAACCTTGTAACTTCAACATCTGAAGCATTTCGAATGATTAAGCAAGGGGCTGCAAAGATGGATGGTGAAAAGATAAGTGATAAAGATTTGACTCCTATCGTGGGAACGTCAATCTACCAAGTAGGTAAAAGAAAGTTTGCTAGAGTCACAATTAGCTAATTTTACTTAATCAAGAGTATAATAGAGCTATCTGGGGATGACATGGCTTCGACGAGGAGTTGGATTTCAAGGATGCATGTCGAGGACAAAGATTGCTCGTAAAAACGTTCTTTAAATAATAGTTGCAAACGAAAACAACTACGCTTTAGCAGCATAATGCTAACCGTTACTTGAGAGTCGTCTGTACTTTTGGGATAACGGTCGCTTACAGACTCGCCACTATTGTTATTTTAGGATAATAGGGTTAAAACTTAATCTAAAATCGCTTTCTACATCCCTGTTGGTCGGGTGGTAAAAAGTTAACTCAATAGACCTTTACTAAACATGTAGACTTCTTGACTGAAAGTTTTCGGACGGGGGTTCAATTCCCCCCATCTCCACCATTTTAATCTCTGTATGAAATTAGTTTCTATGTTGTCTAAAATGTAACTATAAATTCATATTACCTCTTAAGATTTAATGCAACACTGATGAAAACCTCCAAAAAACAAAGCATTGCAATCATTGGAGGTGGAGCAAGTGGAATTTTTGCCTCTCTTCGCTGTGCTGAAGTCGCAAAAGCAAAAAAAATTGATGTGGATATCCGAGTATTTGAAGCCTCAACAAAATTTTTAAAGAAAGTGCGCATTTCTGGAGGAGGACGCTGTAATGTCACTCACAACATATTTGAAGTTAATGCATTTTGCTTAAACTATCCTCGAGGCCAGAAAGAGCTTCTCTCTCCTTTTCAAAAATTTCAAGCTACTGATACAGTTAAATGGTTTGAAGAAAGAGGTGTTGATCTTAAACATGAGGATGATGGTCGTATGTTTCCAGTTACTGATAACTCAGAAACCATTATTGATTGCTTTATGCAAGAAGCTAGTAAGCATGAAATTAAATTATTAAATAAGATGAATGTTAAAAGTCTAAAAAAACTAGGGGATGGCAAAATATCTTTATTCATCAACGACGATGAGTCATTCATTGCAGATTCTGTATTAATTGCAACTGGAAGTATGCCTGGAGGTTACCACCTAGCTAAGAATCTTGGCCATTCAATCACAGAAATCGCGCCTTCACTTTTTACCTTTAAAATTGAAGATGAAATCTTAGAAGGCTTGTCAGGTACTTCTTTCTCCCAGGCCGCTTTGACTCTTAAGATTGATGGAGCAAAACCTTTTGAACAAAAAGGGCCACTTTTAATTACTCACTGGGGTTTAAGCGGTCCTGCACTGCTAAAGCTATCAGCGTGGGCTGCCCGTGAAATGATGCACACTAACTATAAAGCAATAATAACTATTAATTGGCTCGGTATTGAACGCCAGGATGATGCTGAAAAGTTACTAAAGACTATTAAAAATAATAATACAAAAACTTCGGTAGGCAAAGCTTACCCGAGTGAATTAACTAAGAGGTTCTGGCTGCAACTTCTAATCAAGTGTGGTATTTCAAAAGAAAAGAACTGGTCAGAAATAAGTAAAAAAGAATTCCGTCTCATTGTGAAAAATTTATTCAACTGTGAACTCAATGTGCTTGGAAAAAGTCGCTTTAAAGAAGAGTTTGTTGAATGTGGCGGAATAAACCTCAAGGAGATTAATTTTAAGACAATGGAGAGCAAAGTCTGTTCTAGGCTTTATTTTTCAGGAGAAGTTATGGACATTGATGGTATCACAGGTGGTTTTAACTTTCAAAGCGCGTGGACTTCTGGATGGATTGCTGGTAATAATATGGCTCATCTTTAGAGAAAATTTGATTCTATAATCTATAAATATTACTTTATCTTTAATACAAAAAAGGCTCAGCGCACTCACCTATAATTTCTGAAAGAAGTGAGCAATCCTCAAGTGTAAATGTAAGCGGAAGTCTTAAATCAAAAAGGCTAGAAAGGATTTTATCTGATGCCTCAAGACTTTGCTGCTCTATATATTTCCAGCTCTTATGGTTACTAGTAAAGCCACTTGGATCATCCCCTCCAAACCACTTGAGCTCAACACCAAGTTTTTTATTTACTTCTAAAAAAGCTTTAGCATCAGCGTTAGTAATGCCAGGTATTCTAAATTGAATAGAGCTCCCTACATATCTCTCCTCAATAGAGCGCTCAGGAAGTTCAATCCCTTTAAACTCTCTAAGCTTCTTTTCAACTAATTGATAGCGCTCATTCCAGCGCTTAATATTTTTTTCAAGAGACTTTATCTGGGGCCTAAGAATTGCAGCTCTTAGGTTATCCATGCGCCCTGAGTAGTTAGGAGTTTGCAGACGAATATCTGCAAATACTTCTTTATCAGGTGCAGCGCCATGTCTCTCATAGAGCATATAAGACCCTGAAAGAATAATAGCGCGGGCCATAAATTCTGCATCGTTCGAAGTGAGTAAGCCCCCTTCCCCTGAATTCAAGTGCTTATAGGTTTGAGTACTAAAACAACCGGCAAGTCCAAAGTTGCCACTCCTTTTATCCTGCCATTTTGCTCCCATTGTGTGTGCGCAATCCTCAATCAATATCAAATTATTATCTTCAACAATTTGCATCAATTTATTCATATCAACAAGATGACCACGCATATGTGATATCAACAAAAAACGAGCTTTACTTGATATGGCTTTCCTTGAGAGGTCCTCTAAATCAAGAACAAGGTTTTCATTGATCTCTATGAAAATAGGTTCACCACCTGCATTAGAAATTGAGCCAGGTACAGGCGCAAGGGTATACATATTAGTCAAAACTTTTTCACCAGCTTTAAGTCCAGCAGCCTTAAGAGAGACACTCATTGCATAACCGCCAGATGCGCAAGCAAGGCAGTATCGACTTCCTTGAAAGTTTGCGTATTCCTGCTCTAGCAATGATGCCTCAGAAAGCTCATCACCAATTGTATTGTATCGGTGGAGCCGTCCGGACTTAAGAACCTCGATAGCTGCATCGATTGCCTCTTGACTAATAGATTCTTGCTGGGTAAAGGGTCGGGAAAATACTTTTGAAGTCATTACTGATGTTAATCATTTGAATAAAGAATAAGAAATCAAATAATATACAAAATTCGCGCCTTGGAGATATTATTTTTTATTACTTAAATGAAATATTGAAGCAACAGGCCTTATAATTTGCTTTATGAAAAATACCCCTCCAGTTGTAATTGTTGCTGTTATCGTTGCAGTATCAGTAATACTTTTTCAGTACTTTTTTATTTACTAACTGCTACTGGTCCCGCATCAACAATTGCTTGATCAACATCAAACTTATTAAAGTTTTCTGAAAATAGATTGGCCAGCTTTATAGACTCGCTATCATAATTTGACTTATCTTCCCATGTATCACGAGGATTAAGGTAAGCGTCATCAACTCCAGGAATCGACATAGGAATATCAAGATTTAAGTAATCCAGATGAGTCACTTTTGATTCAAGTAGAGCGCCGCTTTGACAAGCAGAAACTATTGCGCGAGTCACAGGAATAGGAAATCTAGACCCTGAACCACCAGGGGCGCCCGACCCACCTGTCCATCCAGTATTGACCAGGTAAACTTGTGTGTCAAATTCTGCAAGACGCTTAATTAATAAATTGGCATAGCTACTTGCACTTCGAGGCATAAAAGGTGCTCCAAAGCATGAAGAAAACGCCGGGTTAATTCCGGCTTCTGCGCCAAGCTCTGTTGAGCCTACGCGAGCCGTGTAGCCAGACAAAAAGTGGTACGCAGCAGACTCTTTACTTAGGATTGAAACTGGAGGCAGAACGCCAGAAACATCACAGGTTAAGAAAATTACAACCTTCGGCTCGCCCGCAGAATTTTTCTCAACACGCTTTTCTACGTGATCTAATGGGTATGAGCATCGACCATTTTCTGATATGGAAGTATCATCATAATCTGCGTGTTTATTTGTATCTACTTTTACGTTTTCAACAATTGCCCCATGCCGAATAGCATCCCAAATAATGGGTTCATTTTTTTTAGAAAGATTGATTGTTTTTGCATAGCAACCTCCCTCAATATTAAACACAGAGCCCTTTGCCCAGCCATGCTCGTCATCGCCAATAAGATAGCGCTCAGGATCTGCAGAAAGGGTCGTCTTGCCAGTCCCTGAAAGGCCAAAAAATAATGCTGTATCCCCATTTTCCCCAACATTAGCAGAGCAGTGCATCGGTAAAACATCTTTTTCAGGCAACAAAAAGTTTTGAACTGAAAACATGGCTTTCTTCATTTCACCTGCATAACGCATGCCAGCTAACAATACTTTTCTTTGTTTAAAGTTAATAATAACAACTCCATCTGAGTTGGTCCCATCACGCTCAGGATTGCACTCAAAAGATGCAACATTTAAAATCGTCCAAACTGGTTTATCTTTAGGATTATATGTTTTGGACTTAATAAACATATTTCTAGCAAATAAACCTTGCCAAGCAGTTTCAGTATTTACTTCAACTGGAAGGTAGTGCGATTCATGCGCCCCAACATGAAGATGGGACAGAAAATGATCTTTTTGAGACAAGTGATCACTCACTCTATCCCACAGGTTATTAAATTTTTCCTCAGAGATAGGCCTATTAACATCGCCCCAATCTACTGAATGGGCAGTTGAAGACTCTTCAACAATAAAGCGGTCATTTGGGCTTCTGCCAGAGCGCTTGCCTGTTGTTATTAACAAGGCTCCAGTATCAGTAAGAGTCCCCTCATTGAGCGCTAGTGATTTTTTAATCAGCTCAGTAGGCGATAAATCTATGGAAATCATTTTTAAATACTCCTTAATGTGTAATTTTTGCATTTTTAGCAAAAAAAACATTTTCACACATAAAACTGTCAAGTGCTTGTCTTAGTTTTTTAAATTTTGTATTATAAATAATGAAACTTTTTTAACTTATTATATAGTCCATTTTAATCTTAAAAAGTAATCATCTATAAGCGGGAAGTTTGGACTTTAAGTAGGCTCAAGTTGAAACATCAGCCTAGCTTTATGTTTTATGTTTTATGTTTGAAATTTAATAGTGAAAGCGCTATTTCAAAGGAGAGCTAAGAGGAAGCCCAGCAGCCGGTGTGAATCCATACAATTCAACATCTGGTAGCGCTGTAGCAACGACATTTCTGGCGGCTATGAGCCTATCAAAATCAATACCTGTTTTTAGCCCCATCGCCTCTAGCAAGAAAACTAGATCCTCAGTAACAATATTACCGCTGGCACCAGGAGCTGCTGGGCAGCCACCAATACCTCCCATAGATGAGTCAATGGTGGTTAGTCCTACTTCCACCGCGGCTAAAACATTCGCTAATCCTTGCCCGCGTGTATTGTGCAGATGAATCCCTGTAAGATGCTCACGACCAATGGCACTCCAAACCTTGCCTATTAAACGCCTAACCTGCACAGGATTAGCGTACCCGGTAGTATCAGAAAGGCCCACCTCATCACATCCAGCCTCCATTAAGGCGACTGCTAACCCCTCTACTCGATCTTCTGAAACGCTGCCTTCAATGGTGCAGCCGAATGCGGTTGAAAGCGCACCTTCAATAGTAGGCCTTTCATTAATAGGCAACTGTCTAATGAGCTCGACTATACTTTTCACTTCGTCAAGCATCTGCACATGGGTTCGATTAACATTGCGCAGGCTGTGAGTCTCACTCACTGATATGGGGATGGTAAGCTTGTGGACCCCTGCCATTATTGCTTGCTCAGCTCCCTTTAAATTTGGTACTAAAACGGCCACTTTTAGGCCTTCAATAGTTCTGGCATACTGAGCGACTTCCATCATGTCCGCAAATTGTGGGAATATCCGTGCTGGAACAAACGATCCAACTTCTATTTCTGGAACGCCCGCTAAAGCCAAGGCTTTAATCCAGCGCTTTTTAGCCTCAGTAGGCATAATTTGACTGATACTTTGCAAGCCATCTCGCGGGCCAACTTCACTCACCTCGATGTCTCTGGCGAAGGCCGTCGTTGGGACAACCGCAGTAACCCCAGTCTGTGAAGAATGCGCTACTTGGGATAGTCGTAGCTGCTCTGGGTTTTGTATTCGGCTCATTCACGGGGTCGCCACCGGAAGTGAGGTATCAGAGGGTTGAGGTACCCGTCGAGGTGATAGTCGAGCGTGAGCCCGACACCGTAAGGACATTCATAGACAGGATACGACACGTTACGGTCGCGCCTATACAAGTGGCAATCGCCCAAGAAGGCGCACTGACGCTAGTCCAAGAATTATGCAAGCCAGTCACGAT
>CAJXOB010000016.1 GCA_913057955.1 uncultured Gammaproteobacteria bacterium | reverse complement strand
ATAAGTGAAGTCACCATTGCGTCTAGTATTCCCTCAGGAATTTGCGAGTCATCAAGATTACGAACAATTCCTGTCATCATATGAATGCCAACATTACGAACGAGAGTCAAGCTTGTTCCAGCTAAGCTAAATTTCTCTCCATCTATATCAGTACAAACTTTATCTTCATTTAATGTGCGAGTAATGTTTTCACCACCCTTCGTAAACGTGGTGCTTAGTTCACGCTTCATGAGGCCTAAGTAGTTACGATATGCATGAATTTTTTCCTCATTAGAAACTGTTGATGCTGAATCTTCAAAATCGACAATAGTTGTTATTGCGGACTCAAGAATGACATCAAAAATACCGCTCTTATGTAAACTTCTTTCTTGGTCACAAACCACTTCTAGGTGAAGGTTATTATTCTTAAGTAATATATGCCCATCGTCAGTTAATCCTATATATTTCTCTGGATTAATTAAGGTTGCCAATTCACCATCATTTAGGTTGAATATTAAAGCGCCAGAGTATTTAACTTGAGAGGTAATCTGTTTATAAGAAGCGCCTTTAAGAGGCGCAATTTCATCAAGAAACTCACAGGCAAGTTCTGCAGTAAGATTAACACGCTGAAGGTTATGTGCAAAAGAGGTGCTCATACTACCTTTGTTTGGAATTACATTAGTACCGTAAAGGGAGTCAAACAAACTTCCCCAGCGAGCGTTCACCGCATTAAGAACAAAGCGCTGATTAGTAATAGGAACAACGAGCTGAGGGCCGGCAATTTGAGATATTTCATCATCTACTTCCTCAACATCAATAGAGAATTTATCAGGAATTGGAGTGATATATTCAATGCCCTCTAAAAATTTCTTATAGCTCTGAAGATCAATTCTTTTATTTTCAGCATGCCATTGGTCAATTTTAGATTGCAATAAGTCTCTCTTTTCAAGAAGGGATGTGTTCTTTTCCTGTAGTTCATTTAAAATTTGAGAGAGGGATTTAAAGAAGTCTTTGGCTGAAATATCTAATCCATCACAAACCTCTTCTTCAATGAAGCTAAAAAAAGTATTATCTACGCGAATCTTATTAATTATTTGACTATCACTGCTCATTAATTGGCCTTATTTTCAGTAACTATTACGCCGTCTTCATCGGCATAAATATATTCATTTGGATTAAATTTTACATTTGAAAAAGAGACATTTATATTTCTTTTTCCAATTCCTTTTTTAACACTTTTTAATGGGCAAACGCCAAGAGCTCTTATGCCAATTGGCATTAAATTTATGGCTACTGAATCCCTGATCAAACCATAGATAATAATTCCTTCCCAGCCATTCCTGATTGCATCAGATGCCCTTTTATCACCTAGCATTGCACAATTCATAGAGCCACCTGCATCGATGACTAATACAGATCCCTTGCCATGAGTATTTAAAGCCTGCTCAACTAGGGAGTTGTCCTCAAAGCACTTAACAGTAACAATGTGACCTGAAAATGATTTTTTTAATCCATAACTTTTATATATGGGCTCTAAATACTGGACATTAGGGTGAAGCTTATCCGAAATATCACATGTCGATAGAGTCATCCGTTTCTCCATATATTTCACTCATACGTTTTTCTGATCCATATGGATAATAGTCCATGACTCCGTTGTTCTTAATTTTTTCTTGTATTGAAATCCAGTAATTTGCATCGAGAAGTTTTTTATAATTTCTATTAAATACTTCTTTCATATATGGATTTGGAAGCATGAAATATCTAAATTCTTCTGGAAAGACGTCATTCTGACCAACGTAATACCAGGGCTCAGAGGCAAGCTCCTGCTCGTATGTCTTGGATTCAGGAATCTTTTTAAAGACGGGCGTGTTCATTAATGTAATTTCGTCATAGTCATAAAAGACGACTCTATTCTGGCGAGTTACTCCAAAGTTTTTTGTAAGCATGTCGCCTGGAAAAATATTTGAGTTAATTAGCTCATCTATCGCTTTTCCATAATCATTAATTATGTTTGTTTGCTGTTCTTTAGTGGCAGTTTCAAGATACATATTGAGTGGAGTCATTTTATTTTCAATGTACATATGCTTAATGATTAATAGGTCCCCCTCAATTTCAATATTTGAGCCTGCTTTTCTCTTCAACTCTATTAATAATACATCATCGATATCTTTTAACGGAAAGGCAACATTTGAAAACTCCCATGTATCTGCTAATCTGCCTATTCTCACATGGTTTTTGACAAAGTAGTATCTGTCCTTAACCATCTCTTTTGTGCCCATTTTAGGAGGTGCAAAACGGTCGTTGATAATTTTGAATACATAGGGGTACATTGGAAAAGTAAAGACAGACATAACCATGCCCTTGATACCGGGTGCAATTATTAACTTTTCACTAGTAATTTTTGAGTACTTGAGAAAATGTCGGTATAACAAAGTTTTGCCTTGCTTATGGAGCCCAATTGCGCTGTATAGAACTGCCCTAGTTTTTCCTGGCAAAATCTCTTTTAAATATTCAACAATTGCAGAAGGGTAGTCTGTTGTAATAAAAAAGTACGATCTTGAAAAGCTAAAAACAATGGATATCCCTCCAACTTCAGTGAGAAGGCTGTCGACGTATAAACCTTTCTTTTCATCATTTAATAGAGCAATAAGGAGCGGCCTATCTGAGTGGAGCTGAGAGACAATTTTGCCTACAATGTAGGCGCATTTTCCTCTGATAAAAGGGGTACTAATGACTTGAATCTCGAAAACTTCAGAGTCTAGTCGCGGCATCTGGCTATAAAGCTGCTCTTTTAATCTTTGGATATCTTGACTGAGATTACCAAACTCACATTTAAAATTGTAGCTATCAAGAATAGATGTAAAGGCTTCGCTCAGCTTACCGTCTTCAACAAAGTAGCTGTCAATTACTGGTTCATCCATGTCAATATAATTCAGTGACACACATGGCCTTGTAAAAATAAACTGGTTATTATAAAAACTTCTTGAAAAGATCCTACAAAATACCGAGTTATAGAAGGTTTCAGCTAGCTCAGGCTGCTTGTGTTCAGTTATTAGTTCAATGTAGACATGCTTTGTATTTTTCCAGAATTCAGAGTTAAACTTCTCCATACTAGGTGATTCATTGAATTCAGCCTTTGCGCCATAGAGAGTTTGTTTTTTTAACTCTAAAGATAGTTTTTTACAAAAGTAATTAACTTGTTCATCATAGAAATTAAGTCTTAATTTTGAATCGTCTTCTATTTTTTGCCACTCTCTCTCCTCAAAACACCTTTTTGCCTCTATAGAAGAACTCTTAATATTTTGGTAATGATACTCAAAGCCAATTAAAATCTTTTTAGCAATTGATAAAGAGAGCTTTTGAGATGAGTTACTAAGCATAATAAATAGTTACCAGTTAAAAGCCTTCTTTAATCAAGAAGGCATGATACGTAGCAGCTTAAAACTTAGCTAAACTGCTCTTCTTCAGTTGAACCTTTTAATGCAGTAACGGATGACTCACCACCCTGTATTACAGTTGTAACGTCATCAAAATATCCTGCACCAACTTCTTGCTGATGAGATGCAAAAGTATAACCTTTCTTAGCAGCATCAAACTCAGGCTCTTGGACCTTATTCACATAATGCTTCATGCCTTCACCTTTTGCGTAATCATATGCAAGGTCAAACATGTTATACCACATGTTATGGATTCCAGCCAAAGTGATAAATTGATACTTATATCCCATCGCTGAAATGTCTTCTTGGAAAGATGCAATTTGACTGTCACTTAGATTCTTTTTCCAGTTAAATGATGGCGAACAATTGTATGCAAGCAACTGATTAGGGTTTTCAGCTAAAACAGCTTCAGCAAATTCACGAGCAAAGCCAAGATCTGGTTTCCCAGTTTCACACCAAACTAGGTCGGCATAAGGGGCATAAGCTACTCCTCTTGATATTGACTGCTCTAATCCATTTTTAACGATATAAAACCCTTCAGCAGTTCTTTTCCCGGTAACAAATGGAGCGTCATAAGGATCTACATCTGAAGTTAGAAGGTTAGCAGCCTCTGCATCAGTTCTTGCAAGAAGGAGTGTAGGGACGCCCATAACATCTGAAGCTAAGCGAGCAGATATTAATTTTTGAACTGCCTCTTGAGTTGGAACTAAAACTTTACCACCCATATGACCACATTTTTTAACTGCAGCCAATTGATCTTCAAAGTGAGCACCAGCAGCACCACTAGTAATCATATTTTTCATTAATTCAAATGAATTTAATACGCCTCCAAATCCAGCTTCTGCATCTGCCACAATTGGCAAAAAGAAATCAATAAATTGATCATCACCAGGGTTAATTCCTTGAGCCCATTGAATCTCATCCGCTCTTTTAAAGGTATTGTTAATTCTTCTAACCATAGTTGGCACAGAGTCATATGCATAGAGTGATTGATCTGGGTACATTGTTTCAGATGTATTTCCATCTGCAGCAACTTGCCAGCCTGAAAGGTAGACTGCTTCAATTCCAGCTTTAGCCTGCTGCATAGCCTGTCCTGCAGTAATAGCGCCCATAGAGTTTACATAGCCTTTCTTAGCTGAACCATTAACAAGATCCCATAGCTTTTCTGCGCCTCTTCTAGCATAAGTGCATTCTGGTTGAACAGATCCACGGAGCCTAACAACATCTTCTGCAGAATAAGTACGCTTTACGTTCGACCATCGAGGGTTTTCTTTCCAATCTTTTTCTAGGGCTTTAATTTGCTCTTCTCTATTCATTAATTTCTCCTTTTAAGTTGGTTGTGTTTATATTGCTTTTATTTACTCAAGCTTCTGATATAGCGGCTATTAACTTATATTTGAATAATACCAATTAAAAGATAATATGATCAAATAATTTCACTATATAATATAATTTTTTCATAATATGAAATAAAATGAAACCTAGATCTATTGATAAAAGTTACAACGCAATCGAAAAGTGCTTACAAATCTTGTCAATGTTTTCATTGGATAAATCTCAATTCTCAATAAAGGAGATCTGTGATCAGTTAAATTTTAATGTCTCAACTGCATATCGAATTCTAAGTACACTTGAAGATTATGGCTACGTTTCAAGACTTAAAAATAAGAAGTACGTTGTGGGAACTCAGGCTCTTTATTTAAGCGCTATATATACGCAAAGTAATCATCTTGAGCAGATACGTCCTATAGTTGATAGGATCAGAGATATATCTGATGAAACTGCATCTTTCTTTGTTGAAGAAGATAATATGCGTATATGTTTATATAGAGCGCACTCAAGGGATGAGATCAGACATAACATTGAGCAGGGCTCTCGTTTAGAGCTCAATCGTGGTGCCTCTGGGCGAATTATCTTAGCTTTTGGTAAGCGTAAAAATGACAAGCAGGGTTTTTATAAAGACATTCGTGATAAAGGCTATTACTTGTCAATAAATGAACACAATGCTGCGCTCTTTGCACTCGCCGTACCTGTTATTTCTAATAGTAATAAATTTGTTGGTGCTATTGTAGTATCAGGACCTATTAGCCGATTTGACGATGACCAAAAATCAATTCTTCTTCAGCTGCTTAACGATCAGCTTCAAAACATTGTAATGCCTTAATATTTTGATTAATTAATTTACTTATAGTGAGTTCATAGAATGTATCATTGTTTTTTACAATTTGATACTTATTAAGTTTTATGATAGAACATTTATATATTCATGGCGCCTATTTAAAATCTAATTCTAGTGAAACTTTTGAGTCTATTAACCCTGCAAATGGGCAAGTTATAGCTCTTATAGACCAAGCTAGTGAGAGTGATGTTGAGGCAGCTATTAAATCAGCTGAGAAGGGTTTTGCTGTGTGGAGCAAGATGACGGCCGTTGAAAGAGGCCGAATCTTACTAAAAGCAGTTTCTATTTTGCGTGAAAGAAACAATGAACTTGCTGCATTAGAGGTTGCTGATTGCGGCAAGCCATTACAGGAAGCTAATTGTGTTGATATCCATTCTGGTGCAGATGTAATTGAATATTATGCGGGGATTGCCCCGGGTTTGCAGGGTGCTCAGCAAGATTTAAACTCGAGTACCTTTTACATTTCAAAAAGAGAGCCTTTAGGGGTTTGTGCTGGTATTGGTGCTTGGAACTATCCTATTCAAATTGCTTGCTGGAAATCTGCTGCTTGTTTGGCTGCTGGGAATTCAATGGTATTTAAACCTTCTGAAGAAACTCCACTTAGCGTTTTAAAGCTTGCTGAAATATATACAGAAGCAGGGATGCCTCCAGGAGTATTTAATGTCGTCCAAGGTGACTATCGCGTAGGCCAGTACTTAACTCGACATCCAAGAGTTGCTAAAATTTCTTTTACTGGAGAAAGTGGAACGGGAAAGAAGATAATGGCAGATGCAGCTGGAAGCCTTAAAGAGGTAACTTTGGAGCTTGGAGGTAAATCGCCATTAATTATTTTTAATGACGCTGATATTGATAATGCAATCTCTGGAGCGCTTCTTGCAAACTTCTATACTCAAGGTGAGGTTTGCACCAATGGAACAAGGGTGTTTGTGCAATCTGGTATTTACGATAAATTTATAGAAAAAGTCTGTCAGAGAAGTAAAAAAATAAAACTAGGTGATCCAATGGATTTAGATACTCAGATGGGCGCTTTAATAAGCTCAAAGCATCTTGATAAGGTTATGGATTATATTGATAAAGCTAAAAAATCAGGCGCTCGACTTGTTCTTGGTGGAAATCGTCATAAATCCAAAGAAACAGAAAATGGGTTTTTTGTAGAGCCAACAATTTTTGCAGATTGTAAAGACGATTCTGAGCACGTTACTGATGAAATTTTTGGGCCAGTAATGTCCATTCTGCGCTTTGATGATGAGGAAGAAGTAATTGGTAGGGCA
The DNA here is from genome assembly GCA_913057955.1 of uncultured Gammaproteobacteria bacterium. Taxonomy (GTDB): domain Bacteria; phylum Pseudomonadota; class Gammaproteobacteria; order PS1; family Pseudothioglobaceae; genus Pseudothioglobus. The sequence continues at coordinate 21,350 of CAJXOB010000016.1, read as the reverse complement.
AACGATACTAAATTTGGTTTAGCGGCTGGCATTTTTACGCAAAACATTAATCGGGCGCACCGAGTTATTAATCAATTAGAAGCAGGAATTTGCTGGATTAATAGTTGGGGAGATTCTCCTGCTGAAATGCCAGTTGGAGGCTATAAAGAGTCTGGAATAGGCCGTGAAAATGGCCCTGAAACTTTGAAGAGCTATACACAAATTAAAAGTATTTTTGTTCGGTTGGATGACGTTGAGAGCCCTTATTAATATAGGCTAAGAAATATATGAGTAATGAGTTTGATTATATTGTTGTAGGTGCCGGTTCGGCGGGCTGCGTTTTGGCAAATCGTTTGACTGAGTCAGGTGAAAATAGAGTATTACTTCTAGAAAATGGAGGTAGTGATAAAAACATAATGATTCAAATGCCAACTGCACTGTCATACCCTATGAATACTGATAAGTATGCATGGCAATTTCATACTCAGCCAGAGCCTTTTCTTGATAATCGAAAAATGCATTGTCCTAGAGGCAAAGTGATGGGAGGTTCTTCCTCCATAAATGGAATGGTTTATGTGCGAGGCCATGCGCGTGATTTTGACCAATGGGAGGAGCAAGGAGCAGAGGGTTGGTCGTACAAAAATTGTCTGCCATATTTTAAGCGCTCTGAAAAATGGCATTTGGGCGAAGATAATTACCGTGGAGGTAGTGGTCCTGTGGCAACTTCAAATGGTAATAACATGAAATTAAATCCTCTTTATCGAGCCTTTATTAATGCTGGAGTGGAGGCTGGTTATCCTGAAACTGCGGATTATAATGGTCAGCAACAGGAGGGCTTTGGTCCAATGCACATGACCGTTGGAAGTGGTGTTCGCTCTTCTACATCAAATGCCTATATTAAGCCAGCTAAAAATAGATCAAACCTTACAATACTAACTGGAGTGCTTGTTCAGCGAGTAATTCTAAAGAATAAAGTTGCAACTGGAGTTGAGTATTCAATTAACGGTCAAATTAAAATATTGAATGCGAATACAGAGGTGATACTTTGTGCTGGGTCAATTGGTTCACCTCAGCTACTTCAGTTATCTGGGATTGGTCCAAAAAATGTTCTAAAAGATGCTGGAGTTGAGCTGCAGCATGAATTGCCAGGTGTTGGTGAGAATCTTCAGGACCATCTTGAGGTATATTTTCAATATCATTGTAAAAAGCCAATTACACTTAACAGTAAATTAAACTTATTTAGTAAGGGTCTTATTGGTGTGCGCTGGATTCTATCTAAGTCAGGACTCGGCGCAACAAATCATTTTGAATCTTGTGGTTTTATTCGTTCTCGTGCAGGCCTTGAATGGCCTAATATTCAGTATCATTTTCTCCCAGCTGCAATGAGATATGACGGAAACGCAGCAATGAAGGGGCATGGGTATCAAGTTCATGCAGGCGTCAATAAAGTTAGCAGTCGGGGCAGCATTAAGATTAATAGCTCAGACCCACAAGCTAAGCCAACAATCCTATTTAACTATTTGGAGAGCGAGCAAGATAGACAAGATTGGCGTGATTGTATTCGATTGACTCGTGAGGTTTTAAGTCAACCAGCACTGGACGAATATAATGCGGGTGAAGCAAGCCCAGGATTAGAGGTAAGTAGTGATGATCAAATAGATTCTTGGGTTAGGGCAAATGTTGAAAGCGCTTACCACCCATCTTGTTCTTGCAAAATGGGTGACTTAAGTGACCCTATGACCGTTGTTGATATTCAAGGTAAAGTAAATGGTATTGAAAAGTTAAGAGTAATTGATTCTTCTATATTTCCAACAATTCCAAATGGAAATCTTAATGGACCAACAATTATGTTAGCTGAAAAAATGGCGGATATCGTATTAGGAAATAAGCCACTCAAAGCTTCTGAAGCCGATGTATGGATTGATTCAGATTGGCAAAAAACCCAACGATCAGGCCAACCTTATAGGGCGTCGTAAAGTAAATAATTTTTCGTAAACAAAATAACTTGCTTATTCTTATAAACCCGTATAAAAATTACATAAATATAAATTACTAAAAATATGGCATGGAAGTCGTAAAATTAAATACTTATATAGTTGGCACCCCAAAGCCTCATATTGGTGGAATGTATTGGATCTTCCTTTCTATTGAAACTAAGTGCGGCATCGTTGGGATTGGGGAGATATATTCTGCCTCCTTTCATCCTGAAGTTGTTGTTAAGGCAACTCAAGATGTCTTTGAGCGATACCTAAAGGGCCATGACCCACATCATATTGAGCGCTTTTTCAGAGAGTGTTTTTCAAGTGGCTTTACTCAAAGGCCAGATTTGACAATGATGGGGGTATTAAGTGGGCTAGAGATGTCTTGTTGGGATATTATTGGAAAAGCTGCAAATAAGCCAATATATGAGCTTATAGGGGGCAAGGTTCATGATAAGCTAAGGTCATATACATATCTATACCCAAAAGACAAAAATGGAGTGCTTAATTATGATGATCCAGATTTAGGCGCTGAGTCTGCTATAAATTTTATGGAGCAGGGCTTTAGTGCAGTTAAGTTTGATCCAGCTGGCCCTTATTCAATATTCTCTGGACATCAAATATCACTAAGCCGCTTAAAGCACTGCGAAAATTATTGCCAAAAAGTAAGGGAGGCTGTTGGAGATAACTGTGACCTTCTTATTGGAACTCATGGACAGTTAACTCCCGCTTCAGCTGTGCGGCTAGCTAAGAGGCTTGAAAAGTTTGACCCTTTGTGGTTTGAAGAGCCTGTTCCTCCGGGCCAGTCAAGTGCAATGGCAGAAGTTGCAAGTAAGACAAGTATTCCAGTTGCTACTGGAGAGCGCTTAACAACAAAGTATGAGTTTTTTGATATTTTAAAAAATAACTCTGCGTCAATAATTCAAATGAATTTAGGGCGAGTTGGCGGTATTTTAGAGGCCAAGAAAATTGCGAGCCTTTCTGAAGTTTTTTATGCTCAGATTGCCCCGCATATTTATAATGGCCCAGTAGGAGCTGCAGCTAGTATACAGCTCGCTACTGCAACACCAAACTTCCTAATTATGGAAAGTATTGGGACTTGGGATGGCTTTCACTCAGATGTACTGATGCAGCCTCTTGATTGGAGTAAAGGAAATATTATTCCTTCAGATAAACCAGGATTAGGGATAGATCTTAACCTTAAAGTTATTGAAGCGAATTCACCTTATAAAGGAAAAAAGCTCCATCTTTCGATGGATACAAAACCTTACTATGTTGATGACGATTAAAAATTTGTAGTTTTTTGGAGATTTAGATGAAAGTAGGTTTTATTGGTTTAGGGAATGCAGGTGGCAAACTTGCAGGCAGTATTTTAAGAAATGGTTTTGACCTTACAGTTCATGATCTTAACTCTTCTCTTGTTAATGAGTTTATTGAAAGAGGAGCAAAGAGTGTTGGCTCGCCTCAAGAAATGGCAAAGAAATGTGATGTGGTTATTACTTGTTTACCGTCTCCAAAAGCCTGCTCTGAAGTTATGGAATCTTCTGATGGGATCTTATCGGGATTAAGCAAAGGGAAAATTTGGCTTGAGATGAGCACTACAGATGAGGCTGAGATTCGAAGAATTGGTGCTTTAGTTGAAGCAATTGGTGCATTACCAATTGATTGCCCTGTTTCAGGTGGCTGCCATAGGGCTGATACAGGTAATATTTCAATCTTTGCTGGATGCTCAAGAGAGGCTTTTGAAAGAGTTTTGCCAATACTAACCACCATGGGAAGACGAGTGCTTCATACTGGTGACTTAGGAACTGCCTCAACTCTAAAAGTTATGACCAATTACTTAGCTACGGTTAACCTTGCTTCGATAGCAGAAGCGCTAACAACAATGAAGATGCTTGGAATGGATATGAACGTAACTTATGAGGCGATCAAAGCATCTTCTGGAACTTCATTTGTCCATGAAACTGAATCTCAGGTTATTCTTAATGGTAGCAGAGATATAAGCTTTACAATGGATTTGGTTTCTAAGGATATTGGGATTTTTAATGAGCTTGCTCAGAGAAAAGGATTGGATTTAGAAATTGCCCCTTTAATTGTTGAGATTTTTAAAGATGGTGAGAAGAGATACGGGCCACGTGAGCTGTCTCCAAACATCATTAGGAGGCTCGAAGAAAGGGCCAATGTTGAAGTGTTGGGGGATGGTTTTCCAGCTGAAATGATTGATGATGAGCCAGAAGAAAAAGGCTATGAAGTAATAATTAAAGGCCGAAAAGATATTTAGTTTTTTTAGTAATTAAAGCTTAAAGATTAATATTTTCAGCAAGCTCTCTAAATCCATCTAAGTATATTAAAATTCATTAACTTTTTTAAATTAGTCCTATTATGAATAGCAATCAAACTCCAAACTTTAAGCCAAACGATATCGTTCTTAATATTTCCCAGGTTGTAAAAGATGGTATTAAGAAATCGGTACTTGCAAGTAAAGGTAATGATTGGGACAGTGTGGTGGGTGTGCTTGATAATAACGAACATCTTATTGGCAAAGAGATGAGTGTTAACTCTCACCTTAATGCAGTTATGTTTTCTGAAGAGTTTAACAAGGACTACGAAAAAACCTTACCAATAATCTCTAACTACTATAGTGATCTTGGTGCTAATGAAGACTTGTATGAAGCATTTAAAAGAGTTAAGAATACAAGCCTTAATGATCAACAAAAGCACATTGTTAAAGACTCAATTAAGGGTTTTGAGCTTTCAGGAGTTGCCCTTAAGGGGAGTGACTCTAAAAGATTTAAAGAGATTCAAGAAAGATTAAGCGTTTTAAGTAATCAGTTTTCTAAAAATGTTTTACAAGCAACCAACTCCTGGAAAAAGTCAGTCTCTATTGATGATTTGAATGGATATAGTGAGGCAGAGCTTTCCAAGGTTAGAGAGGGAGATGATTACGTCGTAAGTCTTCAAATACCAGTCTACATTGATCTTATGACTTATGCTGAGAATAGAGGCTTAAGAGAAGAGGTTTATAGAGCATATATTTCAAGAGCGTCTGATGTTGGGATTACTCCAGTTAAATTTGATAACCGCAAGGTTATGGATGAGATCTTAAAATTACGCTCAGAAATGTCTATCCTTTTGGGTTTATCAAACTATGCAGAATACTCGGTTCAATCCAAAATGGTAGACTCACCCGAATCCGTCATAGATTTTCTAGAGAAGTTAGTAAATCTATCTCATCTGCAAGCAAAGACAGAATTGAAAGATCTGGAGGCTTTTGCTGGACATGATTTAATGCCATGGGACTTAATGTTTTACTCAGAGAAATTAAAGCAAAAAGTGTTTAACTTTAAGAGTGCTGATTTAAAGCCATATTTTCCAGAGAGTAGTGTTCTTAGCGGTTTATTTGAAACGATTCAAAATCTTTATAGTGTAACGCTTACTGAGGTAGAAGAGGATTGCTATCATCCTGACGTTAGGGTAATAATGTTAGAAGATGAAGATGGGCCAATTGGAAAAATATATTTTGACGTTTATGCAAGAGAAAATAAGCGAGGTGGGGCTTGGATGTCAGATTTCCAAGGATTGTATAAAGACTCCTTGCCAGTTGCGTTTGTTGTTTGTAATTTAAACTCACCTAAAGATGGCAAGCCAGCGTTATTTGATTTTGATGAGATTGTGACTATTTTTCATGAGTTTGGTCACGCGCTTCATCATTTATTAACTAAAGTTACTTTTCCATGTGCAGCCGGAATTAGCGGCGTTCCATGGGATGGCGTTGAGCTTCCTAGTCAATATATGGAAAATTTTTGTTATGAAAGAGGGGTAATTGATTTAATTTCGGGTCACTGGGAAACGGGTGAAAAATTACCTGAAGAATTATTTAATAAAGTGATTGACTCTAAAAACTTTCAATCAGGACTGCAGATGCTTAGGCAGTGTGAATTTTCGCTATGGGATATAAATACTCATATTTCGAACCTAGATACATATAAAGTTCTAGATAGCGTGAGAGAGAAAACCGCTTTAGTGCCAGTTATTGATGAGAATAGATTCCTTAATTCTTTTTCCCATATTTTTAGTGGTGGTTACGCAGCTGGGTATTTCAGCTATAAATGGGCTGAGGTGTTGGCTGCAGATGCTTATGAATTTGTTAAAGATAATGGCGGAATTGAGTCTAAATCTGCTGATGATTTCCGAAGATTTATTCTTGAAGTTGGTGGCAGTCTTGACTTTATGGGGCAATACATCAAATTTCGTGGCGGCAAACCTAAAATGGAAGGCCTCTTAAAGTCTTCTGGAATCTCAATTTAAGATATATAAACTTGGTAAAATATGATTTATTTGTTTTCGCTAGTGGAAAAAAACTGATGATTAAGTATTTGTTAGGTGCAATTCTTGCTTTGGCTGTTATTGGTGGTGCTTTCAAATATGAATCTAATGACACTAGTTGGCAATTAATTATTCTTAAGAAAGAGGCTTTAAATAGTGTAACTAACGGGGCGATAAGAATTTATAAGCTATTTCCAGACATTAAATCACTATTTTCAGATTCAGATTTAGCCGATAATGCGGAAATAATACTAGAGGATTAGAGTTCTTTTAAGGTGCCTTAGATATAACAAGTGAGCCATTGGTTCCGCCAAATCCAAAAGAGTTTGAAATTGCATGATTAATCTTCATTTCTCTTGCTTCATTCGCAGCATAGTCTAAGTCACATTGTGGGTCCTGATTAAATATATTTATTGTGGGAGGCGCTACTTGATCTCTAATTGCAAGAGTAGTAAATACTGCCTCAATTCCGCCTGCAGCACCCAAAAGATGGCCAGTCATTGATTTAGTTGAGCTCATAACAATATTTTTTGAGTGTGTACCTAAAGCTAGTTTAGCAGCCTCTGTTTCAGCGGCATCGCCAGCTGGAGTTGAGGTTCCATGAGCATTAATATAATCTAGCTGATTCGGATTGATACCGGCATTATTCATAGCATTTTTCATGCATCTTGCAGCACCTTCGCCGCCTTCTGATGGAAGCGTCATATGATATGCATCACTACTCATGCCGTACCCTGTAAGTTCTCCATAAATGTGTGCCCCACGTTTTTTAGCGTGCTCATACTCCTCAAGAACGACAACACCTGCACCGTCACCAAGAACAAAGCCATCTCTATCAACATCCCAAGGTCTTGAAGCAGTTTCTGGGTCATCGTTTCTAGTGGAGAGTGCTCGAGCTGCAGCAAAGCCCCCAAGGCCACAGTTAGTTGTTGACATTTCAGTTCCTCCAGCAATCATAACGTCAGCATCACCATATTCAATTATTCTTGAGGCGTCACCAATATTATGAGTTCCCGTTGTACACGCAGTTACAATTGCAAAATTTGGACCCTTAAGACCAAATTTGATAGACATGTTCCCAGAGACCATGTTGATAATGGAAGAGGGTACAAAGAATGGGGAAATTCTCTTGGGCCCTTTCTCTCTAAAAAGATCTGCTGTTTTTTCAATTGTAGTAAGTCCGCCAATACCAGCACCAATTGCAACGCCAATTCTTTCAGCATTTTCATCTGTTACTTCAATGCCACTATCTTCAAAAGCTTGTATTCCAGCAGCCATACCATAATGAATAAATATATCCATTTTTTTAGCTTCTTTAGGACTTAAGTATTTAGATATATCAAAGTCTTTAACAGCACCGCCAAATTTAACAGTTTGAGCCTCTGTGTCAATATTTGTTATTGGCGCAATACCAGAGACACCGTTAATAATATTAGTCCAGGCATCTTTAACATTGTTTCCAACTGGGCTCACAATACCTAATCCGGTAATTACAACTCTTCTTTTATCCATAATGGTTTTTCTTTTAAATTTAACATAAATTGAAAGTTAAATATGTTGCGTAAAAAAAGGCGTATTACTTATTAAAGTAAACGCCTTATTAGATTTATTGAAGTTTATTAAGTGTTTGCGTTAATGTAGTCTATTGCTTGTTGAATAGTGGTAATATTTTCTGCTTCTTCATCTGCAATTTCACAATCAAACTCTTCTTCAAGAGACATTACAAGCTCTACAGTATCTAATGAATCAGCTCCTAAGTCATCAATAAATGAAGCGTTGTTATCAATGTCACCGCTAACATCTAATTGCTCACTTACAACTTTACGTACTCTATCTTCAATACTCATTTTGAGTTAAATCCTTAAATTGTTTAAAAGTTTACATTTTATCTTCAAAAAACATTCAAATAGCGCTAAATTTTAAATTTTTATTGATAAAAGGTTGGGTCTTTGATGTTTGCATTATTGAAACCATTTATTCTAAGTACGCATGCGTCACACTCTCCACAAGCCTCACCATTGTCATTTGCAAGGTAGCAACTAATAGTTTGGGAGTAGTCAACACCAAGACTCAATCCTTTTTGAATTATCTCTGATTTGGTCATCCTGATTAAAGGTGTTTTAATTTCAATTTTTTGACCTTCGATAGATTGCTTTGTTGCAAGGTTTGCCATGTCTTCAAAAGCCTTGATGAATTCAGGTCTGCAGTCAGGGTAGCCAGAATAATCTAGAGCATTTACCCCAATATAAATTTTTTGACAGTCAATTACTTCCGCCCAAGCTAGCGCAAAAGATAAAAATATAGTATTTCGTGCTGGAACATAGGTGACAGGAATTTCATCACTTCCAGAGTACTTTGGAACATCAATTGCGTCATCTGTTAAAGCAGATCCTCCAATATCAGCTAGGGAGATCTTCATAATGCGATGTTCAGTTACATTAGATTGATTCGCGATAGCTTTTGCAGACTCTAATTCAGAGCGTTGTTTTTGACCATAATCAAAGCTCAACGCATAACACTCAAAATCACTAGCTTTTGCAATCGCGAGGACAGTTGTTGAGTCTAAACCACCAGACAATAGAACAATCGCTTTAGACATTTGCAAGATTGCCTTTGGTTTCAAGCCAGGATTTCCGGTCTGAAGCTCTTTTTTTAGAAAGTAACATATCCATAGTTTCTTTAATCTGTAACGGGTGATCAAAAGTTAATTGGATTAATCTTCGAGTGTCAGGCTGCATAGTGGTTTCACGAAGTTGTTTTGGATTCATCTCTCCTAGCCCTTTAAATCTTTGAACTTGGATTTTTTGGCGACTATTTTCTTTTATTAGTTTGGCTTCAAAGGCATCTTTTTCTTTGTTATCTAGAGCATAGAAAACCTGTTTTCCAGCATCAATTCTATATAAAGGCGGCATTGCAACATAGACATGACCCTTTTTGACAAGTTCAGGGAAATGTTTGACAAATAAAGCGCAAATAAGGGTGGCAATATGAAGTCCATCTGAGTCAGCATCCGCCAAGATACAAACCTTTCCATACCGAAGACCTGAAAGATCATCATTATCGGGCTCTAAGCCAATTGCAACACTTATATCGTGAATTTCATTTGAGGCAAGAACTTGAGATGAATCTACTTCCCATGTATTAAGAATTTTACCTCTAAGCGGCAATATGGCTTGATACTCTTTGTCTCTAGCCTGTTTTGCTGAGCCTCCAGCAGAGTCTCCTTCAACTAAAAAAACTTCAGTTTGATCAAGATCGACACTGGTGCAATCCGAGAGTTTTCCAGGAAGTGCCGGCCCACTTACGATTTTTTTTCGTATAACTTTCTTGGCAGTTTTTAATCTTACTTGAGCATTAAGGATAGCAAGTTCAGCAATTTTTTCAGCTATATCAGTATGCTGATTTAGCCATAAACTAAATGAGTCTTTAACTACTCCTGAAACAAAAGAAGCGCACTCTCTAGAAGATAGCCTTTCTTTTGTTTGTCCAGAGAATTGTGGGTCAAGAATTTTAATTGACAATACAAAAGCAATATTTTGCCAAACATCATCAGGAGTTAATTTGATATTTTTTGGAATAAGGCTTCTAAATTCACAGAATTCTTTTAATGCATCAGTTAATCCAGATCGAAGACCGTTAACGTGTGTTCCGCCACCGATCGTAGGAATTAAGTTTACAAAACTTTCAGCGGTAGTGTTTGTAGTATTTTCAGTCCAAGTTAATGCGCAATCAAGCTGCTCCTCTTTCGACTGACTAGAAATTACAAAAGGCACTGCGGGAATGCAATCTAATCCATCTAGAGAAGCTTGAAGATAGTCTTTAATGCCGTCTTCAAAGAGCCATTTATCCGTTGTTTCATCTATTTCATTTACAAAGTTAACTTCTAGACCAGGGCATAAGACTGCTTTAGAGCGAAGATTATGCCTAAGCTTTTTGATGGAAAACTTTACAGTATCAAAATATTGAGGATCAGGGGAAAACTTTATTAAAGTTCCAGTATTACGCTTGCCAACTTCTCCTATTTCTTCTAAATCCTTTGACTTAGCTCCTGATTCAAATTGCATATAGTATTGCTTTGAATCTCTTTTTATCCAAATTTCAATTGAACTCGATAGGGCGTTTACTACAGAAATTCCTACTCCATGTAGCCCACCAGAGAATTGATAAGAGTCATTTGAGAACTTACCACCAGCATGAAGCTTTGTAAGGATGACTTCAACTGCAGGCGTACCTTCTTTTGGGTGAATATCTACTGGTATTCCTCTGCCGTTATCTTCAACCGACATAGAATTATCTTTATGGAGCGTGACGTTAATTTGAGTCGCATAACCAGAGACTGCTTCGTCAACACTGTTATCAACTACTTCTTGAGCAAGGTGGTTTGGAATTTCAGTATCAGTATACATTCCTGGGCGTTTTTTGACTGGCTCCAGGCCAGTTAGCACTTCTATGGATGACGCGTCGTAATTAGACATATGATGTATTGGTTGTAATTGGCAGACATAATACCAAAAAAAAGCCCCAAAAAATGGGGCTTTTTTTATAAAGACAAATAGTTTTACATCATGCCTGGCATTCCACCACCCATGCCGCCCATATCAGGCATTGCAGGTCCAGAATCTTGAGGCTTATCAGTAATCATTGCTTCAGTAGTTATCATTAAACCAGAGATGCTTGCCGCATGCTGAAGTGCTGCGCGAGAAACTTTAGTTGGATCTAAGATACCCATCTTAAGCATGTCACCATATTCTTCAGATGCCGCATTATAGCCAAAGTTTCCTTTACCTTTTAAGACTTCATTTAAAACGACAGAAGCTTCGCCTCCACCATTAGAAACGATTTGTCTAAGAGGCTCTTCTAAAGCGCGTCTGCAAATGCTGATTCCAACATCCTGATCGCTGTTATCACCCTTAAGTGAACTAAGTGAAGAGATAGCGCGAACAAATGCAACACCACCGCCTGGAACAACGCCTTCCTCTACTGCGGCGCGAGTAGCATGAAGCGCATCGTCAACACGGTCTTTTTTCTCTTTCATTTCAACTTCCGTTGCTGCGCCAACTTTAATTACTGCAACACCACCAGAAAGTTTAGCTAAACGCTCTTGAAGTTTTTCTTTATCATAGTCAGAGCTAGTAGTCTCTATTTGAGTTTTAATTTGACCAACACGGCTTACAATAGCTTTTTTCGCTCCCGCTCCGTCAATCAAAGTTGTATTGTCTTTACCAATCTCAATACGCTTTGCAGTACCAAGATGCTCTTCAGTAACCCCTTCAAGTGATAAACCAACCTCTTCAGAGATAACTGTAGCTCCAGTAAGAACGGCAATATCTTCTAGTATCGCTTTACGACGATCCCCAAAACCAGGGGCTTTAACAGCAGCTACTTTTACAATACCGCGCATGTTGTTAACTACTAGAGTTGCAAGCGCTTCACCTTCAATATCTTCTGCAATAATTAGAAGAGGTTTGCCGGCTTTTTGAACTGCTTCAAGTGCTGGCAATAAGTCACGAATGTTTGCAATTTTCGAATCGTGTAGCAATATATATGGATGCTCTAGATCAGCAGTCATAGACTCTTGATTGTTGATAAAGTATGGAGAAAGATAACCACGGTCAAACTGCATTCCTTCAACAACGTCAAGTTCATTTTCAAGTGTTGAGCCTTCTTCTACTGTAATTACACCTTCTTTTCCAACTTTTTCCATTGCTTTAGCAATAATTTCACCAACCGAAGTGTCTGAGTTTGCTGAAATAGTTGCAACTTGTGCAATTGCTTCGCTATCTTTACAAGGTTGAGATGCTTTTTTTAATGCTGCAACAACTACCTCAGTAGCCTTATCAATACCTCTTTTAAGGTCCATAGGGTTCATTCCTGCTGCGACCGATTTAACGCCTTCTGAAATTAAAGACTGAGCTAATACAGTTGCTGTAGTAGTTCCATCACCGGCAATGTCATTCGTTTTTGAGGCTACTTCTTTAACCATCTGAGCACCCATGTTTTCAAACTTACCTTCAAGCTCAATTTCTTGAGCAACTGAAACGCCATCCTTAGTAATTGATGGAGCACCAAATGATTTATCGATAACTACATTTCTTCCTTTTGGTCCAAGTGTAACTTTAACTGCATTTGCAAGTGTGTTAACACCTGACATCATTAAATCTCTAGCTTCTGAGCCGAATTTTACGTCTTTTGCTGACATTATATTTCTCCTTTATTCTTCAATTACTGCAACAATTTCATCTTCGCTCATCACTAGAAGCTTTTCTTCTGCTACAGTGATTTCAGCACCTGAGTATTGACCAAACATTACTATATCGCCAACCTTCACATCCAAAGGAATTAGATCTCCTTGGGTACTTATTCTTCCTTTTCCAGCAGCAACAACTTCGCCTCTAGAAGGCTTTTCAGTTGATGAATCAGGGATAATTAAACCACTTGCTGTTGTTTTCTTTTCTTCTACTCTACGAACGATGACTCGGTCATGTAAGGGACGGATTTCCATATTCTCTCCTGGTGTGGGACAACAAAATTTGTCGTTAAAGGCTTACTTGACCTTCTAGACGTTCTTTAAGCTTTTTAATGGCTTTGTTTTCAAGCTGACGAACCCTTTCTGCGGAAACACCATACTTGTCTGCTAAAGTATGTAGGGTCGATTTCTCTTCTTTCAAGTACCTTGCTTGCAAAATATCGATACTTCTTTCATCTAATGCAGAAAGCGCTTGATAAAGCTTATTGTGCTGGTCTTCTTGGTTTTTATCATTTAAGACTAATTGTTCAGGATTTTTACCAGGATCTGCTATGTAGTGCTCCGGAGTATAGGTGTCTTCATCATCATTGACCTCAAAAGCAACATCATTAAGTTGAAGTCTAGACTCCATTTCAATTACATCTTTCTCTTTAACACCAAGGTCTTCAGCAATTATCTTAGCCTGCTCACTTGTTAATGACTGAAAAATATTTGATTTGGCTTTTCTGAGTTTAAAGAAAAGTTTCCTTTGTGCCTTAGTGGTCGCTACTTTTACAATTTTCCAGTTTTTAAAGATGTACTCATGAATTTCAGCGCGAATCCAATAAACAGCAAAAGAGGAGAGTCTAACTTTTTTATGGGGATTAAAGCGCTTAACTGCTTTCATTAGCCCAATTGTACCTTCTTGTATTAGGTCGGCATTTTCAAGTCCATAGCCTTTATAACTATGAGCAATAAAGGCAACGAATCGCATATGAGCGAGAACAAGCCTTTGTGCCGCTGATAAGCTACCATTCTCATATAATTCAATTGCAAGTTCATATTCTTGCTCTGGAGTGAGAATTGGAGGGTACTTTTGTACCTCTAGATCTCTAGATGTATTTTTTATTGATAATGCAAAATCACTCATAAATCTTCTTAAAATGATAATTCAGAGCTAAATTATACCAAAATTTTTAGTTATATCAATATTTTAAGCAGTTTTTTGTGTTTGATTGATTGCTCTTCTAGTGACAGGTGGGAGTGCCTAGTTGAGTTATTTGAAGAGGATATTATTGACTCTAGGTCAGATAAAGCAGAGTTAAAATTATCATTAATAACTAGGAAATCAAATTCGCTATAGTGACTCATTTGATTTTCTGCATCAAGCATTCTCTTTTTGATGGTTGACTCATCATCTTGAGCCCTATTTCTAAGCCTAAGCTCTAAAGCTTCTTTTGAGGGTGGTAGTATGAATATACTAATTGCATGTGGTAGGTTTTGCTTAACTTGGCGAGCACCTTGCCAGTCAATTTCTAAGATGACATCTATATTATTTTTCAGATTGGCATTAATTAATTCTTTAGAGGTTCCATATAGATTTTCAAAAACTTCAGCGTGCTCAACAAACTCACCTTTGCTAGTCATTTCTTGAAATTCAGAAACTGAAACAAAATGATAGTTGACTCCATTAATCTCATCGGCTCTAGGCTTTCTTGTTGTATGAGAAATAGAGACACGTAAGTTTTTATTGCCCTTAATTAAAGACTCGACAAGAGATGTTTTTCCGCAACCCGAAGGGGCTGCAATGATATATAGGTTAGACATTTTTCAATCAAATTTCCATAAAATTATTTAGGTGTATAGCCTTCGATTTGATCCATATCTTTTTCTGAAAAGAAGTAATTTTCCATTTGTCCTTTTAGGTATTTTTGTGATGATTCATCAAACAAGTTTAAATTGTTTTCATTAATTAGCATAGTTTGGTGATCAAGCCACATTTGCCAAGCCTCTTTAGAAACTGAATCTAATATTCTTTTACCAAGATCGCCTGGATAAGGCGCTCTTGATAAGCCCTCTAGTTTTTTATCTAATTTAATACAATGAACTTCATTCATAATTGTTTTAATCTAACTCCAAGTGTATAAAGCGTTAAAAAATATAAAGTTACTGAAATAGTAATTGTTTTTGAAATAAGTATAGACCTCTCTAAGAGAGAGGATTCGAGGTAAAGCTCAATACTTGAGTCAAAGTAATAAATATACAGCGCCATTATAATGACAGCAAATATTACTTTAACTAGCATTTTATAAAAAGTAATGTGAAACTTAAATATTGATTGCTTAATTAAGTAAAAATATAGAATTGCAGCATTAATCAGTGCTGAGATTGAGGTGGCAGCTGCTAAGCCAACATGATCATAATACTGAACTAATATTAAATTTAGAACTATATTTGAAACCATTGCAACTACGCCCGCTTTGACAGGGGTTTTGGTGTCGCCTCTTGATAGAAAAATTGGTGCAAAGATTTTTATTGCAATGAATGCCATTAATCCAGAGCCGTAAGCCTTAAGACTTAAGGATGTTTTTTTAGCAGATGAGGCGTCGAATGCGTCATATTGAAAGAGCGTAATTATCAACTCTTCTGAAAGTAAGACCAATCCAGCGCAGGCAGGAAGACCCAATAAAATTGCGTACAAAAGAGCTTTATCTATCGTGCTTATAAAGTTCGTTGTATCTTTTTTTGCGTGGTAATTGCTTAGTTTTGCAAGTGCAACTGTTGCTAGTGCAATACCAATCAATGCCAAAGGAAGTTCCAGTAGCCTATCTGAATAATATAGCCACGACACACTTCCAGCTATAAGAGTTGAGGCAATCATTGTGTCAACTAGTAAATTAATTTGAGAGACCGATACTCCAAACAAGGCAGGGAGCATTCTTTTTCTAAGGATTAAAAGAGATTTGTGGGGGCCAAATTGTAATTTTGGGAGTCGTTTAATTTTTCTTAAAAAAGGTATTTGAAAGCCAAGTTGGGCAATTCCCCCAATAAGAACGCCCCATGCTAGAGCCATAATTGGAGTGGATAAAAACTTTGATAAAAATACAGCGCTTAGGATTAATGAAATATTTAGCAATACTGGCGTGAATGCTGGAATTATGAAATTATCATAAGTGTTAAGAATCGATCCAGAAAGGGCGGTAAGAGATATTAGAAGCAAGTATGGAAATGTAATTCGAAGCATATCAGAAGCTAAATTAAATTGAACTGCATCAGCTTTAAAGTAGAAGCCCCAAGCAAATAAAAGTATTATTACTGGTGCTATAACTATTGCAATAAGAGTAATAATCATAAGCGCGCTAAGTAATTTAGTAGCAATATGATTAATTACTAATTGAACTTCTTCATCTGATTGATTGGCTTTTGCATCTGCCAAGATTGGTAAAAAGGCTTGTGAAAAAGCACCTTCAGCAAATAGACGTCTAAAAAAATTAGGTATTCTAAATGCAACTAGGAAGGCATCAGTTAGTTCATTTGCCCCAAAGAGCCTTGCAATGATGAAGTCTCTAATTAGCCCTAAGATTCTTGATATAAAGGTCATTGCAGCTACAATGCTACTAGACCTTATGAAAGACTTAGACATAATAGAAAAGGCTATCTATTCATCCACTGGGCCACGCATGATGCCCACTCTTGAGTTTCGTATACATTCAACAAATTGCATAACTTCATGGCTGTCAGATTCTGAAGCCTCAAGTTCGTTTAGTGCGTGATCTAGAAGCCTGCCTTGTGAGTCACGATAAACAACCTTAAAGGCTCGCTTTATGGATGAAATTGAGCTAGAACTAAAACCTCTTCTTTTCATTCCGACTGAGTTGACACTTCTTATTTTTGGGTGGATACCAGCTGCAACCATATAATCAGGGATATCTTTATTAATTTGACTTCCCATTCCAGCATAGGTATGTCTTCCAATGCCGCAAAATTGCTTTACCAAAACAAAGCCACCTAGTATTGCCCAGTCTGAAATTCTAACATGACCCGCAAGAGAAGCATTATTAGACATAATGATATGATCTCCAAGCTGACAATCATGAGCAATATGGACATACGACATAAGCATATTGTTCGAGCCAATTCTTGTTAAAGAGTTTTCTTTTTCAGTCCCTCTATTAATTGTACAAAACTCTCTAATTAAATTGTCATCGCCTATCACTAAGTTACTTTCCTGACCTTCTTGGTAGGTAATGTCTTGGGGGTCACCGCCAATAGAAGCAAAGGAATAAATATGATTATTTTTACCAATTTTTGTAGGACCATCAATTACAGCATGAGAGTCTATTACTGTTCCAGCAGCTATTTCAACATTAGCACCAATAACTGCATAAGCTGATATTACAGCGCTTTTATGAATTTTAGCGCTTTCATGGATAATAGCTGAGGGATCAATAGGCATAATTATTATTCAGAAGATTTTTGAGTACATATAATTTCAGCAGTCGTTACTAACTGGCCCTCAACAGAAGCCTTGCAGTAAAATTTCCATATACCGCGTTTGACAGTAATAATTTCAGCGTAAATTTCAAGCTGGTCGCCCGGTTCAACCATTCTTTTAAAGCGAACTTTGTCAACACCTACCAACATGTAAATTTGGCCAGTTTGTGGCTTTCCAACTTCAGATTTAAAGGCCAATATTCCGGTTGCTTGGGCTAAAGCTTCAATAATTAGAACTCCAGGCATAATAGGCTGGTCTGGGAAGTGCCCATTGAAGTGAGGCTCATTAAAAGTGACATTTTTAATAGCAGTGAGGTTTTTTCCTACCTCAAGATTAATGACCTTGTCAATAAGTAAGAAAGGGTAGCGATGAGGTAGAAAATTTTTAACCTCGTTAATATTCATTTTCATAGGGTTATTTAATATTCTTTAATTTAATTTTTAGTAGTGTGGCAATTTTATCAAGTTTTGTTATCCATAATCCTACCTTTTTCCATTCAGAATGAAGCATAAGGGGGACAAAGCCAGTATAAATTCCTGGTTTTGTTATATTTCTATTGACTGTGCTAGTGGCATTAACTATAACATCATCAGCTATTGTTAGGTGACCTACAATGCCAACCATCCCGCCTATCATACATCTTTTGCCAATAACAGTGGTTCCAGCAATGCCTGTTTTTGCTGCAATGGCAGTATCACGTCCAATTATTACGTTATGTGCAATATGGACAAGGTTGTCAATTTTTACTCCACTATGAATCTCTGTATTAGCAATAGAACCTCTGTCTATCGTTGTGTTGGCTCCAATAGAAACATCATCACCAATAAATACGCTGCCAAGGTGCGCAATACTATGCCATTGTCCATTTTTATCTCTAGCATTTCCAAAACCTTCAGAGCCTATAATTGCTCCAGATGAGATGACACATTTTTTACCAACTTGACATCCTTTTTGAATCGTTACGTTGGACTCAATGATTGAATTGATACCAATAATTACGTCATCTTCAATAACACAATTTGATCCAATAGATGTGTTTTCACCAATGGTTACGTTTTTACCAATAATACAACCCGGCGCTATAGTAACGTTGTTATAGGCTTTAATTCTCATAGATACAGCTTGAAGATGATTAATATTTTGTTGTTGTTTAAATTTATGCGTTAATATTGAATAGGCTAGATAAACATTTTCAACTAACAAGGTATTAGTTGTGCAATGCTTAATAAGTTTTTTATCAACAATAACAGCGCCAGCGCCAGAGTCGATTAGAGATTCTTTATATTTCTTGCTAACCGCATAAGAAATTTGATTTGAGTCGGCATCAATTAGGGTGTTTATTCCTGAAATCTCTTTAGAGGAGTCACCTGATAGAGTGGCGTCTATTAATTTTGCTATTTCTTGCAGGGTTAGCTTCATGGCAGAGGGTTTTGAATTCTTTCAATTACTTTGTTAGTGATGTTTATTTCATCACTTACAAAGGCTGCATTTTCATACAAAATAAGATCATAGTTTTCGGAGATTGCAATATCGTTGATAGTGTTATTTATTAATAGCTCAATTTTTTGTAGTAGTTCGATTTTATTATTATTCATTGTTTCCTGCCAAAATTCAGTTTCTTTTTTAAAGCTTTCTTCGAGTGAAGCAAGTTTAGATATCTCTAATTGAAGATTTTCTTTTTTTTCCGATTTATTAATAGTATTAATTTTCACCCTAAGAAGTTCGATGTGTTTAAATAGATCGAGTAATTCTTGTTTTTTTGGTTCAAATTCTTTAGATATTTCGTCTACACTTTGCTGATATTGAGGCAAATTACTGACAATTTTTTGCGTATCAATGTAGCCTATTTTGACTGTTTCAGACCATGCAGAAAATGACAGTAATACTAAACAAGATATAGATAAGATCCTCATGAGGATCTTAGAATCCAGTCCCTATTGAAAGCCCAAAGTCCTCAATAATATCACCAGATTTTTTAAGAATAGGAGTTGATATGAATCCTCCAATTGATCCAATTGGGCTCATGTAGGCGAAACCAAATCCTGCAGACATTCTTATGTCTCCAAGCTTAATATTTGAGCTTTTCTCATAAATATTTCCTGCGTCTATAAATGCGCTCATCCTCATTTTTTCATTATCTTCAAAGAAAAAAGCTGGAGCTATAAGATTAGCACTGCCAAGTATTGATATTTCGCCACCTTTGGCTTTTAAATTTGGATAAAGCGGTCCAAGCGTTTTATTTCCAAATCCTCTAACAGATCCAGGTCCTCCTCCAAAATGACGTTTATAGAAGGGCAGTTCTTTGCCTCCGTAGCCTTTTGACAAATTAACATTACCTGAAAGTTTTAATGTCGTTGAGGCGTTGATAGGGGTGTAGCTTGTATGATCAGCACTTATGCTGAAATACTTGTAATCGCTAAGGGGAAGAGATACGCCTAAGTTTAATGATGTGTTCACACCTTCTGTTGGGTACATATAGTTATTTAGTGTATTTTCACTCCAGCTAATGTTTGCTTTTAATTCATCATTGCTTGCTTTAGCACACTGACTTGATTCATATCCCGAGCCTGCAAAAAGGGTGCTACATTTGATGTCATTTTTTGAATATTCTAAGTTGCCATTTATTCTAGTGTTGTCACTAAGAGGAAGGCCATATCCTAAACTAACTCCAGTAGAATCAATTTCATAGGAGTTCGCTGCTATATCATCATTATCAATTTCACTTCTGAAGGCGCCAATACTTACACTATGGCCCTCGTCATTAAAGTTTGGATTCATAAAATAAAAGCTAATTTTATTAAATGACTCCGCAATCTTAAATTCGGCATTCAGTGTGTTTCCAGATCCAAATATATTTTTCTCTTGTATTCCAGCACCAAAAGAAACTCCATAGTTGTTACTGTGGCTCATGGAAAAGCTTATAGAGCCTGTTTGAGTTTCTTCTACATTGAAGTTAATATCTATCTTGTCACTCATGCCTTCAACTTCCGAAGTTGAAATTTGAACATCTGAAAAGTATCCAAGTCTCCTTAAGGATAATAGAGAGTCTTTAAGCTCACTTCTAGAATACAAACCACCCTCTGAAATTCCAATTTCCCTTCTAATTACTTCATCTTGTGTACGTGTATTTCCTGAAATTGTTATTCTATTTAGGTATGTTTTTTTGTTTAAAGATATTTCAAAATTAATATTAACAGAATCTAAAAATTCTGAAGTTATAGGGTTGATCTCTACAAAGGCGTAGCCTAGATCAGCATATAGGTCGGTGAGAGTTTGAATATCAGTAATAATCAAATTTCGATTGAAAACATCACCCTTATTCATGGAGATAGTATCATTAAGATCATTAAGATTTATATTGCCCAACTCTCCTTCAAATGAAACCTCTCCAAGCTTGTACTGAATTCCTTCAGTTACTTCAATATCAATAGAAAGTTTCTCTTTGTTTTCGTCAAGAGAAGAGTTAACGTTAACAACCCTAAAGTCTAAATAGCCAGAATCAAAGTAAGTCTGTGTCATTAAGTCTATTCCACTTCTTAATTTTGAATCACTGAAGTCATTTTTATTTGTGAAATAATTCATTAGAGCCATGTCAGCCTCACCAATTTTAAATAATTTCAATAACTTCTTTTCTGAGATTTTTTCAGACCCAGAAATGCCAAATGAATCTATAGTTGCTCGGTTACCTTGGTCAACAGAGAGCTCTACTCCTACCCTGTTTTGAACATCTAGCTCAGTAATAGGAGTTATTGAAGTACTATAATAGCCAGATTTAGCATATTCATTTTCTAAGAATAAAATAAATTCTTTAAGCTTTCTTTCTGTGTAAACACTCCCTGTAGAAAGTTCATTGTCTTCTATGTATGTAGTTATTTCTTCAGATGTGAAGAGGAGTTTTTCCCCTTTTATCCAGGCCGAAAAACCCTTGTCAGAGGTTAATTTGATATCAAAATACTTAATATTAGGGTTCTCTTTTAGCGATATGTTAAGAGAGTTTTCATTTTTAATAATGCGAATGTTTTCAAATAGACCGGTTTTAAAAAGAGAGTCAATAATTTGATCACTAGCGTAAGGCGAAAAGTCTTGCCCAACCTGGAAGGGTAATAACTCTAGTAACGTGCTTTCTAGGGTATTATTTAACCCAATAAAATTAATTTTATCGATTGGGTTTGAGTAGACTTGTGTTGTAAAAAATAAGAAAAGAAGCGCTGAAAACTGAATAAATTTATTTTTCATTTTTTTACCTAAAGTAGTTAATTTATTATTTATATAAATTGTAATGAATATACACAAATAAACTTATTTGCAATTTTAACAAAATTACCAGCCATATTGTCAAACTAAC
>CAJXOB010000015.1 GCA_913057955.1 uncultured Gammaproteobacteria bacterium | reverse complement strand
GGCATTGTCAGGAAGTCTGCGCCGTTGCAAACGATAGTGCTGGCTCAATGTGAGCATGGCAAGGGTATTTCAGGTTGTAATTATATCCTAAATTAATTAAAATTACTCTAGAAATATATTCAACTTAAGTTTATTTTTATGAAACCCAGTCTCTAGGTTTTAAAAAATAACTCGTTAACTTCTCTTCTTCGCTATTTGGTTTGACTTTAAATTGATAGGACCACTTAACTTTTGGAGGTAGTGACATCAAAATTGACTCAGTCCTCCCTCCACTCTGAAGTCCAAATAACGTCCCTCTATCATGTATCAAATTAAATTCTACATATCGGCCGCGACGATACAACTGAAAATCTTTCTCACTTTCAGTGTATGGGGTATCTATTCTCTTTTTAACGATAGGTAAATAAGCCTCACTAAAGTGATTACCAACACTTTTCATAAAATTAAAGCATTCATCAAAACCGCCGTTATTCAAATCATCAAAGAACAACCCACCAATGCCGCGCTGTTCATCTCTATGACTTAAGTAAAAATAGTCATCACACCATTTTTTATATTTTGGATAGGCATCTACGCCAAAAGGGGTGCAGGCTTTTTTAGCAATTTGATGCCAGTGAACGGCATCTTCATCGAAGCCGTAATAGGGAGTTAAGTCAAAGCCACCTCCAAACCACCATATTGGATCTCTTCCTTTCTCTTCAGCAATAAAAAATCGCACATTAGCATGCGCAGTTGGAATGAATGGATTCTCTGGATGAAGAACTAGTGAAACGCCAAGCGCAGTATATTGTTTTCCTTCAAGCTCTGGCCTAAGAGCAGTGGCAGATTTTGGCATCTTATCACCACTAATTATTGAATAATTAACACCACACTTTTCAAAAACATTTCCGTTAGAAAGTATATTAGTTAAGCCTGAACCCCTTTTATCATCTCGAGTCCAACGGTCTTGGTCAAATGTAGTTCCATCTTCAATCAGCTCAACTTCAGAGCAAATAGATTGCTGGAGCTCAATTAAATACTTTTTTACTAAATCTATCATCGGTGACGCGCGCCTGTTAACAAATTAATAATTCTTGAAGGCTCAGAATTATACTTATTTGGAGGTAACGCGTAAGAAAGCTCATTACCGAAATACTTCTTAAGCTCTATTAAAGAAGTGGCAACCTTTCCTCCTTGAGTGTTGGCACTTGTAGAAATTAATGCAGAGCCAGTGTTTTCACAAAAATATGAAATCAAAGGGTTCAAGGTAATACGAACTGCTAAAAGTTCGTGCTCTCCAGTAATTAGAGTTGAAATATTTTTTGATTTTGGCACCAAATAAGTTGTTGCAACTTCTGTGGGTATAGAGAGCTTTTCCAATAAGTCAATATCTAGATTTGGATCAATATAGGGCAATAAATAATTAATATCAGAGGCCAGCAATATAAAGCCTTTTTTAATATCCCTTCTCTTTAAAACAGCCAATGTCTGAATTGCATCAGGATTATTGGCCATACATGCTAAGCCATATATAGTGTCTGTAGGATGAGCTATAACTCCTGCTCGAAGATGATTAAGTGCCAGTTGAGTCTTTGTAGTTATTTTCATTTTTTTGCTCTAGGATGAAACTCATCATAAACTTTTGATAACTCCAAAAAATCTAGATGCGTATAAACCTGGGTACTTTTAATGCTCTTATGTCCTAAGAATTCTTGAACAGCCCTAAGGTCATGACTGGATTGAAGAAAATGAGTCGCCGCTGCATGCCTAAGCATATGCGGATGCACATTAATTGAAATGCCAACTTCAAGAGCCCTTTTTTTAACAATATTTTGAGCTGACCTGGCGCTCATTCTAAGATTCTTTTGATTTAAAAATAGAGCATCAGAGCTACAATCAGGTCTTTTCTCAATATACTTCCCTAAGACGCTAATTGCTGAGGCGCCTATCGGAGAGAAACGAGCCTTACTTCCTTTACCCATAACTTTAACAAAGCCTTCATTTATATCAAAATCAAGCATATCAATCCCAACAAGCTCAGAAACTCTCAAGCCACAAGAATAAAGCAATTCAATCATTAGGACTGCTCTGAGTTCTTTGTAATGCCCAGCCTTTATACTCATCATTCTGCTGAGGTCATCAAAATCAATAGTTTTAGGTAGGGATCGATCTATTTTAGGGGTGTGAATAGATAATGCAGGATTTTTAGCTACCACTTCATTGTTAATCAGGTAATTGTAAAAAACTCTGATTGAAGACAAATACCGCCTGATAGATTTACTTGAAATATCGCTATGCCTTAACTCCATAACAAATAAATTTACTGTATCTCCATCTACTTCTGACCACCCAGAGATATTTTTATTACCTAAAAAAGATAAAAACTTCAATAGATCTCTCTCATAAGCTGAAACAGTATTTAGTGCGTAGTTTTTTTCAACACTCAAATAAGCTACAAATTCATCAATCTGTTTAATTAATATTTCACTCTGATACTTGTTTTTTTCTTGATTGACCATATCTTTACATTTTACGTTAAACGATTAAGGATTTTTGATGAGTCAAAAACAAACACATGAATTTCAAACTGAAGTATCTCAGCTACTTGACCTAATGATTCACTCTCTTTACTCCAATAAAGAGATTTTTCTAAGGGAACTTGTCTCTAACGCCTCAGATGCGATTGATAAACTTAAATTTGAGTCTTTATCAAATGATTCGCTTATTGAAGCGAAAGAAGAGCCAAGTATTCATATTGATGTTGATAAAAAAGCAGGAACTATCACTATTCAAGACAATGGAATTGGGATGACTCATGACGAGGTCATGGAAAATATTGGAACAATCGCCAATTCTGGTACTAAAAAATACTTAGAAGGTTTAGATAAAAATCAGAGCCAAGACTCCAACTTAATTGGTCAATTCGGTGTTGGCTTCTACTCGGCCTTTATTGTCGCTAATACTGTAACTCTTTTTAGTCGAAAGGCTGGTGATGATAAGGCAAATGGAACAAAATGGATTTCAAAAGGAAAGGGAGATTACTCTATTGAAACTGTTGAGCTAGAGAACTATGGAACAACAATCGTTCTTGATGTTAAAAAAGCTGAAAAAGAATTTATAGATGACTTTCGAATCCGAGGTGTAATATCAAAATACTCTGATCATATTACCGTTCCTATTCTAATGCTTAAGCCCTCAGAAGAAGATAAAGATGTAGTTGAATACGAGAAAATAAATGAAGCAACAGCATTCTGGATGAAAGACAAGAAAGAACTCTCTCAAACAGATTATGACGAATTTTATAAAGCCCTAACGTATGACTTTGAAGGGCCATTAACTCAAATACATAATAGAGTTGAGGGAAAGCTTGATTATTCATCACTCTTATATATCCCTAAGAAAGCTCCATTTGATATGTGGGAACCTAAAAGAAAAAGCGGCGTAAAGCTATATGCTAAAAGAGTTTTTATAATGGAAGGAAACGAAGAACTACTTCCTCAGTACCTACGATTCATAAAAGGCGTAATTGATACTGCAGATCTGTCATTAAACGTCTCTAGAGAGATTCTTCAGGGTAGTAAGGTTGTCGATACAATTAAAAAAGCATCGGTAAAGCGAATCCTTTCTGAGCTTGATAAAATGTCTAAAAACAAACCTGAAAACTATGCCACGTTCTGGAAAGAGTTTGGAATGGTTATCAAAGAAGGCGTTGTAGAGGATTTTGCAAACAAAGACAAGATTTCAAATCTTTTAAGGTTCACCTCAACATCCACGGACAACTCAGATCAAACCATTTCTCTTCAAGACTATATTGGCCGAATGAAAGAGGGACAAAAAAATATTTATTATGTCACTGCAGACACATATGCTGCAGCCAAAGGCTCTCCTCATCTAGAAATTTTTAAACAAAAAGATATTGAGGTTCTATTACTATCAGATAGAGTTGATGAGTGGTTAGTCGCTAACTTTGGTGATTTTGAAGAGTACTCACTCAAATCAATTGCAAAAGGTGACCTTGAAGATCTTGATTCAAAAGAAGATAAGAAAAAGAAAGAAAAAACAGTTAAAGATTTCGAAAGTGTTATCACTAAAGCTCAAGAAATCCTTAGTAATCAGGTCAAAGAAGTTAAAGTTTCAAGCCGTCTTAGTGAGTCGCCTTCATGCCTAGTTGCTGATGAAAATGAATTGGGCGGAAATATGGAAAGAATAATGAAATCTCTAGGTCAAGATATTCCTGACACCAAACCTATTCTTGAGATAAATCCTGATCATCCACTCGTCATTAAACTTAAAACAAAGGTTGATGAAGACCTAGTGAAGGTTTTATTTGATCAAGCCGTTCTCAGTGAAGGCGGTCAAATAAAAGAGCCCGCTGAGTTTGTAAAAAGAATGAACAAGCTATTGCTAGGATAACATATTATTTAAAGTTTAAAAAAGCTCGATCTTTCGGGCTTTTTTTACTTTTATTTATGGTTTATAAGGATTAATTTTATTAAGAATACCTCTTAATATTGCCACCTCTTCTTTTTCGGGATTACTTCTTCCAAAAAGCCTTCGAAGACGCCTCATTAAAAGGCTCTTTGGTTTTTTAGAATCAAAGTAATTGATATGCTCAAGTGATTGTTCAAGATGGTTATAAAAGCTGTTTAACTCCTCAAAGTTAGCAGTTTCGCCGCCCGAGTTATCAAATTTACTTTCAACAGTGCTAACGAAGTTCTGATAGGCAAAAACTTGAATTGCAGATGCAACATTTAATGAGAAATACTCTGGGTTGCCTGGAATTGTCATTAGGATAGAACATAAATCTAGCTCTTCATTTGTAAGGCCAGAATTTTCAGTGCCAAAAACAACTGCAACTACTTGCCCTTTTGAGGAAACAGTTGATTGAATTTCACCACAAGTTTCAATGACGTCAAGCTGCCTCCATTTAATATTTCTTTGGCGTGCACTAGCGCCAATAACCAAATGAACTCCTAGTAAAGCCTCCTCCAAAGTGTTACATACTTTTGCACTTGAGAGGACATCATCTGCGCCACTCGCCCTTGCAGTTGCAACAGCGGAGGGATAGTTCGAAGGCGACACTAAATACAACTCAGTTAAAAGCATATTTTTCATAGCTCTAGCCGCCGCGCCAATATTGCCAGGTTCAGTCGTATTCACCATGACAATCCTCACTTTATTAAAACTCGTCAAGGTATAATTCGTTTCTTTATTTATTTGGCTCATTTATCATGCATCCTACCATTAATATTGCAGTTAGAGCTGCCAGAGCAGCTGGTGATGTTATTTTAAGGTACCATAACCAGGTCGATTTACTAACGATTGAAAATAAGTCACTCAATGACTTCGTTTCTGAGGTTGATAAAACGGCTGAAAAGGCCATTATAAACGAGATTAAAAAAGCCTTTCCAAAACATTCTATTTTGGCTGAAGAGAGTGGAAAAACTCTTGGTGATGATAATTTTCTTTGGATAATTGACCCATTAGATGGAACGACTAACTTTTTACACGGCTTTCCGCAATACGCAGTTTCAATTGCGCTTGTAGAAAAGGATGTCACAACGCACGCAGTCATTTATGACCCATTCAAAGAGGAGCTCTTTACTTCGTCAAAAGGAGAAGGTGCTTACCTTAATGATGAAAGAATGCGCGTTACTATGTCCCTTGGGCTTAAAGACACCCTTATTGGGACTGGCTTTCCTTATAAACAGCCTCAACACCTGGGCTGTTATCTGGAAATGTTTAAAGCAATCCACCCTCATGCTTCCGGGATACGAAGTGCTGGAGCAGCGGCACTTGATTTAGCTTACCTTGCTGCAGGACGATTAGATGGTTTCTGGCAGATCGGCCTTAGCTCATGGGATATCGCTGCAGGCGCTCTAATGGTTAAAGAAGCAGGTGGTTTTATTGGGGATTTCTCTGGAAGAGACCAATACATGGAAACTGGAAATATAGTTGCAGGCAATCCAGAGGTCTACAAAGAGCTTCTAAAAAAAATCCACCCACACCTCACTGAAGACTTGCAGCGATAGCTCTAATCAGCTATCGTCAATTGTTCACCATTCATTTTTGGGCTCATACTAGAGAGTAAATAAACGATCGCAGAACTCTTATGTTCTGGCAATGGAACGGTTGAAGAGTCTTCCGCTGGGTATGCAGTTCTCCTCATTTCAGTTCTTAGCTTTCCAGGGTTAACGGTGTTAACGGAGATTTTAGTTTTTTCAAGCTCCTCAGAAAGAGTCTTGGCAAAACCCTCTATTCCAAATTTACTAACACTATAGGCGCCCCAATAAGCTCTCGCCTCCCTACCTACAGAAGAAGATAGAAAAAGAATCCTGGCGTCATCTGACTTTAGTAATGCAGGAATTAAAAATTGAGTCAACATAAATGGAGCGCTCAAGTTAATCTGGAGTGTGGAATACCAAAGCTTGATGTCATACTGCTCAATTGGCATTTGCGCTCCGAGTATTGCAGCATTATGAATTAAGCCATCAAGCTTATCAAATTTCTCCAAAACGTTATCCTGGAGATCTTGATAATTCTCTGGCGTGGCGCCTTCAAGATCCAATGGATAAAGTATAGGCTCTTTGTAGCCAGCATCCACGACGGCGTCATAAGCATGCTCAAGAGACCCTAAGTCTCTGCCAAGCATAATAACGGTAGCACCGGCCTTAGAGAGGCCCATAGTAATTGCTAGACCAAAGCCTCTATTAGCACCTGTAACTAAAATAACTTTATCTTTAAGCTCACCCTCTTTAAAAATATGATCTCTAGATACAATCATTCATTAATTTCCCTATTTGATTTAACGCCAAGCGCTTTTAACTTCTCTGCGCGGCCAATTAGATTACCTGGGCCAGTTTGAAGTTTTTTACGAACATCAGAAAACCCTTCCTTTGTTTTATCTAATTGACTTTCAATCTTATCCAGATCATTAAAAAATCCAGCAAGCTTGTCATACATCTTTCCTGCTTGCCTGGCAATCTCATCAGCATTTTTATTTTGTTTGTCCGTTTGCCACATAAAGTTCACAGTCTTTAAGCTCATGCTAAGCATGGAAGGTGATACGAGCATAATATTTTTCTTTAATGCATCATCAAACAGGCTAGGTCTATGCTGCAGAGCTAGCAACAAGGCACCTTCTATTGGAATAAAAACAAATATGAAATCAAGACTCTTGACTCCCTCAAGGTTTTCATACTCTTTAATACTGATATTTTTGATTTGATTCTCAATTGAGGCCAAATGCTTCTTTAAAGCTAACTCATTAGATTGGTCTGCAATATAATCCGCATAATCCTTAAGAGATACCTTGGAGTCGATAACAACATCCTTTCCTTCAGGCAAATGGAGTATCACGTCAGGCTTAAACTTCTCGCCCATTTCATTTTTATATTGCTTTTGAAGGTCGAACTCAGCACCCTCTCGAAACCCATAGCTAGATAAAAGTGAGCTTAGAATTTCCTCACCCCAGTCACCTTGCTGTTTATTGTCATAGGTCAATGCTTTTGTAAGGTCTTGGGCAGACTGGCGCGTTTCAATGTTCGCCTCATGCAATGACTTAATTTGCTCTTTGAGAGAGGTTCTTTCCTCAACTTGCTCTTTGGTAATGGTTTCAATTCTTTCTCTAAAGCTTTTAAGCTGAGTCTGAAGTGGGTTTAGAAGATCAGAGTTATCAACTTTAAGTTTGTCACGGTCAGTCTTTAATATTTCAGATGCTATATTTTTAAATTCACTATTAACTTGGCTCTTAAGCTGGTCGACAAGTTGTAATTTTTCTAAATAATTTTTTTCTTTTTCATTAAGCGTTGTCTCAAGTTGAATATTTTTTTGATTTGAAGTCGTCAGCTTTTTATTAAGGAAAAAGTAGCTTATTAAAGCACCAAATAATAAAGAAATCAATACGATTAAAATGTCCATAAATACCTAATAAGATGAAAAAAATTAAACTTTTTTTTACTTTCAGAAAAACACAAACTTAATGTTTGTAATGTTAGTAAAATTTTATATAGAATTATAACGCTAAGACCTACTATATCCTATGTTACTTTTAAGATCACTATTGTACTTTGTTGGCTCAATTATTAGTTTAATTTTGATCACCTTATGTGGATTATTTTTTGTATTTTCAAGCTACCCTACTCGGCAAAAGTTTCTCTCGCAGTGGGCTATTTTTTGCATTTGGTGGCTAAAGGTAACACTAAATATCACAACGAATATTATTGGTCAAGAGAATGTAAAAAAATCACCTTGCATAATTATCTCCAACCATCAGTCAACATGGGAAACTCTCGCTTTTCAGACCATCTTTCCAGCTCACACATGGGTCTTAAAGAGGGAGCTTTTATGGCTTCCAATATTTGGTTGGAGCCTAGCACTCCTTAAACCAATTATTATTAATCGAGGTGACAAACTTAAAGCAATTAAAAAAGTTATCAAGCAAGGTGCTGATAGACTAGATAAAGGGATTTCCATTGTTATCTTTCCAGAAGGAACTCGCCAACCTTATAAACAGTTAGGTGAATATCAAAATGGCGGCTCAGTTATTGCAAAAAAATCTGGATATGAAATAGTGCCTGTATATCATAATGCTGGTAATCTATGGCCTAAAGGAGGCTTTATTAAAAAATCTGGAGTCATTACAGTTGTTATAGGAGAGGCGATTTCAGATTCAAGCCTAACATCTCCAGAACTAACTGAAAAAATTAGAAATTGGACCTTAGAGCAAGAAAAAACTTTTGAATAATTAATCCCTTAACAATATGAGTGAAATTACCTATAAAATTTTTCATGAAAGAACTGCAGAAAACATCAAAGTTGAAATACAAAAACTTCATGACTTACTGATCATTGATAACAAAAAAAATCTATATAGAGTCGATACAAATGATAGAAAGTCAGTTGAAACAATTCTTACAGACAATATTCTGGACTTTAAAGCACTCCATATGTCTGATAAACAATTAAGAACTAGGTCTGAATGGCATAGTTTTTTAACAGTAAAAAAACATTTAAACTTTAATGAGTGCCTACTAATACTTCTTGGAATTAATCCAACTCTTTCTAGCCTAATAGAGCCTAGTTTATATAAAACAAAATTAAATGAAGTTGGAGGGCTTAAGGAAAACTATTTGAGTTTAATATTTTTTCAAAGGGTTGAAAACCATCTCTTGAGAGAAAGATTTAGGAGCAATAAAATTAATACGGATGAGTTTATTAAATGGGCAATGGACTACAAATATCTCAGAGAAATTAAAATTTAAGGCAAGATATGAGAGTTGAAAATTTGACAAAAAAGTTCTGAAGTCTTCTGAGTGTCATAAAGAGCCGAGTGCGCCTGATCATTATCCCACTCGATTCCAGACTTCACAGCTGCCTTTGCAAGGACAGTTTCACCGCAATAAAGAGCAGACAAGCTAACCGTATCTAATGTTGAAAATTGATGAAAGGGACTCTTGAGCTTAGTGCGAACTGTTGCGGCCTTTACAAAACCAAGATCAAAAAATGCGTTGTGGCCAACCAGTATAGCGCGAGTGCACTCTTCTATTAGCAAGTCATCACTAACGCACGTAAAGATCTTAGTGAGGGCCTCTTTTTCAGGCACTGCAAGCCTAAATGGATTATCAATATCAATGCCATTAAATTTTAATGCTGAAGGCTCTATATTGGCGCCTTTAAATGGCTCTATATGAAAATGTAGAGTTGTTTTAGGAAAAAACTTTCCACTATCATCAAGACCTAAAATGATAGCGCAGATTTCCAATAAAGCATCCGTATTTTCATTAAAGCCAGCAGTTTCAACGTCTATTACAACTGGAAGGTATCCACGAATTCTATCTTTAAGTGCCATTAGTCATAAATTATTTGTTGCTCAAAAAAAATAAGTAGTAAAAAGCTTAAAAACTTCTGAGGAAGATAGTTGAACCTCTTTGATAATCATAACTCTTTTGTCTATTTAAAGGAAGGGAACTGAGCTCACTCTCTATAAAGTTATGTCTAAAAAAGAACCTACCTCCAAACTTAGACAGCGCAAAAATAGAAGATAAATTATGATCCATGGCTTTTTGGACCAATAAGTCCATTAAATTAGACGATGTATTTGTACTATGAAAATCTTTATTAACCACTAAACCATAAATTTCACCCATATTTTCTTTTTCATAAAGCTTTAGGGCCGCACAAGCAATAATTTCACCATCACTTTCAATGAATATAAAATCTTCTACCTCTTCATTAATTCTTTCATAACTCCTTTCTAACAATCTGCCTTCATCAACGAAAGGCTGCATTAACTCAATAATTTGTTTAGCTTTACTCAACTTCTAGCCTTAAATTGCCAATAGAACCTCACTATTTTAGTCTAAAATTTGTATTTTTTGCTAATTTAAAATAGATGTCAAACTCAAGAAAATACTCCTCAGCTGTAGTCGATGGCTATGAACGTGCTGCATCAAGAGCAATGCTCTATCCAGTCGGCTTTACAAAAGAAGATTTCAAAAAGCCTCAAGTAGGAATTGCGTCAACCTGGTCTATGGTAACTCCTTGTAATATGCATATCAATGATTTAGCTGACGAAGCTGAGATTGGTGTCAATTCTGCTGGTGGAAAAGCTGTAATATTTAATACTATTACAATTTCGGATGGAATTTCAATGGGCTCAGAAGGAATGAAGTATTCCCTAGTCTCTAGAGAGGTCATTGCTGATTCGATTGAAACTGTAGTTGCTTGCCAAGGATTTGATGGAGTTGTTGCTATTGGTGGTTGTGATAAAAATATGCCTGGATGCCTTATGGGTCTTGCCAGACTCAATCGGCCTTCAGTCTTTGTTTATGGAGGAACTATTCAGCCTGGTAAAAATCATACTGATGTTGTTAGTGTTTTTGAGGCTGTCGGTAAGAGAGCAAATAATGATATTACTGATATTGAGCTTGAGCAAATTGAATCAACTGCGATTCCAGGACCTGGTTCTTGTTGCGGAATGTACACCGCAAACACGATGGCATCAGCAATTGAAGCACTAGGAATGAGCCTTCCTAATTCTTCATCTCAAGATGCAATATCAGATGATAAAAATAGTGATTCATTAAGAGCTGGTGAAGCTGTATTAAATCTATTAGATAAAGATATTAAACCAAGTGACATTATGACTAAAAAAGCATTTGAAAATGCTATTACTTTAATCATCACCCTTGGTGGCTCAACCAATGCAGTACTTCATTTAATTGCAATGGCTGATGCCATTAATGTTGACCTAACAATTGATGATTTCACTCGAATTGGTGCTAATGTGCCTGTTCTTGCTGATCTCAAGCCCTCAGGTAAATATATGATGAGTGAGCTTGTTCAGATAGGAGGCACTCTGCCCTTAATGAAAATGCTTTTAGATGCAGGAATGCTTCATGGAGATTGCATGACAGTAACGGGTGAAACTTTATCTGAAAATTTAAAAGATGTTAAACCTTATGGTGCTGAACAAAAAATTATCATGCCACTAGAAAATCCAATTAAAAAAGATTCCCACTTAAGAATCTTAAGAGGCAACCTTGCAACTGAAGGTGCTGTTGCAAAAATAACTGGAAAAGAAGGTTTAAAGTTTCAAGGAAGTGCAAAAACTTTTGCATGTGAAGAAGACGCTCTTCAGGCGGTTTTAAAAGACAAAATTGTAGAAGGTGACGTTATAGTCATTCGTTATGAAGGGCCAAAAGGCGGTCCAGGAATGCGCGAAATGTTAGCACCAACCTCTGCTGTTATGGGTAAAGGATTGGGCGGAAAAGTGGCTCTAATTACCGATGGAAGGTTTTCAGGTGGAACTCATGGATTTGTAGTTGGTCATATTACCCCTGAAGCTTTTGTTGGTGGAGCTCTTGCGATTATTGAAGATGGAGATGAAATAGTGATTGACGCTGAAAACAATCGCCTGGAACTTTTGGTAGATGAAGTGGTAATCAAAGAAAGACTATCCAAGTGGGTAAAGCCCGCCCCTAAATACACTAAAGGCGTATTAGCGAAGTATGCAAAGCTTGCTCAATCGGCCTCAAGAGGCGCAATAACTGAATAATTAACGAGTTTTGATAGCTTTACTTGACTGGAATAAAATCAATTTTTCTATCGTCAAGGCTTACTGAGGCAATCTTTACATTAATCATATCGCCTAAACGATAATTTTTTCCGTTCCTTTCGCCCTTTAATTGGTGATGAACATCATCAAAAATATAGTAATCATCTTTTAAGTCGCGAACTGAAATTAAGCCTTCAACGAATACATCAGAAAGCTCTACAAAAAGACCAAAACCCGCAACACCAGAAATGACACCACTAAAGCTCTCGCCTACCTTGTCACTCATATATTCACATTTCAGCCACTGCTCAACATCTCGAGAGGCGTCATCTGCACGCCTTTCAGTCATTGACAGATGAGCGCCTAGCTCTAACATTCTGTTTGAAGGCTCTCTAACTTTACCTAACAAAGCACGCTTAATAGCTCGATGAACTAGAAGATCAGGGTAGCGGCGAATTGGAGAAGTAAAGTGAGTGTAATCTTCAAAAGCTAAACCAAAGTGGCCTTCATTGTTCGGAGTATAGGTAGCCTGTTTCATTGTTCGAAGTACTACAGTTTTAATAATGTTCTCATCATCTCTACCATGTGCATTTTTTAACACCTTGGCAAAATCTTTAGATTCTGGTTGATGACCTCCATCTAAGGTAAGCCCAACTGCAGATAAAAACTTCTTAGTGACCTCAACTTTTTCAGCGGTAGGTTTAGGGTGAACTCTGAATAGGAAATCTTCATTTTTCTTCTGTAAAAATTTTGCCGTCGCTTGGTTTGCCATCAACATGCATTCTTCAATTAACTTATGTGCGTCATTTCTTTTTCTAGCAACAATGTCTTTGATCTTACCTTTATCGTCAAATAAGATTTGGCTTTCAATTCGATCAAAGTCCATTACGCCTCTTTTTTGCCGTGAAATTCGAAGTGTTTTATAGAGGCCATATAAATAATC
Source organism: uncultured Gammaproteobacteria bacterium (assembly GCA_913057955.1). Lineage (GTDB taxonomy): Bacteria > Pseudomonadota > Gammaproteobacteria > PS1 > Pseudothioglobaceae > Pseudothioglobus. Next base: position 17,278 of record CAJXOB010000015.1, on the reverse strand, counting down.
TATGTTCTCAACTACATTGCTATATTCTTTTCTTAAAGGGCTTTTAGTATCCTCCAATATTTCATTGACTTGGCCATATGTGAGGCGAGCATGAGATAGCATAACTGCAGGATAAAACTTATAGTCTACAAACTCTCCCAACGAATCAATTTCCATCTCACATGCCATACAAAGTCTTTCGACTTTAGGGTTAAGAGAACAAAGACCATTAGAGATTGCCTCTGGAAGCATTGGAACCACTCTATGCGGAAAATAAACTGAATTTCCACGCTCCAATGATTCATTATCAAGCTCTGACTCTTCACTCACATAATGAGAAACATCGGCTATAGCAACAATTAATTTCCAACCATTTTTAGATGGTTTGGCATAAACAGCATCATCAAAGTCTCTTGAGTCGTCTCCATCGATTGTAATCAGCTCTAATTTTGTTATATCTATTCTGTCTTTTTTATCCTTAGGGAGAACTTTAGAGGGCAATTTAGCAGACTCTTCAAGCGCTATTTCACCAAATTCAGATGGTATTTGATGTCGATAGATCGCAGAATCTACTTCAACGCCTTCATCTAAATAATTTCCAAGAATTGAAGTAATTTTTCCAGTTGCATTTCTATCAAGTGTTGGGGAAGAGAGAATTTCAACAACCACTACTTGATTGTCAGAGCAGCCCTCCATTAACTCCACAATATCGATATTATGCTTAATTCGCCTGTCATCAACAACGACATGATGATCTCCTTCATCAAGATGAAGCCTTCCAACAAGATTTTTAGCTGTCTCGATGACTTCAACAACTTCAGCATCTAGCCTTCGATTCAAAAGCCTAACTTTAATCTTGTCGCCATGAAAAACTAATTTCATTTGCTGATTTGAAAGCCTGAGATCTTTTCCACCTTTATCTAAAGCAACAAAGCCAAATCCCTTAGGATTTGCAATAACAGTTCCAGTTATCAGGCCTCTATTTGAATACGGTCGATACACACCATTCTTATTACAGCTTAGTTGCTTATCTCGAACCATTGCCCTTAAGCGTCTTTCAAAGGCTTTTTTTTGAACATCCTCCAAAGAAAGAAGCTCAAAAAGCTGACTCTTAGTTTTGGGTTTTTGTTGAATAAAACTTAAAATATGCTCGCGAGATGGAATCGGGCTCTCATATTTTTCCGCTTCACGATCATAGTGAGGGTCTGACATAATGTGCTTAGTATAAAGTAAGCTTAGAATCGTTTAGAACTAATCAAAAGGATTATTTAGAATTAGAGTTTCATCTCTATCGGGGCCTGTTGACAAAATATCTACTGGAATCTGACTTAGTTCTTCTATTTTTCGTATGTAGTTTTTCGCCTCTTGAGGCAGCTCATCAAATGAATGAGTTCCAATTGTAGAGCTCTTCCATCCCGGCATCTCAATGTATATTGGTGTTGCAGCGCTATAGCCTTCGGCAGAGAATGGTGGTATGGTTGAAGTATGACCATCAATTTCATAAGCAACGCATATTTTTATTAAATCTAACTCGTCCATGACATCGAGCTTTGTTAGGCAAATTCCACTGACAGAATTTAGTTTAAAAGATCGATTTAATATAACTAAATCAAGCCAGCCACAGCGTCTTTGTCGGCCTGTAGTAGCCCCAAACTCATGCCCTCTGGAGCAAAGCTCTCTTCCAATAGGATCACCTTCATCAGTATTAACGTCGTAATCAAGTTCAGTTGGAAATGGACCACCTCCAACTCGAGTGGTGTAGGCTTTTACAATGCCTAAAACATAATCAATATCACGTACGCCAACACCAGAACCAGTTACAGCACCTCCAGAAGTAGTATTTGAAGAGGTTACGAATGGATAGGTTCCTTGATCAATATCTAAAAGCGCTCCTTGAGCGCCCTCAAATAGGATATTTTCATCATTTGCCATTTGTTTGTGAAGTTCGTCAGCAACGTCGATAATCATTGACTTAACAATCTTAGCTTGAGTTAACGCCTCTTCTAAAGTTTTTTTATAGTCTACCGCTGGCTGTTTGTAATAATTTTGCAAACTAAAGTTGTGGTAGTCAACAACCTCTTTAAGTTTTTCTGCAAATAATTCTTCGTCTAATAGATCACCAACTCTTAGCCCTCTTCTAGCAACCTTGTCTTCGTAAGCAGGGCCAATTCCATTTCCAGTAGTCCCAATTGCTGCTTTTCCTCTGTGCACCTCACGCGCATTATCAAGCTCAATATGATATGGAAGAATTAATGGGCATCCTGGGCTTATTTTTAGTCGAGATTTAACCTCAACTCCTGACGCTTCGAGCTCATTCATTTCTTTTAAAAGCGCAGTCATTGAAAGAACAACCCCATGGCCTATAAAACAATTAACACTGCTTCTAAGTATTCCAGAAGGGATTAGATGCAATACAGTCTTCTTACCATCTATGACTAAAGTATGGCCAGCATTATGGCCCCCTTGGAAGCGGACAACAGAGCTTACTTTATCTGTAATAAGATCAACTATTTTTCCTTTACCCTCATCACCCCATTGAGTCCCGATGATTACTACATTCTTACCCATATTATTCCTTTAACTTCCATTCATTATTTTTATTTACAAAATCAACATCACCTGATCCTGTCAAATCTACTTTAATATTATGTCCCTTTAATCGAAGCTCATCAATTAAGAGAGTTAATCTTGAATCATTAGAGTTTGGGGCAACTAGTGTTTTTTGTTTTTTTACTGTTTTTAATTGCTGCTGAACTAGAAACTTAAGATCAAAAGAAAATCCTGTTGCATCTCTTGAAGAGCCAAAAGATTTTGTTAAGCCGCTGTATCTTCCTCCCTGGGCTAAAGCCTTAGAGAAGCTATCATGGTATGCTGCAAATACAACTCCATCATGATATTCATAAGCCTTAACTTCACCAAGGTCAAACATTAAGTTAATATTACGGTCTTTAAAAAAATCATGGAGCTTTCTAAGGTCATCAATCGCACTTAAAGCGGATGGAATACCTTTAAATACTAAATTTGCTTTATCTAGAGCAGCTTCAGATCCATCCAAAGAAATTAATGCTTTAAACTTATCGCCATCTTGAATTTGATTATTTTTAAGAAAGTTATTTAAATCTGGAATTGACTTTCGCCTAAAAATATCCCTTAATTTTGATGCTTCTTTAACATCAAGATTTGCAGAATCACAAAGAGCATTGAATATTGAAGTATTACCCAAACTAAGAGTTACCCCATCAAGTCCCAAAAGCATCAATGACTCAATCATTAGGGTAATAATTTCTATGTCAGCATCTATTCCTTTAAACCCATAAAGCTCTGCGCCAGCTTGAATTGGAGACCTAGAGGCGTAAAAGTCATCAGCCTTAGTTTGCAATATTGCATTTATATAGCAATAACGATCTATACGCTTAGATTTAACTCGTTTAGAGTCTATCCTTGCTATTTGAGGAGTTATATCAGAGTGAACACCAAGCATTTTTCCAGAAATTGAATCAAGAAACTTAAACGTCTTTTCATCAATTGATTTTGAGTTTAATACTAGCGTTTCTGAAAACTCTATCATCGGAGGCACTACAACTTCGTACCCCCAACTTTGATAAAGATCTAATAAATCTCTTCTACTTTGTTCAAAAGTGATTGCCTGATCACCAGTGAGCTCATCTATGCCCTCAGGTAATTGCCAATTACTCACAACCCTTGTTTAGTTTGAAGGGTTAAAGTAGCGGAAAAACTCTGAATCAGGACTAAGTATTAAGATATCGCCTTGCTGATTAAAAGACTTTTTGTATGACTCCAAAGAGCGATAAAAAGAATAAAAATCAACATCTTGACTGTAAGCTTCAGCATAATTACTTGCTGAGATTGCATCTCCATTTCCTCGAATCTTTTCAGAGTCTCTATAGGCATTTGCCAGGATAATTGTTCTTTCTTTATCTGCAAAAGCCTGGATTTTTTCAGCTTCTTCAGCACCTTCTGAGCGGAATTTATTGGCAATACTTTTTCTTTCTGTCTCCATTCGACTATAGACTGAATTTCTAACTTCCTGAGCAAGCTCAATTCGTTTAATACGAACGTCTATAACCTCAATACCAAACTCATCTTCAGCAATTGCCTTAAGCTTGCTTTTCACACTAGCCATAATTGCATCACGCTGAGAGGAGACAACTTCAATAATAGTTCGCTTAGAAAATTCACTTCTAAGAGCATCCTGATTATTTTGAGCAAGCCTTAAGTTTGCCGATGACATCGAACCACCTGTTGATATATAAAACTTTTCTGTATCAACAATTCGCCACTTAACATAAGAGTCAACCGTTAAATTTTTCTTTTCAACAGTCAAAAATGATTCTGCTTGAGCATCTAATGTCTGAATACGCTGATCAAATGTAACAACGTTATTCACAAAAGGAGTTTTAAACTTTAGACCTGGTTTATTTTCAACTGAAACAATTTCTCCCAGCCTTAGTTTAATTGCTACTTGCGTTTCATTAACAGTATACAAGCTTGAACTTATTAAGATTGCTACCAATACAGCTACTACTATAATAATTCTATTCATTATCTGTTCTCCCTTGAGCGTAATACACTTTCATCACTTTGACCCGATGGAGTTTGATTATAAGTACTTGTATTTGAACCAGATCTTGTAACCCTGTTGGAGTTAATTAACTGATCAATTGGCAGATACATAAGAGAATTAGAGTTTGAATCTACAATAACTTTGTTCGTATTACTTAGAACATCCTCTAAAGTCTCTCTATATAGCCTCTCCTTAGTAACACCAGGAGCCTTTGTATATTCAGTTAAGATCTGAGAGAAACGATAAGCCTCACCCTCTGACTTAGAAACCACTTCTGATTTATAGGCTTCAGCTTCTGCGAGAAGCCTCTGACTTGCACCACGAGCCTTAGGAACAATATCATTTGCATAAGCCCGAGCTTCATTAATATATCTCTGCTCATCTTCCCTCGCCTTTACAACATCATCAAAGGCAGCTTTAAGTTGAACTGGTGGCTGAGCATCCTGCATAGTTACAGCTGTAATCTGTATACCAAGTCCATAATCATTAATGAGTGCCTGAGAGGCTGTTTTAACCTCTTGCGCAACTTGATCCCGACCAGTAGTTAAAACGAAGTCCATTGTATTATCACCAACAACTTGCCTAATAATACTTTGAACGACATGACTTAAAGTCAGCTCTGGATTTGAAACATTAAATAAGTAATCTTGAGCGCTTGCAATTTTATATTGAACTGCAAGCTTAACATCAACCATGTTCTCATCACGAGTAAGCATTAATGACTCTGAACTTACTCCGCCACTATATGAATTTTGAGCGTTTCTAAAACCAATTTCTGCAGAGCGAACTTGCTCAACATTTACTTTGTAGACTGACTCAACTGGGTAAGGGATATGCCAATGAGGACCCTGGGTAGTTGAAGTTTGAAAAGCGCCAAAACGCAATACAACGCCTCTTTCAGCTGGATCAATAATATAAATACCAGTTGCCATCCATACAATAAAGGCTAGTATAAATATGTATTTAAAGCTACCTTTCGCAGCCTTACTCGCACCAGAATTTCCTGATGATTTGCCACCAAATGTAGAGTTAAATTTATTTTTAAAATCTTTAATAACCTCATCAAGCTCAGGGGGAGTTTGATTGTTATCATCATTCCAAGCCATTGAGGCTCCATTTTGATTTTTGCTCACGTAATTTCCTTAAAAAATACAAGTCAAGTTAAGATATGGTCAAAGTACAAAAAAACAAGTACTTTGTAAATCTTTTTTAGATAGAGAAAAAATATAATTTTTTTCGAAATCAAGAGGTTATTTTACCCAATAATTATTACCTAAAGTTAAATTTGAATTTGTTAAAGTTTCAAAATCTGGCTACGTTTATAATTACATATAATGATAAAATATCTTTTTCTTATTAACTCATCTACTTCATGAAAAAATACTTAATTTTTCTTGTTTTAATTTTAAGCCATTTTTCGATTCATGCTGAGGGAGTCAAACTAAGCTGCATCCCTAATGAGCCAGCTTGTGTTAATTGTGCAGAACATCAAACTCTTTTTCCTATTGAAGAATTCTCAACTAATAGTGACAGCCTCGACATTGAAGCAGATCAAAGTGAGTTACTGGAAGGAAAATATCTACTGAATGGAAATGTTGAGGTTAACTCTAAAAAATTGTACCTTGCTGCTGATGATGTCGAAGTTTCTACAGTAAATAAATCTTTGTTGGCAACTGGTGATGTTAGGTTTCAAGACGAATCTTACTTAATCACTGGTGATTTATTAACTGCAACCAGAGATGAAAATGATAATCTAATAGCAACAGCTACAAATGCAAACTACCAAGATTTTGGAGCTGGTCTAGGTGGTGCAAATGGCTATACAGAATCTATTTCAAAAACTGCAACAAGTGTTCTACTCACGAACTCTACCTACAGCCTCTGCCCGGTTAATGAAAACGACTGGTTAATTGAGGCGGATCAAATTGAGCTTAACTTAGCCAAAAATCGAGGCGTTGCAGACAACGCGTTAATTAAATTTTATGGGGTTCCTATTTTTTACATGCCAAAATACAGCTGGGTACTTTCAGGGAGAGGCTCAGGATTCTTAACCCCTAACTACTCATCCTATCTTGAGCCTGATGCAGCTGACTATTCCTCTAGCCTCAGGGTCCCTTTCTATTTTAATTTAGCGCCTGATCGTGACTTACTGGTTGCCTTGACTGCTATGTCAAGCAGAGGGTTTATCTATGAAGGCAAGTATCGCCAGCTGATTGCCCCTAAAATCTCACCTGACCATGAAGATTCACTATGGTCGATTGAAGCAAAATACCTCCCAGAAGACAAAATCACTAACTTAAAAAGATGGCTTGTCAATTTTTCACAGGAAATGGATATTAGCGAAAAAATACACTTTAGTGCTCAATACTCTAGGGTGTCTGATTCAGAATACTTTAAAGAGATTGCCAGAACAAATACTGATACAAAAACTCTCAAATCTCATATAAATCTTTCTTATACTGATGAAGAAAATAATCTATCTGCAGCCTTATTAACTGAAGATGAGCAAGTCATTAATGCTGGCGTTCCAGTCTACACTCGGGCTCTAGAAGGCTCTATTTCTAAAACTCTGAACGCGGACACAAAAATGCCAGTTCAAGTCAGTCTTGTTAGCACAAATTTTGCTCATGACACAAAAAGCAAAACGGCTGGCGTAAGAACACATACTGATTTAGGAATTTCTAGACAATTAAATATTGAGTACCCAATAATTACCCCTAGGGCGAGCGTTGCAATTACAAACTATTCACTTAAAAATAACCCCAACATAAATCGAACAATTTTAGGCTCTGGTTTAGACATTGATTTTACCATTAACCTTCCCACTAGCATGTTTGGCTATGAAGCTAGTCACCGAATCACTCCTTTGATATCTTACAACTATAGAGCAAAAAAAGTCCAAGGAAACATTCCAATTTTTGATACTGAAGATAAATACGCTGACATTATCACCTTTGCTGACCTTACATCCGGGGAAAGATACACTGGACTTGACAGAATTACCAATGCGAATGACATCACTCTAAGCCTTGAATCTAGCTATCGATCCATTGACGCAACAGAGGATGATAAAGACCTTTTAAATATGAGAATTGCACAAAGCTTCTACACTGATGATGAGGTTGTAAGTGACACAGCTAGCACCAACTACGAAACTAGAAAATCTTATTCAGACATTGCCGCCTCTATTGATGTTGCGCTAGGGAAGTATGTAATTAGTAGCTCGGCTCAATTTAATCCCGACACCTCTAAAATTGTTAAAAAAGAAAATAGCTTAACCTACACCTCTAATTCACGAAAATTTATTACGTTAAGCGTCAGTGATGAAGGAACAAAAGAAACAGATAAGCTCTATGGCGCCTACCCCCTAACAGATTCAATCCACTTATTTGGCGCCCTTGATAAGACCACGTCTACTGGGATTACAAATTCAGAAACGACTGGTATAGCCTACGAATCTTGTTGCTGGGCCTTTAGGGTAGCTCACTTTAAAACAAATAATGGTGGGAATGGTTACAATTACAGCACGGGCTTTGAATTAGTCCTTACAGGACTTGGGTCAACTGCATCACCACTAAAGAGAAAAATAGAAGGAAATATTCCAGGGTACACAGCCAAACTTAGATAATGAAAAGAGTTCTTGCTCTTCTTTTTATATTAAGCACTGGCTCTATCTTTGCAGAAAATGTTATTATTGCTGTAATAAATAATAGCGCTATTACGTTCAAGTCGCTTGAAAATTCACTCTTAAATGCCATCTCTAAAGAACATAAAGCTGACATTGTCCACCAGAGAATAAATGACATCCTTCAGCTACAAAAAGCAAAAGAGTTAAACATAGAAGCGTCGATAAATGATATTAATTTAGCGCTACTGGAAATTTCAAAAAGCAATAATATCTCATTAGAACAACTTCAAACTTATCCTGAATTTTTATCCTTAGAAACTGAAGTTTCAGAAAAAATTTCAATTCTTAACTTACAAAGATACATTACAAGAAATATCAATATCCCTGAGAGTGAAGCCCTAAATATTTGCTCTAAAGAGCCCTCCAATATAAATATCAAACAAATTAAAGTTGCGCAGATTATTATTTCCAAAGTTGAAAGTGGTAGTCAAAATGATCAAGATATGGCTATTAAAGAATTTTTAAATAAACTCTCTAAGCATATTAGTAAAGGCGCATCCTTTGAGGCTTTTGCAAAGCTGCACTCTCAACACCCAAGCTATGCAAACGGAGGCACAACTGACTGGATTGAGGTTAATAACCCAACACTCGTAATGCTGGACTCTCTCAAAGCCAATGAAGTTTCAAAAATATACTTAACTGAATTTGGCTTCGCAATAGCCATAAAACTAGAAGAGCGCTTTGTTAGCAGTAATCTAAAAAAATGCAAAGAAAAACTAATCTACCTTAGCGCTGAAAAATTCTACTCTAATTGGGTAGAAAGTCTTCGAGAAGAGGCGTACATAAAAATATATCATGACTTACTATAATAACTATACTACTGCATATGTCTAAATCCATTTATATTTTCGGCTTTCACAGTATTGAAAGCCTTTTAAATACTAATCCTGAATCTGTTTTAAAGGTCTTTATTCAAACTGGCAGAAAAGATACAAGAGTCAACAATTTAAATCAAATTCTATCTGACTTGAAAATACCATTTTCTGGAGTAGATAAGAACGATCTAGATCGCCTTGCAAAAGGTGAGGTTCATCAAGGCATAATTTCTGAAGTTATTCTTCCTCCTCTTTTATCAGAGGATGGTCTCTTAAGCTCTATTGATGCCTTGCCAACAAAGCCACTAATTCTAATATTAGACTCCATTCAAGACCCAAGAAATTTAGGGGCATGCCTTAGAAGTGCTAATGCTGCAGGTGTTAGTCATGTCATTATCAACAAAGATGGTTCTGCTCCAATTAATGCCTTAGTTCACAAAACCTCAGCAGGGGCTATCAATAGTCTTCAGATTTTTCATGTCACAAATCTGTCAAGGACAATTAAATCGATTCAAGAAAAAGGGATATGGGTGATTGGTCTTGATGGCGATTCATCATCAAAAATCTATGATGTTAATTTATCTGATTCAACCGCAATTGTTATGGGCGCTGAGGGAAAAGGAATCAGACAATTAATTAAAAAAACATGTGACCAACTTGTTACCATTCCAATGTCAGGAAATATAGAAAGTCTTAATGTTTCGGTAGCAACCGGAATTGCTCTATTCGAAAGTAAAAGACAAAGAGAAAGTAGTTAACACTCTCAAAAGTTTCGGGTAAAATATCCACGCTTTAGAAATCAGATTATGGAAACAGTTAAGCAGCTTCCTAAAACGATTAAATTATTTAAGTTTGCTAGAAAAGAGGCTAGCTTGCATGGTGACTATAAAATTTCTGCTATGCCTCGAATTTCTGAGATAGCTAGAAATACTGAAGATAGGATAAAAGTGGCTTTATCGTTCTATTTAGAAAATGATAAAACGCCATGCATAAAGGGGATAATTAAAGCAAATATTATTTTGGACTGTCAGCGCTGCTTGGAGGCCCTCCCTCTAGAGCTAAATGTACTTTTTAATTTAGCGTTTGTTAGACATGAAAGTCAAGCTGAAGAGCTAGATACGAGTTTTGAGATATACAATATTGGAGAAGAGGAGGATTTAGATTCAATAGATTTAATTACAGACGAGATTCTGTTATCTATTCCAATGGCACCTTCTCATGATTTTGATTGCAGTTTAAAGATAGACAAAGAAAAAGAAATAGTTGAAAAGATTAGTAAAAATCCTTTCGATGTTCTAAAAAATATTAAAATGGCCGATTTCGGCAAGGAGTAAAAAATGGCAGTACAAAAAAGCAGAAAAACACCTTCAAAAAGAGGGATGCGTCGCTCACACAATGCACTTAAAAATCCCGCATTATCTGAAGATCAGGAAACTGGTGAAACACATCTAAGACATCACATTACTGCAGATGGTTACTATCGCGGCAAACAAGTTATTAAGTCAGCTGCTGATGACATTGAAGAAGTAGAGGCTTAAATCTAACCTATGTCAATCAAGGTATCAATCGATGCCTCAGGTGGTGATTTTGGAATCCCTGTTACCATTAATGCTGGCATCATTGCTTTAAAAACTTTTAGCGATCTTACGATTGCTTTTGTGGGTGATGAAAAAGACATAAATAATGAAATTAAGAGTAGCTCGATTCCTCAAAAAATTTTGGAAAGGATAGAGATAAAGCATGCCTCTCAAGTCATCAATATGGATGACTCGCCTTCTACTGCCTTAAGACACAAAAAAGATTCCTCAATGAGGGTCGCAATTAACCTTGTTAAAAATGGAGAGGCAGACGCTTGTGTGAGTGCTGGTAATACTGGAGCACTTCTATCAATTGCAAAATTTGTTCTTAAAACTATTACAGGGGTTGATAGGCCCGCAATAATGTCTGCAGTTCCAACATTAACTGGAAGTCCTACTCATATCCTTGATCTAGGGGCTAATGTAGACTCAAAGCCTGAAACTCTATTGCAGTTTGCAATTATGGGCTCTATCGCAGTTCAAAATACTGAAAATATTGATAATCCATCTGTAGGATTATTAAATGTTGGTTCTGAAGAATTAAAGGGGCACTGGAAAATTCAAGAAACTGCAGAATTATTAAAAAATTCATCTCTCAACTATATTGGATTTGTGGAAGGTGATGATATTTACAAAGGAAGTGTTGATGTTATTGTATGTGATGGCTTTGAAGGAAATATTGCCTTAAAAGCAAGTGAGGGAGTTGCCCATATGTTTTCACATTTCATCAAAAAATCTTTTAGCAAAAATATTTGGACAAAAATAACTGCTCTTATTGCAAGGCCAGTAATGAAAGAATTTAAATCTAGAGTAGATCCTGGAAAATACAATGGTGCAAGCTTACTTGGCTTAAAAGGTGTTGTAGTTAAGAGTCATGGTAATGCCAATGTTGATTCTTTCTTTCAGGCAATAAAGGAAGCATATCTCGAGGCACATGCTAAAATTACGGAAAAAATTTCAGTTCAGTTGACCCGTGAACTAGAAGAACATAAGTAGCTTTCTACTAATAAACCCATCAACTAATGAAAAAATTTGCAAGAATCATCGGTACTGGAAGTTACTTACCAAGTAAGGTTGTTACTAATCTTGATCTTGAAAAAACACTAGACACTTCTGACGAATGGATAATTGCTAGGACAGGAATTAAAGAGAGGCGCATAGTTACAAATGAAAGTACTTGCGACCTTGCCCTAGAAGCTAGCAAGAAAGCCCTTGAAATGGCTGAAATCAAACCTTCAGAGATTGATCTTATTATTCTTGCTACAACTACTCCTGATAAGATCTTTCCTGCTACAGCAACAATGCTTCAAGATCGCTTAGGTGCGTCTTGTCCTGCATTTGATCTTCAGGCTGTCTGCGCTGGTTTTGTTTTTGCTCTTTCAACTGCGCAGCAGTACATTGAAAATGGTAGCTTTAAAAATATACTAGTTGTTGGTAGTGAAACAATGTCAAAAATTGTTGATTGGAATGATCGCTCTACTGCTATCTTGTTTGCTGATGGTGCAGGAGCAGTAGTAATTAGCTCTGATGACACAACCGGAATCAAACACTCTAAGCTCTATAGCGATGGAAGCTTCATGTCTTCACTTCATGTTAACAATAATGGTATTAATGAATTAGGGACAATTGAAATGTCAGGCAATGAAGTCTTTAAGATTGCCGTTAATAGGCTTTCAAATTTGGCAGAAGAGACACTAAAAGATTGCAATATGACATCTGATGACATTACTTGGATGGTGCCTCATCAGGCTAATATTCGTATTATTAAAGCAGTTGCGAAACGAATTAACCTACCTATGAGCAAGGTAATTCAAACTTTAGATACCCATGGCAATACCTCAGCCGCCTCTATTCCTTTAGCTCTTGATACTGGTGTGCGCGATGGAAGAATCAAAAAGGGTGATATGCTACTTTTTGAGGGAATTGGTGGAGGTTTTAGCTGGGGAAGTATTCTTATTGAATACTAAAAAGAGCGCTTCATCAATTTAATCGTAAGATCTCTTAAGGGCTTTTCATTTACACTAAGGTTAGATATTTCATCAATAGCCTTTTGATAAAGGCTCTCATACTTTTTAACAGATTCGTCCAGGCCTAAAATTGATGGATACGAAGGCTTATTTTTTACTGAATCTGAATTTTGTCTCTTACCTAAAACTTCACTAGAGGTGGTTACGTCCAATACATCATCCTGAATCTGGTAACCAAGCCCCATATAACTTGAGAAAGAATCTAATATAGTTAAGTCTTTTTTACTAATATTTGGGTTCAAAATTGCACCAAGCATTACCGAGCAATTTAAAAGTGAGCCAGTTTTCTTTTTATGCATGTTATTTAGCAGCCCTATATCAACATCTTTAGAAACAATAGATAAGTCGATTGACTGTCCCTCAGCCATCTCAAAAGCTGAGACTGATAATAAATTTAATAATTTTACTTTTGTGTCAGAGTTTATTTCGTCATCACTAGAAATTATCTGAAAGGCTAAAGCTTGTAATCCATCGCCAGCGAGAATTGCTTGTGCCTCTCCATAAACTTTATGGCTGGATGGCTGATTGTGTCTAATATCGTCATCATCCATTGAGGGTAGGTCGTCATGAATAAGCGAATAGATATGAATTAACTCAATAGCACACGCACAAGAGTCAACCTTTTGAAGATCAATATCAAATAAATTAGCAACAGTATAAGTAAGTATTGGTCTGAAACGCTTTCCACCAGCCAATACGCTGTACTTCATAACATCATTTAGTTCACTTTGATAGGAGTTATCTGGAGAAATAGAATTCAAATAATTTTCTAGGCAGGAGTTAATTCTCTCCCGGTAGATCTCAGGAATCTCCAAAGGATTTCTCTTGACTATAGTTATCACCTTCACTTAATACACTTATGCGCTGCTCAGCATCAGTTAGCGCAGTGTGGCACAGCCTATGTATTTTAACGCCTTCTTCAAAATATTTAAGTGAATCCTCTAGACTTAGCTCGCCAGACTCCATCTTATTAATAATTTCTTCAAGCTGCGACAAGCCTTTATTAAAATTAAATTTATCTGTCATTTTTATTACCTTAATTTCATGAATTGTTTAAAATTTTATCCATCCATGAGCTTGGTAGTATTCTACCTAAAAAAGCAAATAATTTGGTTGGAAAGGTGACGCGATAATGAATTTTTGGTGAGCTTGATTTTAGAGCATGAAGTGCGCACTTCAATACAGCCTCTGGTGGAAGAGTAAATTGAGCATTCTTGTCTGATTCAAGCCTTTGAATCATTGTGTTATATTGTTCTTTATAATTACTCTGTGAACTATCTACATTTTCCTTAAAGGCTAAATAAGCATTGGCTCTAAATTTTGATTCTATTGGTCCAGGCTGAATTAAAGAAAATTTAATGTTTGTATCACTTAGTTCCAGTCTTAAAGTATTAACTAGCCCTTCTATAGCAAACTTAGATGCAATATAAGGGCCTCTAAATGGCATAGCAACAAACCCTAAAACAGAGCTTATATAAATAACTCGACCTATGTTTTCTTTTCTCATTTTAGGTAATACTAAATTAGTCAACTCATGCCAACCAAAAACATTCGCTTGAAATTGCTTCTCTAAAGCATCTCGGGAAATATCCTCTAGAGCGCCAGCTTGCCCATAAGCGCCATTATTAATTAAAGCATACAATTTATTAGTCTTTTGATAAAGTTCTGAAATAGCATCATTTATTGAGCCTGAGGAAGACAAATCAAGTAACAAAGACTCAAAACCTAGAGCTTTGAGTTTATCTACGTCATCACTATTTCTAGCACTCGCAAAAACACGGTAACCTTCAGAGCGAAGTCCATGAGCAAGGCAAAGACCTATTCCACTAGAGCATCCAGTAATAAGAACTGACTTTAGTTTTGAAGAGCTGTCCAATGTTCTGCCTTATTTTTTAATTCTAAATCAATACTTTGTGAACGCAATACCAGAAAGTCATAAGCCATACGAAAACGTGGATTACCAATTAAGTCACTTTCTTTTTTTGGATTACAATTTTCAAGTTGATATTGCATCAACCAAATATCTTTAACTCGAGTTGACAACCATCGAGGCATCATAACTTGCTGAGTTTGATTTTTAATAACATACTCTGCAGCATTAATCATTGTCTCTACTCGAGGTTTATTTTTTTTACTAGTCACAACAACTCTTAAGTTAAACGAACCCCAAAGAAAGACAGCAAAAATAAACGCGGGAGTAACAGAATTACCGCTCTTAATTCTTTTAGAAGTATTTTCTAAAGCGGCATTAATAAATAAACTTTCTTTAGTTTGGGAGAATAAATGCTTTAATAATCCAAAATTTAAAAGTTCATTAAAAACTTCAATTGAGTTTTCATTGTGGAACAGCTTAATGACTTCTTCATAGAGTCTCGCAGGCGGGATATTAGCTAGTAAATGCGCATTACTCGATATACTTTTTGAAAGCTCTGGTTCTAATTGGGCGCTTAGTTTAGCCTTAAAGCGCACAGCACGTATCATTCTAACAGGATCTTCTTCAAAACGCTCTTTTGGATTACCTATCATTTTAATTTCAGCAGCTTTTAAATCATCTAAACCTCCAACATAATCAATAACCTGAGAGCTTACAAGATCATAATAAAGACCATTAACAGTAAAATCTCTTCTGAATACATCATCTTCCAATGATCCATAAAAGTTGTCTCGAACAACCACACCATTGTTGGAAGTTTGGACTTTACCAGCACGAAAAGTTGCAACCTCAATAAACTTCCTTGCTGAAAACATTATGTGAACTAGTCTAAAGCGTCTTCCTATAATTCTTGAGCGCTTAAAAGTTTTATGAACTTGTTCTGGGGTTGCATTTGTGGCAATATCAAAGTCTTTAGGTTCATAACCCAAAAGCAAATCTCGAATACAACCTCCCACTAAATAAGCGTCATATCCAGCTTTAATTAAGGTGTGAACAACCTTTACAGCATCTTTATCAAGTAGCTTTTTGTCAAATTTAACAGTCTGACGAACTGGGGTCATAAGCTCACAACTTCTCTAGGCTTCCAACCATCTTTTCTATGCTCACACTCAACGTTTGTATAAACACCACCCCTCACATTAAAAATAGCTTTTAGTCTTATAAAGCGAGGATTCATAGCCTCAACTAGATCATCTAGAATTTTATTTGTTACGGCTTCATGAAAAGCACCTTCGTTTCTATAAGACCAAAAATAATTTTTCAATGCTTTAAGTTCAACACAAAAGTTATCGGCTATATATTCGATATGTATATCAGCAAAATCTGGTTGTCCTGTCAAAGGACATAGACATGTAAATTCAGATGAATCAATACGAATTACAAAATCCCTTTCTTTATTAGGATTGTCAAAAACTTCTAAAATCTTACTTGGTGAGCTAGACATGGGTTTTCTCTTTGATATTAAAAAAGGTTATTTTATCAAGAAAATAAGCAATCTTGCCTTGTCTGAATTGATAAAAAATTATTAAAATGAGTAATAATGATAAATGGATACCCCACATCCCAATTATTGGACTTAATTGGCTGCTCTCTATAGAACTTTTAGCAACAAGCAAGGCATTGTTATAAAGCATGAACACCACTATTCCAATTATAAGGTTGATACCTTTTCCAGTTCTTGGAGATGACTTACCTAGAAAAATACCGAATATAGAAAGAATTAAAACTGAAATAGGTTGTGAAATTCGCCATTGAATCTCAGCATTTGCCTTGACACCACCTTCTCTTAATAAGTCTATTGTATTTTTTTCTTCTATCTCAGAAAAATTCGATATAGATTTTTGGATGTCACCTGAAACAATTTCTAAATCATATTGCTCAAAATTAAGAATATTAATATTTTCATTGCCAGGCAACCCTTCGTAACGAATTCCATTCTTTAACCTAAGGTATATACTTTCAGTTTCTGCATTAGTATATTTATTGGCTTCCGATGCTAAAACAATTACAGGCTTACCTTTATCTAGAGCATAGATAAAAATTTCTTCCATATTTTGCTCACCAACAGTATCAGTTATATTTGATTCTGAAGCATAAAAAACTATTTCTCCATTTTTAAAACTTTCAAATTTACCTTCTGTAATAAATGAAAATTCTGATGCATTAACCGTTACATCTTCAGCAATGCTTTTTTGTTGTTTAGCCCATGGAACAGCGAATATTGTTAAATAAAAAACAATAATAAAACTAACAAAAACAATTGGTTTAATTAGGTTTATAAAGTCCCTATCGCCCAATCCAATAGAATTCATTACCACTGCTTCGGAGTTTTTATATAACTGAGATATGGTAATTATTATCGATAAGAAAAGAGATAAGGTTAGAATAATTGGAATATCTCTTAGCATGTTAAAGCCAACAAGTGGCATTAACTCCTTAATTGGAATTCCGAAGGATAAGCTTTCTTGAGTAGTTAATACAAACTGATTTCCAAAAACTATTAACCCAATTATGAAGGTTATCGCTAAAAAAAACACAATTAAATTTCTCAATATGTATCTGGAAATTATAGTATTTTGATATTTGAAAATCTTAGATAGCATTCTGATAATTATAAAATAATATCAAAATCGAATTAAATAGTACTTTTTCATCATCAACTAGTCAAAAAACA
>CAJXOB010000014.1 GCA_913057955.1 uncultured Gammaproteobacteria bacterium | reverse complement strand
ACATCTCAAGGCTTTAGAATCCACCCAAATGGAACTGCAAATGCAATAAAACGAGGTTTTGATTTTCGAGGGTCTCTTTCAAAATTAGGGGACATCCCTCTAGTTTGAATCATCTCAACGTAAGCATTATCTAATCCAGAGCGACCGACACAACCAGCAAGTATTTTTTTAAGCTCTCCCCTACTAAACTTACAGGGCATTCTTAATTTTTCTGTAGATTCAAAAAATCGCTCTATGTGCTTATCGAGTCGAAAAAAACGACCCTTCCAAACGTGAACGACATCATAAGTTGCATCAGACCTTAAAAACCCCCAATCTAAAACCGATATCTTAGCCTCCGATAGCGGGATAAATCCACCATCCATCCAGGCTGCTCCCTTTGGAAATACATCTTCTTTCAAGATTATTTACTTGGTTCCAAAAATTTTATCGCCAGCATCACCCAAGCCTGGAAGAATATAACCTTGCTCATTTAAAGAGTCATCTACTGCAGCTATGAAGAGATCTACATCAGGGTGCAGCTCCGTTACCCTTTTCAATCCCTCAGGAGAGGCAACTAGAAATAAGCCAATAATTTTTTTACATCCCTTTTGCTTTAAAAGTTCGATAGTAGCAAGGAGCGTTCCACCAGTTGCCAACATAGGATCAATAATTAAAGCAGTTCTTTGATCAATATCTGTAATAACTTTGTCAAAGTATGCAACTGGATTTAAAGTCTCCTCATCTCTATAAAGACCCACTACACTTACTTTGGCATTAGGTACCAGCGTCAAAACGCCATCAAGCATTCCCAGACCTGCGCGCAAAATAGGAACAATCGAAAGTTTTTTTCCAGACAACATTTGAGTGTTTATTAGCTCGCCTTGCCAACCATTAATTTCACGGTCTTCAAGTGGTAAATCTCGAGTAGCTTCATATGTCAATAGGCTTGCAACTTCATTAGCTAGTTCACGAAATTGTTTTGTGCTGATTCCATGCTGCCTAAGTAAGGCAATCTTATGAGCTAAGAGAGGATGTTTTATTGCGTTTAGAGGCATTGTAATTCCTTTATAAAAAATCTTATAAGAAACTAATTTTACATGTTAATACGATTTGTAATATTTTTCTAAAAATCCCATAAAAATATTAAGTATTATTATCTCTTTAACAAATAAAAATAGAAGGTTTATATGAAATTTGGAATTTTAGGTGAAGCCAAAATTGCCCGTGAACATATTGTTCCAGCAATACTAGCTGCAGGCCATGAAGTAACCCATGTTGGACGAAGAAGTCCCGGCCAAATTCCTTTACCAAGTGTTTACAAGGATGCAATTGAAACAGATTATGATAGCCTTCTATCAGATTCATCAATAGATGCGATTTATATCCCACTTCCAAATCATCTTCATGTGCCCTACTCAATCAAAGCACTTGAGTTAGGTAAGCATGTTCTTTGTGAAAAACCTGTTGCACTTAACCTAGATGAATTAATGAAGCTAGAGCTTGCGGCGAAAGAAAGTGGAACATTTTTCTATGAAGCCTATATGATTAAAAGTCATCCGCAATGGGATTGGCTTAAAAAACTTGATATTGGAAAATATCAGTCTTCCCATTTTGTTTTTAGCTATCCTGAGCAGCCTGAAGGCAACATCCGTAATCGTAAAGTTGATGGTGGTGGCCCTTTATATGACATTGGTTGTTATGCTATATTGTCAGGCTGTTTACTTTTTAAAGGTGATCCTGAAGTCCTCTCAGCAACCGCAATAATGAGTGATAATCATGACATAGAAAAACAAATCGATGCCACACTTAAATGGCCAAATGGTGAAACCCTAAGCCTTACTGTATCTGGGAGCGCTGCGCTATGTCAGGCCCTGACAGTGTTAGGTTCAAATGGCTGGGCAAAACTTAGTGTACCAGTTAATCCGCCTGAAGTAACTCATGCCTATTGGTCTAATGGGGGCTTACAAGAAGGCAATAAAGTCAGCTTTCCACCTTGCAACCAATACAAACTAATGGTCGATGACTTTGTAGCGCATACAAAATCAGGATCAAAATCTGACTTCTCAATTTCAAGAATTGTCACTAAAACTATAAATGAAATTCAGCGTAAAGCTGGATTAAGTATATAAATAACCTATCTTAAATTGAAAATAATACTAAGCAATTGATCAATACTTTTAGTATCTCATGGTATCTTATAACGCTATGAATCATGACGCCCCATTTACAATTGCAGGTAGAACTTTTAGCTCTAGATTACTCGTTGGCTCTGGAAAATATAAAGATCTTGAGGAAACTAAATTAGCCACTGAAGAATCTGGCTCTGAGATCATCACTGTAGCAATTCGCCGTGTAAATATTGGCCAAAATCCAAACGAAGAAAGTCTTCTTGATGTTATATCACCTAAAAAATATACTATCCTTCCAAACACTGCAGGCTGTTACAACGCAAAAGATGCAGTTAGGACTCTCCTTCTAGCAAGAGAATTGTTAGACGGGCATAACCTCGTTAAATTAGAGGTATTAGGTGATGAAAAAACACTTTACCCTAACATTGTAGAAACTCTTGAAGCATCTAAAATACTAATTAAAGAAGGCTTTGATGTGATGGTTTATACTTCGGATGACCCTATAGTTGCTAAAGAGCTTGAAGCAATTGGTTGCTGTGCAATTATGCCTTTAGCTTCCCTTATTGGATCAGGTCAGGGCATTGCAAATCCTTTTAATATTAAGTTAATTAAAGATCAGGCCAATGTTCCTGTCTTAGTTGATGCTGGAATTGGTTGTGCAAGTGATGCTGTAGAAGCTATGGAGCTTGGATGTGATGGTGTTTTAATGAACTCGGCTATTGCAAATGCAAGCAATCCAATTCTTATGGCTAGTGCAATGAAGCACGCTATTATTGCTGGAAGAGAATCCTATCTAGCCGGAAGAATGATGAAAAAATCTTATGCTAGCGCGTCATCACCTATGGAAAATTTAATATAGCATTTAATTTATATTATTATGAACCTCTCAAAGCAATTAAGTGATCTCCAAGAAAATCACTTGTTACGCTCTCGAAGAGTTGCAAGCAGTGCACAAGGCACTGAAATGAGAATAGATGGGGAAAAAATATTAAATTTTTGCTCTAATGACTATTTATCTTTAGCCAATCACCAAAAAATTAAAGAGGCTCTAATATCTGGAGCAGAAAAGTACGGAGTGGGATCGGGCGCTTCCCACCTAGTTAGTGGCCACTCAGAGCCCCATAAAAAACTTGAAGAGACATTAGCTGAATACACTGGCCAGCAAAATGCACTACTCTTTTCATCTGGATATAGTGCAAATCTTGGAATTTTTTCCGCACTAAGAGATGAAATCAAATGGTCACTTCAAGATAAATTTAATCACGCATCACTAATTGATGGAAATAGACTGATTGGACTTCCGGTTCAAAGGTATCTCCATAATAATCTTGACTCACTCCAAAAGAAGTTAAAAAAACAACTTGGTCCTGGCTTAGTTTTAACTGATAACGTTTTTAGCATGGATGGAGATAAAGCAAATATTTCAGGAATTAATAAAATTTTGAGTCAAACTGACACCCTCTTAATGCAAGATGATGCGCATGGGTTTGGTATTTTTGATCCTACAATCCCACAACATTCTATCTACATGGCGACGTTAGGAAAAGCGGCTGGAGTTATGGGTGCTTTTGTTGCTGGAGATAATGATTTTATAGAATTTTTAATTCAAAAATCAAGACCATATATTTATACTACCGCAATGGCTCCTAGTATGTGTGAAGCTATTTTGATGAGTCTAGAGTTAATCAAAGAAGGTAGCCAAAAAGAAAAACTATTAAATAATATTAATTACTTTAAGAATATTTCTAAGCAGTTAAGCCTTCAATTTGAGGAGTCGAATAGCGCAATTCAACCCCTTGTTATAGGCTCGAGCAATAAAGCTCTTCAGATAAGCAATAAGCTATTTGAAGAGGGCTTCTTCGTTAGCGCCATTCGACCGCCTACCGTCCCCCCAAATACTGCTCGACTTCGATTTACATTATCTGCAAATCATAATGCAAATCAAATCGAAACACTTCTAGAAAAGGTTAAAAATGTTATGGCATAGAACAGTTGGTGATGGCCCAAGCCTCGTCTTATTGCATGGCTGGGCTTTTAATAGCGATATCTTCCATAGCCTAGTAGATAAATATAAGGCAAACTTCCGCGTCACAGTTATTGACCTTCCTGGTCATGGCAGAAGTGATGATATAGATGGTGATATCGAAAGCTGGTGTAGTGAGATAATCAAGCTAATACCTGAAAAATCAACCCTAGTTGGTTGGTCATTAGGAGGCTTACTATCAACTTATCTCGCTAGTAAAATAGACCTCAAAAAGCTAATTCTAGTTGCTGCAACCCCATGCCTTGTAAATAACGAATCCTGGAATTATGGAATAAATACTGAAATTTTTAATCAATTTGCAATTAATTTAAAAAATGATAGTACTAAATCACTTAAACGCTTTGTGAGTCTTCAAAGCAAAGATAAATCTCAACTCCAAGAACTTTACAAATCAATTCAAAAATATCCAGCCTCTATGAGCGCCCTAAATAATGGATTAGAAATAATTATTAATTCTGATTTACGGGATAATTATGAAAAACTCACAATACCTAAAGCTGTAATCCTTGGCTCTCTTGATACTTTAGTGCCAGTTAAAATTAAAGAGTGGTATGACGAAGCAGGTTCAACAACCTCTGTTATTCGATCTGGACATCTTCCTTTTTTAAATAAAGACTTTAAACTTTAATCACCAACTAATTGAAGATCAGTTTCATCTCTAATAACTACATTGTTTTTGGTATAATTTAATTCATTTCCCCATCAAAATCAAAATGAGTGCATTAGTCGGAGTTATTATGGGCTCAAAGTCAGATTGGCCCACAATGAAAAGTGCTACTGAGATGCTTGAAGTATTTGGTGTCCCTTATGAAGTCAAGGTTGTATCAGCCCATCGCACTCCTGATTTAATGTTTGAGTACGCTGAAACCGCACAAGCTAGAGGCCTTGAGGTCATAATAGCTGGCGCTGGAGGGTCTGCTCACTTGCCTGGAATGGTAGCCTCAAAAACAATTGTGCCAGTCTTAGGCGTCCCAGTTCAATCTAAAGCTTTAAGTGGTCAAGACTCATTGCTGTCAATCGTGCAGATGCCTGGAGGAATTCCTGTGGGAACGCTTGCCATCGGAGAAGCTGGCGCAAAAAATGCTGGCATTTTAGCAGCACAAATTGTGGGCAACCATAATGAGAAAGTAAGACAAAAGGTATTAGAATTTCGTTTAGAGCAAACTCAAAGTGTCCTAAACAACCCCAATCCTGAGAAATAACTTATGAAAATTGGGGTGCTTGGTTCGGGTCAATTAGGGAGAATGCTTGCACTATCGGCCTATCCATTAGGACATCAGATGAGATTTTTAGCATTATCAGAAGACGAGCCATCTTCACTTCTTGGCAAGACATTCGTTCATAATAACAATCCAGAAATTTTAAATAATTTTGCGGATAGTTCAGACATTGTGACGTATGAAAGCGAAAATACAGACGTAACTATTGTTAATAAAATTAGTCAAAATACAAAAGTTTATCCAAGTCATAAATCTCTATACATTTCCCAACATCGAGGAAGAGAAAAAGCACTTCTAGATAAATTAAAAATACCATGTGCACCCTATCAGATGGTCAATAGTCTAGATGATCTTAAAAGTGCAATTAAAAGTATTGGAATTCCTTCAATACTAAAGACAGCTACAGATGGTTATGATGGAAAGGGTCAATTTCTAATCAAATCTGAAATACAACTCTATGAAGCATGGGAAAAGATGTCCGGTGTAGAGTCTATCCTTGAGGGTTTTATAAACTTTAAACGAGAACTATCCTTAATAGCTGTTAGAGGTATAGATGGCAGCCTTGCATATTATCCTTTGGTCGAAAACTCACATTATGAAGGCATACTTAGGTTGACTATAGCTCCTGCACAAAATATCTCAGAGCCTCTGCAAAAGAAAGCTGAAGGATATATGAGTTCGCTGCTCAATGAAATTAAACATGTGGGAGTTTTAACCATTGAGCTGTTTGAGTCTGATAGCGGACTACTAGTTAATGAGATAGCCCCAAGAGTACATAATTCTGGCCATTGGACAATTGAAGGCGCAAAAACCTCTCAATTTGAAAATCATATAAGAGCAATTACAGAGTCGCCTTTAGGGCAAACGACTAGTACCAAAAATTTTAGCGCTATGATTAATATAATTGGAGTTCATGGGCCTATTCAAAAAGCACTTAAAACTAAAAATGCCCACCTTCATCTATACGACAAGGAAGAGCGCACTGGTCGAAAGTTAGGTCATATAACTATTACTTCTAATTCTATTGATGATTTAAATCAATCGATAGAAAACTTAAAAGAGTATTTACCTTAATCCTCATTAAGATCAATAAGACTATTCCCAATTCCACTGCTTAGCTCTTCTTGATAAAACTGCTCTGCTAGTTTCTCTTCATAGTGATATGCCGATAATTCACTCACCTCAACACCTGCTAAGAATTGACAAACATGAATCATTTCATGGCACAGGGTGATAATGAACTTTTTCTTATCTAATGACTCTTCAATTTCTATGAAGAACTTTCTATCCCCTTCATAGTCTGTCCAGGCAAGTGCCCCATCAACTTTTTGAATAATTAAATCAATATTTGGCATGTTGTTTGCTTGAAACAAGCCGTTACTGCAAAAGTTAAACAACTGCTGCGAAAGCTCTATTTGCTCTTTAGTGCCACCACGAATATAAAGCATTTTTACAAAAACTCACATAGTTTATTAAAAGCGTTCATCCAAGTACTTGATAATATCATTTGATTCATAAATCCAACTCGCCTCACCAGCACCCTCTACCTTTAAACATGGAACTTTGATCTTTCCACCACTTAATTCAAGCTCTTTTCTGAACTCACCAGCTGCCTGGGCATTGCGAGTCTCAACTTTAAGATTTAAACGTTTAATTGCTCTTCGAGTCTTAACACAAAATGGACACGCATAGAATTGATAAAGCTTTAAGGTTTTTGTTTCTAGGTCAACCTTAACTTGCTCTTCATCACTTCTTGTTACTACTGAAGGTTTAAATAGCCAATCAATTAGGATTAATATTCTGCCTGAGCCTTCTCTTAACAATCTCAGAAAAAATCTCATAAGTTCTGCCTATATGCTATCAATGTATTTTCTAGAAGCGTTGCAATAGTCATTGGTCCAACTCCACCAGGAACAGGAGTTATAGCTCCAGCTATATCTTTAACTGCATCAAAATCAACATCTCCAACAAGAGAGCCATCTTCCAGTCGGTTAATGCCAATATCAATAACGATGGCTCCATCTTTAACCCAATCACCTTTAACCATTTTTGGAATTCCAACGCCAACTACAACAATATCTGCCTGCTTAACTTTTTCCGCCACATGTTTAGTTTTACTATTGCAAATAGTCACAGTTCCTCTTGCATTTAGAAGCTCCATTGCCATAGGCCTGCCTACAATATTTGAAGCACCAATAACTACACAATTCATACCTTCGACCTCGCAACCAACTGATGCCAGCATTGTCATAACGCCCTTGGGCGTGCATGGCCTTAAGTGGGATTTATTCTGCATTAATTTTCCAATATTTTCACTGTGAAACCCGTCAACATCTTTATATGGTGAGATGTGCTCAATAACTTTATTTGCATCGATATGACTAGGCAAAGGAAGCTGAACTAAAATACCATCGATATGAGGGTTATTATTAAGCCGCTCAACTTCTTCCAAGAGTTGCTCTTCAGTCGTATTCTCTGACTTAATAATCTTGTCTGAAAAAAAACCTGCTTGCTTACATGCAAGCTCTTTATTTTTTACATATACTGCTGATGCGGGATCTTCTCCCACTAAAATTACAGCAAGACCTGGAGGTCGTTGAAGCGTTTTGACTTCTTCAGCAATTTTTAACCGTAGATTCTTTGCAATTTCTTTACCATCAATAATATTCATTTTTTTAATTCCTTTTTAACTTTTTTCAAATCACTTTCTGTATCAACTCCATAACCTGTTGAAGCACAAGAAATATCAACATTAATATCAATTCCTTGGTTTAATATAGTTAACTGCTCCAGTTTCTCAGCTAGTTCAAGATCAGACTTGCCCATTTGGAAATACTTCTTCAAAAAACTAACACGATAAGCATATAAGCCAATATGTCGAAAACAAAAATCCAAATTAATCTCACTACTGTCCCTAAAGGCAGGAATAGGCGATCTTGAGAAGTACAAAGCTTTGCCGCGCGAATTATATACGACTTTAACGCAATTTAGATCAAAGTAAGACTCCTCACTTTCAATTTTTTCACACAACGTTGCAACACTCATACCACTATTAATCAAATTAGATGCGACTTGATTGATTGCATCAGGACTCATCATTGGCTCATCACCCTGAACATTAACAACAACCTCATCATCATTAAAATCTAGAGAAGAGACTACTTCAGATAAGCGAGATGTTCCAGATGTGTGGCTTGGGTCGGTTATACAAACTTCAGCGCCAAACTCTTTAGCAATCACACTTATTCTTTCATCATCCGTTGCAATAATTACGCGTTGAGCGTTACTCTTAATTGCATTTGAGTAAGTGTGCTCAATAAGTGTTTTACCATTTATATTTTCTAATAGCTTTGCCGGTAAACGGCTTGATGCATATCGAGCTGGGATAATAATGGAAAAATCCATTATTTTTCAGAATTAATTTTTCGAGCTTCTTCGACTAGAAGAATTGGAATGCCGTCTAGGATCGGGTAGGCTAATTGACTTTTTTCACACACTAGTTCTTCGCCAACCAATTCTAGGGGCGATTTACTTTCTGGGCAAACCAACATTTTTAATAAATTTTTATCGATCACAATTTAGACTCCATTTGATGATAAAACTCAGGACTAATTTTTGCACTAACTGCCAAATACCACATTTGATTTGTTGCAAACTGTTTACATTTTACACAATCCTTAGATGTCATAAGGATTGGATAGTCATCCTTAAACTCTAAATCCTTCTGAATAAAAGGATGATGGTCTGCAAATGTTCTAGTAATTAAATTAACGCCAAGTTTTTTAAGCAGTGAATAAAAATTATCTGGCTTTCCAATTCCTGAAATTGCAAAGCATTTTCTACCATCAAAGTAGTCTAGATCTTTTACTTCATTCGTAAGCAGATTTATATAGCAATCTGCCTCAATTTGGCAAGATATCTCTCCGTCAGCCTTAGAGCCATTATTTATAATAAAATCAACGGATTTAAGTCTTTTTTTTGACTCCCTAAGTGGTCCTGCTGGAAGAGGCCATCCATTTCCAAAACGATCGTGTCCGTCTATAACTGCAATTTCAATATCACGTCCCATGGCGTAATGCTGAAGACCGTCGTCACTAATAATTAGATCTACTGAATGGTTTTCAATTAAAGACTTTACCGCCTTGCTTCTTTTTTTAGCAACTACAACAAAAGCGTCAGTTTTTTGCTTTATTAATAAGGGTTCATCGCCACACTCAATTGGATCACTCATCAAAGTAACTTCCAGGGATTCTTGTGTATACTTTCCTCCGTAACCTCTGGATACAACTCCTACTTTTTTATTCTGAGACGAAAAATAATTAGCAATTGCAATTACAATTGGAGTCTTACCAGTTCCGCCTGCTGTTATATTACCCACTACTATTATTGGCAATGGTGAAGCGTTAACTTTTAATATCCCTAGCTTATATAGCCAAAGACGTATATTGAAAAAAATGGAAAAAACAACAGAAAAAGGAAGAAGCAAAAAGTTAACCAAGCCAAACTTACTATGATTGATAAAACTTGCAATACTTAACATTTTGATAACTTTAATCACTTTTAAAACTTTAATTATGACAAAATATTCTAACCATGAGTGTTGAATTTCATATTTCTAACCAATATTTAAGATCTAATCGAAAAAAAGGCTTTGTTTCTTTTATTTCTGGCGTATCTATGGTTGGCCTAATTCTAGCGGTCATGTCTCTCATTACTGTCTTATCTGTAATGAATGGTTTCCATGAAGAACTAATGAATCGAGTTTTAAATACGATTTCCCATTCTTACATAACAGAATCTGATGATACGCTTGAAAATTGGCAAGATCTTAGAAAAAAAATTAACTCCCAGGATCAAATTATTGCGTCCTCTCCCTTTGTTGAAGACTTTGCTTTAATGACTTCAAAAAATGCCTCGCAAGGAGTTAGCGTAAGAGGTATTCTAATAGATTTAGAATCCACAACCTCTGCTTTACTAGATGATATTAAGTACGGCGCCCTTAATTTAGATGAAGATGAATCATCAATATTAATTGGTGTTGGCTTAGCAACAGCAATGGGCACAGGGATTGGAGATAAACTTACTCTTATAGCGCCTGCAAGAAACTCAATGGGGCTGCTAGTTCCTCAGTCACAATCATACACGGTAGGTGGAATATTCAATGCAGGCGTCAATGATTACAATAATAGCTTGGCATTTATACACCTTTTTGATGCCCAAGATTTATTTGGTCTCGGAAATCAAGTATCTGGGATTCGCCTCAAGGTAGACAACCTATTTGAAGCAGATAAGATCACTGAGAGGGTAATTCAATCTTTAGGGGATGGTTATTATGGCGTTGATTGGATGCAACAACAACGAAACTTTATTAGAGCTTTGAATCTGGAAAAGCAAATGATTGCAATTATTCTTTCGCTGATTATTGCTATTGCTGCTTTTAATATAGTATCTATGATGGTTATGGTGGTTACAGACAAAAAGTCTGACATAGCAATTCTAAGAACTATTGGAATGACTCCAAAAAGAATTGTAAGGATATTCTTTTATCAGGGGATCAGTATTGGCATTATTGGCATTACTATTGGAACAATTCTTGGATTAATATTAGCTCTGAATATCGAATCTGTTATTTCTGGAATTGAAAGTATTATCGGCTTCCAGTTTTTCCCTAAAGATTTGTTTTACATTAGTCGCTTTCCATCCAAGATTCTACTAAGTGATGTCTTTAGTATAGTTCTGGGCGCTTTTATATTGGTAATTATTGCAGCTGTTTATCCAGCAAAACGTGCTGGAAAAGTTAATATTTCAGAGGTTTTGAGGCATGAGTAATATAATTGAATGTCGCTCTGTTAGCTTTTCATACAATGAAGGCAATAATAAAACAGAAGTTTTAAAAAACTTAAATTTTGAAATTAAGTCTGGAGAAACAACTGCAATTATTGGCCAATCAGGATGCGGAAAATCAACGTTACTTAATCTAATGGCTGGTCTTGACACTCCCACTGAGGGTGATATGCTTATTGATAACATTAATATTTCAAAAATAAGTGAAACAGATCGAACGGAGTTACGCGCTAAAAACTTTGGTTTTGTGTACCAATTTCATCATTTACTAAATGATTTTCCTGCAATATATAATGTTGCTTTACCTCTTTTAATTATGGGCAGTGATAAAAATAAAGCGCTGCTCAAATCTAAAAAAATATTAACAAATGTTGGGCTTGAAAATAGATTAAATCACAAACCTTCCGAGCTATCAGGAGGAGAGAGACAAAGAGTTGCAATCGCAAGAGCCATGATAACTGAACCAGCTTGCCTATTAGCAGATGAGCCTACAGGGAATTTAGATGCTGCAAATGCAGCAGAAGTTTTAGAACTTATCATAGAGCTAAACAAAAACAAAACTACAGCACTGTTAATTGTTACTCATGACCTATCTATTGCAAATAAGATGGCTAGGACACTTACTTTATTCAATAGCGAAATTCACGAAACATAAATCTAGTTTATTTTTCGGTAATCATTTAGCTTTTCAATTTGGGATCTCAAAGACTTAGGTGAATTACTAGCCTAGAAATTGAATCATTATACCTGCAGCGATTGCTGATCCTATAACTCCAGCCACATTTGGCCCCATTGCATGCATAAGAAGGAAATTGTTTGAATCAGCTTCAAGGCCAACTTTATTAGAGACACGAGCAGCCATTGGAACTGCTGAAACTCCCGCGGAACCAATTAATGGATTAATTTTATTTTTACTAAATACATTCATCAGTTTTGCCATTAACAAGCCGCACATTGTTCCAATAGAAAAAGCAACCAAGCCCAACAGTAATATTCCTAAAGTATCAAGTTGAAGAAACTTATCGGCCATCAATTTTGAGCCCACCGCAAGGCCAAGAAAGATGGTTACTATATTAATTAAAGCATTCTGAGTAGTATCACTAAGGCGATCAACAACTCCAGATTCTTTCATTAAATTACCAAAAGCAAACATACCTAATAGAGGAGCTGCTGCGGGCAGAAGAAGAGCAACAAGTAATAACAAAATAATTGGGAATACAATTTTTTCAGTTTTAGAGACCTCACGTAACTGAACCATCTTAATTTTTCTTTCTTTTTCACTAGTTATCGCTCTCATAATTGGCGGCTGAATAAGAGGAACTAATGCCATATACGAATACGAAGCAACAGCTATTGCTCCAAGTAACTCTGGTGCAAGAATTGAAGCAACATAAATAGAGGTAGGGCCATCAGCACCCCCAATAATTCCAATTGCGGCAGCTTGTTTCAAACTAAAATCAAATACGCCTAATACGGATAAACCAACGGCACCTAGAAGTGTAGCAAAAATCCCAAACTGCGCAGCTGCTCCAAGTAAGAGGGTTTTAGGATTAGCAAGAAGAGGCCCAAAATCTGTTAGCGCACCAACACCCATAAAGATTATTAATGGGAAGGCGCCAGACTCAATACCAATCACATAAAACAGATGAAGAATTCCACCATCAATAGCTAAATTTGCCCCCGGAATATTACTTAGAAGAGCGCCAAAACCAATAGGTAGAAGTAGCAGTGGCTCGAATTTTTTTACAATTGCTAAATAAATCAGCAACATGCCGACAAGCAGCATAAGGCCTTGGCCCCAGTCCATCTGATATAACCCTGTATTAATCCAAAGTAGCTTTAGTTGCTCCATGGTTAACCTAAAGAAAGAAGAAGTTGACCAACAGTTACAGAGTCACCCTCTTTAACGCCAACATTTAAAACCACTCCAGAGCGCATTGCTTTGATTTCAGTTTCCATTTTCATTGCCTCTAAAACAAGCAGGGTATCGCCTTTTTTAACATTCTGGTTCGGACTAACTAAAATTTTCCAAATAGTTCCTGATAGTGGAGCGGAGACATCCTCCTTTTCATTCGCCACAGGACTTGAATTAACTTGTGAGTCTTGGGAGCTTAATGCCGGTTGATCTGAGGAGCCGCCCATAGATGTTATAGTGCCACCCGCAGAAACATTAACTGTATATGACTTACCTTTAAATGAAACAGTATATATTCCTTCCTTTTCTCCACTGTCAAGAGAGCTACTTAATGGTTCAGGAACAGGTTCAAAGAAATCTGGGTTGTCTCTATTTTCTAAAAATTTAATTCCCACTTGTGGAAAAAGAGCATACGTCAACAAATCATCAATTTTCTCATCTGCAACCCGAATACCTTTTTCTGTCACAAGTTTATCAAACTCAGCCTCAAGAATATCTAACTCAGGCTCAATATTATCTGCAGGCCGGCATGTGATAGCCTCTGAACCCTCTAAAACTCTTTGTTGAAGATCTTTATCAACTGGGGCAGGCGCAGCACCATACTCGCCTTTCAGTATCCCGGCTGACTCTCTTGTAATAGTTTTATAGCGTTCACCAGTTAGAACATTGAGTACAGATTGAGTACCAACAATCTGAGAGGTAGGAGTTACTAGAGGGATATAACCTAAGTCTTTTCGAACTCGAGGTATTTCTAACAAAACTTCATCCATTTTATCAAGTGCATTTTGCTCTTTTAATTGGCTCTCCATATTAGTCAGCATGCCACCCGGCACTTGAGATGTTAGAATTCTTGAATCGACACCCTTAAGTGATCCCTCAAACTTAGCATATTTAGCTCGGATTGGCTTAAAGTACTGATCAATTTCTTCAAGCTTTTTTAAATCTAAACCAGTTTTACGAGGGCTTGCCTCTAAAATAGAAACAATAGAATTAGTTGCAGAATGGCTGTAAGTCATACTCATCGAACCAATACAGGTATCAACGCGGTCTATCCCAGCCTCAACAGCCTTGATAATGCAAGCAGTAGAAAGACCAGTAGTCGCATGCGCATGAAGCTGAATAGGAATATCAATCGCTTTTTTTAATTTTTTAACTAGGTCATAAGCAACATATGGCTGTAATAAGCCAGCCATATCCTTAATACATAAAGAATGTGCACCCATATCTTCAATTTTTTTAGCCATCTCAATCCATAATTCAGTTGTATGGACTGGACTAACTGTATATGAAATCGTACCTTGAGCATGCTGGCCAACTTTAACTGTTTGATCAATGGCAGTTTTAAGATTGCGCGTATCATTCATTGCGTCAAATATTCTTAAAACACCAACACCATTATCCGCACATCGATCAACAAATTTTCTAACTACATCGTCACTATAGTGACGGTAACCCAACAAATTTTGAGCTCTAAGGAGCATTTGTTGAGGCGTGTTAGGCATAACTTTTTTGATTTCACGTATTCTCTCCCAAGGATCTTCTCCAAGAAAACGAATACAAGCATCAAATGTAGCACCACCCCAAGACTCCATTGACCAATAACCTATTTTGTCTAATTTTTCTGCAATAGGAAGCATGTCATCAATTCGCATTCTAGTTGCAAAAAGCGATTGATGTCCATCCCTAAGAACTAGCTCGGTTATTTGGACTGGTTTCTTATTTTCTTTGTTAGACATATAGTTATCTCTGTGTATGCATTTTTATTGCTGCCTCAATAATTGCTCTTGTTTTTTCATCAATCTCAATTATTGGATCAGAATCCAACGCAGAAGCGTCGTTAGTTGCGGGTTGAATTTTTGCTACAAGCAAGGACATTACATTTGTGACAACAACCATCAAAGCAAGAAAAACAAAAACGAATCCCATCCCAAACATGGTTAAATTCAGCGCTTCACTTACAAAGTTGTTGTTCATTTTATTTAGTCCTAAACAAGTTTGGTACCAGTGGCCGGGGTCGAACCGGCACTCCCGTGAAGGAACCGGATTTTGAATCCGGCGTGTCTACCAATTCCACCACACTGGCTTATCTATGGCTTAAAAATATTATCTCAGAATTTCTGAAACTATCTTTTTAATAAAATTCATATCAAATTGAGCTTATATATAGTCAAAAGCCTCAGTATTAGAGTGCATTTATTTGTGTCTAAAGGTAATTCTTCCCTTAGTTAGGTCATAAGGAGTCATTTCAACAGTTACCTTGTCGCCAGGTAGTATGCGTATGTAGTGCTTACGAATCTTTCCAGAAATATGAGCAAGTACGCTATGCCCATTTTCCAATTCGACCTTAAAAGTTGTATTAGGTAACTTTTCTTTTACGACGCCTTCTAACTCAATGTAATCACTTTTTGACATATTTATTTAGTAAGAGAATTAATTTAAAAACCAAGTGGCATTATACCTAATTAGTTTTCATTTTTATAGTATGAATCAAGATGAGAGCTCCTCATCAATCATAATAAAACTAAAAAAATTAAAAATTAATGGAAGTGTTTTTTTGAATGGACCCAGCCTTGAAGCTTTTGAAAATCTGACTTCTTTCCAGGTTGGACAATATTTTCTAACTCAACTAGCCTTTCATTTAACTCATTAAAAGCATTAGTATAATGCTTACTCTTTATAGACTCTTGATATAATTTTGATTTCAAAGTAGCAATTACAGAAACAAGATCTTGATCATTACTGGCATCACTAACTTGCCCTCTTTGATCTAACTTGGTCTGAGTATCTTGAAAGCGCTTTAAGTGAACAGTAGCTTCTGACTCATCTAAAGAATGTATGTTATTAATAGCTAAACTACTTGGATTAAAAGGAGTAATTCTTTCAGAAATATTTAAATCTTGGAGGGAACCACGAGTTGTTGGTTGTTGGACGGTAAAACCACTGACGCCAAGTAAGCGTGCCACCCATGAAATACCGAATCTAATCACCTGAACTCCCGATATAGTTTAATGTATGTTACCCAATCATTTTCTACTTGTGCAATTTTTTTAATTCTTTTCCTTGATTAATTCATTCATTAGACCCTGGTCAGAGGGGTTAACAGTAACTTTTATATTTTCAAAGCCTAATTTCTCTGCCAAGACCTTAATCTTTTGACTAAAAACAATGAGTTTTCGTGACTTAAGCTTATCAAAATTATTAGGTGACCCGAGATTGAATAGTCGAACAACATTGAAAAGGCTTTCATTACTACTTGCGATTAATACACCCTTAGGAGAATTCAAAAAAACCTCAATTGAATCAGCGTGTAGTTTTTTAAATTCACAGGGCACTCGATCATAAACTTCAAGATAATCAACCTGATTCATTTCTATCAAATGGTTTTTGAGCGTTTCTGAACCCCCCTTACCTCTCACAATAAGAACTTTCTTATTGGTCAATTCTGAACACTCTTGCATTGCCAATAGCTCATTACTTGAAGCATTAGACTTAGGAAAGCAATCAACTTTAATATCTTTATCAATTAATCTTTGAGCAGTAATAGGGCCAACTGCAAAAACCTTAAACGGCTCTACAAATATATCATCAAAATAATCTTCGGCATAATTAACGGCATTAGTGCTTATAAAAATTATGACATCATATTTCTTATTTAAAACTTCTGTACTTATTTTTTTGATCTCAAAGGCAGGGAAAAAAGCATAATCAATATTAGCTACTTTTAAAAGTGCTTTGAGATTTTCAGTTTGTGCTAATGGTCGAGTTATAAGTATCATTGATTCATTATAAATAGATGCTTTGAAGATAGTTTTAAATGTTTATTCAGCAACATATTAAACTTTAGTGGTTAAATTAGAACGTCTGTTTTATAAATTCTGACCAAGATGACTTTATAATAGACGCCATAATCATCCTATATAACGATATGTTACTTCCAATTTTATCTCTTCTAACTGGCTTTGTATTGCTAATGTGGAGTGCTGACGCATTCACTGATAATGGCGCTAAAATTGCCAGAATATTTAATATCTCACCCCTAGTAATAGGTTTGCTCATTTTTGGCTTTGGCACGTCTGCTCCAGAAATGTTTGTTTCGGGGCTTGCAGCATTTGATGGTCACCCTGAAATGAGCATAGGTAATGCATTCGGTTCAAACATTTTTAATATAGGCTTAGTACTAGGAATTACTGCAATAATTCTCCCTATTACAGTTGAAAAATCTGTATTAAAAAAAGAATGGCTGTTCTTATTTTTATCAACCCTAGTTGCAGGATTTTTACTATTAGATGGCATTTTGAGTCTAACTGATGGCTTGATACTTCTTGCTTTGCTATCACTATTTCTCGCCAGCGTATTTATAGATTCAAAAAAAGGCAATCATATAGATACCGATAGTCTTGAAAATAATTCCCAGAATCAAGGAAAAGGAAAGACCTGGACCCTGTTATGTGTATCTCTTGTCATACTAGTCGCTAGTGCAAAGCTTGTTGTTTGGGGAGGAACCAGTCTTGCTATATCTTTCGAAGTACCTGAGCTAGTTATTGGACTAACTGTTGTAGCGCTTGGCACAAGCCTTCCTGAGCTAGCAGTTTCCATAAGCAGCGCCTTAAAAAAGCAGCATCAAATGGTTATTGGAAATATTATTGGATCAAATTTATTTAACACTTTAGGAGTGCTTGCAATACCAGCATTAATTGTGCCTTTTCAAACTCCAATACTACTTCTGAAAGTTCCGCCTGAGGTAATGAGTCGAGACTATATCTCAATGTTAATACTCACCCTTTTAATTGTCATTCTTTCAATGAGGCTTAAAATTAGTCGTTTCGGTGGATTTATTCTATTGTCTGCTTTGGCTGTTTATCTTTATCAATTGTTTTGGATTTAGTTCTTAAAAATCTTCATGACACTCAAGACCTAGGCAAAAAGCTTGCGCACTGCTGCTCTGACTTACAAAGCTCATGCATAATATATTTAATTGGTGATCTTGGAGCTGGAAAAACAACGCTAGCACAAAGCTTTATTGGATACTTTGGATTTGATAAAGTAAAAAGCCCCACTTATACATTAGTTGAAAGTTATCAAAATGACATAGTGGATATTCATCATTTTGATTGCTACAGGCTCAGTGATCCAGAGGAATTAGAATACATTGGAATTCGCGAATATCTTAAGCCAAACAGCCTTCAACTTATAGAGTGGCCAGAATTGGGTAAAGGAGCTATTGCAACTGCCGATTTATCTATAAAAATTAGTGGTAATGGTGAAGCAAGAATAATAAATGTCACATCTCAAACTGAAACAGGAAAATTAATTCTAGAATGCGCTATTGGATAAGTTTAATTTTTGCTCTAATTGTGACTTCTGCATTTAGTGAAGAGAAGACTACGCTTTATGATTTTAGGTATTGGACTGCGCCAGATCAAACTCGAATTGTTATCGATAAAGAAGAGGACACACTCTTTAATATAACAAATACTGACAAGGTCGTTATTATAAGTTTTGATGATGCTGAAGTATTATCTGAAACTTTTTCAAATATTTTTTTTAAAGATGTCAGAATACAAAAAGTCCTTATAAAGCGTGATAAAAAGACTATTAAGCTAATCGTACATATTAATAAAAAATTCAAAGTTAAGCACTTTACGTTGCAACCTAACGCAAAATATAAATCTCATCGACTCGTGGTAGATATTATTGACTTAAAATCTCAATCACCAGTAAAAGCTACAAAATCTGTAAAAAAATCAACACAAATGAATCAAAAAATTATCTTAGTTGATGCAGGTCATGGCGGTGAAGATTCAGGAGCTATAGGTAAAAATAAATCACAAGAAAAGAATGTAAATTTAGCAATTGCCAAAAAACTTGTACTAAAAATTAATAAAAATAGTGATCTAAAAGCTGTCTTAACTAGGAGTGGTGACTACTATATCCCACTAACTAAAAGAATAACAATAGCGCAAAAAGAAAACGCCACCATGTTTATTTCTATTCATGCTGATTCTGTAGAAAGCTCAACTGCAAAAGGCGCTTCGATCTATACCTTAAGTGAGAAAGGAAATAACAGCAAACTAGCCCAACAATTAGAACAATCTCAGAATCTAGTGGATCAGTTCGGAGGCGTTGAAACTGTAATTGATAATGATCAATTCTTAAAAAATATTTTGACAGATTTTTCAAGGAAAGATCGTGATATGCAATCATTTAACCTTGCTAAGGAGATAATCAGTCAGCTTGAAAAAATTGGGCCAATCCATAAAAAAATACCTCAAAAAGCTAACTTTGTAGTTCTAAAATCTCCTGCCATACCTTCAGTTTTAGTTGAAACTGCTTTTATATCAAATCCAACTCAAGAAAAACGTTTAACAAATAGCAAGCAACAGCAAAAAATTGCGGATTCAATATATCAAGGAATAATTAATTACTACCGAAAACTAGAGTAATATTTTACGGTTCTGTGCTTAAGTTTCTGAATCTTTAGTTAGAATAATTGCATCACTGACCAGTTGATGAACACTTACAATCATATATGGGTCAAAATCATAATTGGGCAGCACTTTAGAAAACTGTGATTTACAGATAGCGCAGATTGCTGCTAATGTGTTTACGCCATTGTCTTGTTCGCTTTGCTTTAAAGCATGCATCCTTGGCATTGCTCCTTTTATTCTTAAGTCAATAAGATCATCGGTCAATAGTCCACCACCGCCACCGCAACAAAAAGTTGCAGACTTTATTGTGGATTTATGCATATCTGAGAAGTTATTGCAAGCAGCTTTGATTACCTCTCTTGGCAAAATAAACTGGCCATTTTCAATATCACCCATATTACTTCCACGAGCAACATTACAGGAGTCATGAAAAGTAACAACTCGATGATCATTCTTAGACTTGTCAAATGACAACTTATCTCTTTGGATTAAATCATAAGTAAATTCAATCATATGTTGTGGCTGAGGGTAATTACTATCTAATTGGTTTTGAAGTTTTAATGAATACTCATCACTTCCTCCACTACCTAAGCCAGTAAGAGTATTCCAAAAACTGTAAGCAACTCGCCAAGCATGCCCGCACTCACCAACTACAACACGTTTCACATTCAAGTCAAGCGCTGCCTTACGAATTCGCAATGCTCCCTGCCTCATTACATCATAGTTGCCAATAAACATGCCAAAATTTGCAGCCTCTGAAGCGTAAGAACTTAATGTCCAGCTTATACCGCTTTGATGAAAAACTTTAGCATAACCAATAAGTCCATCAATATGTGGTTCAGCAAAAAAATCTGCTGAAGGGGTAACCATTAAAATTTCAGAGTTTTTAATGTCAAGAGGCAGCTTTACACTTGCTCCAGTCTCTTCTTCAATCTCTTCCTCTAAGTCCGCCAGTGTATCTCTTAAAGCTGGCTCAGGCATCCCTAAGTTATTTCCTATTTTATTAATCTTTCCCAATATTTGATTAGGGTATTTTTGACCAACACCAATTACATTCATTACCTCGCGAGCTGCCATTGAAATTTCAGCCGTATCAATTCCAATAGGGCAAAATACTGCACATCTTCGACATTGCGAGCATTGATGAAAATAGTTATACCAATCATCAAGCATATCTTCATCAAAGTCTTTAGCGCCTACCAGTTTTGGGAAGTACTTTCCAGCAAAAGTAAAGTGCCTCCTATAAACACTTCTAAATAAATCTTGCCTAGCAACTGGCATATTTTTGGGGTCGGCGGTTCCTAAATAATAGTGACACTTATCAGTACAAACGCCGCACTTCATGCAGGAATCCAAAAAAACTTGGACAGATCTGTATTTGGATTTAGTTTCAGCAATTTTATCTATTGCTATTTGCTGCCAGTTATCTACTTTTTCGCCTGGAAAACCTAGGTCTTTTTGGATATCTATACTGGCTTTAAAAGGCCCCTTACCAGCCATTGAGTTTTTCTTTATAGGGGGAATTTCAAGATAAGTAGGAAGTTTTTCAATACTATTATTGGGCACGATTAACCTCCTTCATCTTGATTTTGCTCGAGATCAATTTTTGTATTTTTTTCTTTTTGCATAGCCCACTTAGAGATGTGTCTCTTCTTACGAGCATTATCCACCTGATTAAGTGTAGGCGAAAAGAATATACCTGGGCCGTGTAATAATTTTGAGATCGGGAAAATAGCTATAAGAAAGAAGACGGGAGCAATATGAGCTAAGAAAATCACTTCTGATGGCAATTCAGACCAATTAAAAGTAATTAAACCCTCTGCAAAATTTTTCACAAGAAGCATGTTTGGATGATTATTTGCAAAGGTCATCACCATTCCACTTGCGCCAATCAAAAATATTAATAGCAGCATGAGATAATCTGATGGCGCTGAAATATATCTAACCCTATCCACAAAAATTCTTCTACCTAGTAATCCAAGTAAACCAAAAATAAGTGGATAAGCAGCGTATTTTAATGGTTCAGTTTTAAGTAAGATTAAAGGAATTTCACCAGGCCAAAAATAAACCAAATGACGAAAAAAAAGAAGAACTAGAGCAAGATGAAAACTCCAACCAAAAAGCCAAGTCCATTTACTTGATTTAAAAAGAGTTGCAAATAAAAAAACTTCTTTAGCAAGCCTTAATAATACTCCAGGTTTTGTTAATGGAGCAGGCGCAATAGGTATTTTAAGCGGCGCAGGGGTATTCCAATATTGAACAATCTTATAAGAAAGTCCTGTAATAAAGATTAATACAGAAAAGTAGAAAAAGAGTGTAAAAAAAATGCTGATTGATGACATATGACTTATTTTTTATCTCAAAATGAAAGTCAAGATTAATTTTTCATTCTAAACACAGCCTGTTGGTTTAGGGAGACCAGCGAATCGACATCCCTGCTTCGCAGGACCATATGGAAAAAGTGAGTAGAGGTAACGAGAATTTCCTTTGTCATTGCCTAGTTTTTTAGCTATTGCCTTTGTTAAAACCCTAACAGCAGGCGCAAAATCATACTCTTTATAATATTCTTGCAGGAAATTAATAACCTCCCAATGCTCATTGGATAGCTCTATACTATCCTCTTGTGACATCGCATTCGCAATCTCAACACTCCAATCTGAAACATTTAATAAGTAACCCTCTTCATCAACTTCAGCGCCTAGTATTTCAGCCATAACTATTCTCAATCCTTTAAGAGTTTACTAGAAAATTATTTACACTATTTGCAACGCCGCGACCTTCATTGATTGCCCAAACTACAAGTGATTGACCTCTTCGGCAGTCTCCAGCAGAGAAGATTCCTTTTTGAGAGGTAGTATACTCACCGTGCTCAGCTTTATAATTTCCGCGTTCATCAATATCAATATTTGCATCTTCACTTAGATAGTGTTCTGGAGAAAGAAAACCCATTGAAAGCAGAACCAGTTCAGCATCCCAAGTTTTTTCAGTTCCATCAATTTCATTTAATTTACCATCTGCAAACTCAACATTAATTGTCTTTATACCACTAACATGACCATCATTATCTTTAATAAAAGCCTTTGTAAGTAACTGATAATGCCTTGGATCTTTACCAAAAACTTTACTAGATTCTTCATGCCCATAATCAACACGAAAAATTACTGGCCATTCTGGCCAAGGATTATTTTCAGAGCGGGCCTCTGGGGGTTGACTCATTAATTCAAAATTGGTTATAGATTTAGCGCCCTGTCTGAGCGAGGTGCCTATACAGTCAGTCCCTGTATCGCCTCCACCAATTACAATGACATTTTTGCCTTTAGCAGAAAGCTCACTGTTATCTGCATAACCATTGTCCAAAAGACTTTTAGTATTGGAAGTCAAATAATCCATGGCAGGATAAATCCCAACAGCATTTCGATTTTCAGCTGGTAGGTCCCTTGCCTTTGTTGCGCCAGTTGTAAATACAACAGCATCAAATAATTTTTGCAAATCTTTCGTTGACACATCCTTACCAATATCAGTATTAGTAACAAACTCAACACCTTCTTGTCTTAATAAATCTACGCGGCGATCCACAACATCTTTTCCAAGCTTCATGTTAGGAATGCCGTACATCAGTAGTCCACCAATGCGGTCACTTCTCTCATAAACAGTTACGGAGTAGCCCATTTGATTTAGCTCATCAGCTGCCGCTAAACCTGCTGGACCAGAGCCAACTAGGGCAACTTTTTTACCAATTCGAGAATGAACAGGTCTCGCCTTAATCCAGCCCTCTTCAAAACCTTTATCAACAATAGCTAACTCAATGTTTTTGATTGTTACTGCTGGATTGTTTAGCCCAAGAACACATGAACCTTCGCATGGAGCTGGGCAAACTCTTCCTGTAAACTCAGGAAAGTTATTTGTCTTTTCTAATCTCTCTAATGCCTCTTTCCATTCATTATTGTAAACAAGATCATTCCATTCAGGAATCAAGTTATCTATTGGACATCCACTTGAAGACTGACAGAATGGAACTCCGCAATCCATACAACGGGAACCTTGCTGCTGAAGTAGATCTAAGTTATGGGTGCCAGAAAAGATCTCACCAAAATCCTTAATACGAATTTCTACTTCGCGATAGGATTCAACCTGTCTATCTAGCTCTAAAAATCCCGTTACTTTACCCATTATCTGTTTTTTAAAAATATTATTTTGATTATCTCATATTATGGTTAAAGCATTTAAAAAATAATATGATTAATATCTATTTAATAGCCTTTAGCTTCTTGTGTAGGAAAGAAAAAATATGTATAATTACGGCTTTTTCAGAAACCCTTAAAAGGTAGAAACGTGAATTTAATTGATCAAATTGAAAGTGAGCAACTAAGATCGGACATTCCTGAATTTTCTTCAGGAGATACTGTAGTGGTTCAAGTAAAGGTTCGTGAGGGAACTCGCGAGAGATTGCAAGCCTTTGAAGGTGTAGTTATTGCAATAAAAAACCGCGGTATAAGCTCTGCGTTTACTGTTCGTAAGATATCTCATGGAGAAGGAGTTGAAAGAGTTTTTCAAACTCACTCTACTATGATTGATAGCGTTACAGTTAAGCGAAGCGGTAAAGTTCGCCAAGCAAAACTATATTACCTTCGTGGACTTACTGGCAAGGCTGCCCGTATTAAAGAAAAACTTAAAAAGAAATAATTATTTTATTTGAATTCTAAATGCCAGTTTTACTGGCATTTTTTTTGCCCCATGTTCAATAGACTCAAGTAGAATAATCCCAAATGAATAATGATCTGATAGACCAATTTATTGATTTCTACTGGCTGACAACTGGCGCCAGTAAAAATACCTTAAGTGCGTACCGCTCTGATCTTAAAATTTTTAGTAAGTGGCTCAATGAAGATTCATTAATTGATGTTAATAAAAAACGTATTCAAAATTATTTTTCATATAGAAAAGATTCCAACATAAGCGCCTCTACGCAGTCTAGAATGCTGACCTGCCTTCACTCTTTCTACCAATACTTAGTTGACAAACATAACTTAAAATTTGACCCAACTGAACAATTGGATTATCCAAAATTAGAAAAAAAATTACCTGTTTTTCTAAATGTTCAAGAGGTAGAGAGATTATTGGAGGCACCTAGTAGTAAATCGTTAATTGGTCAAAGAGATCGAGCAATGCTCGAATTGCTCTACTCTTGTGGACTCCGCGTTTCTGAGCTCATTAATTTAAGTTACCATAACATCAATCTAAAAGATGAATTTATACGTATTCATGGGAAAGGAAATAAAGAAAGATTACTCCCAATGGGGGAAATTGCAATTGATTATTTAACAAAATATGAACTCAACTCAAGACCAACCCTTTTAAAAAATGGCCAGAGTGATAGTTACTTTTTATCAAATAGAGGAAGAGCAATGTCTCGGCAAAATTTCTTCTATATTATTAAAGATTATGCATCAAAAGCAGGAATAGATAAGCCACTCTCGCCTCACTCTCTACGGCACGCCTTTGCTACTCACCTGGTTCAAAAAGGAGCTGACCTTCGCTCTGTTCAATTAATGCTTGGTCATAGCGATATTTCAAGCACTCAACTCTACACACATATCCAAAATGCGCAGCTTAAGACGCAGCATCAAAAACACCATCCAAGAGGCTAAAGCACTAGACTAAAGTTTAAGTGCAATCAAGATTGTCTAATTTGTATAGCAGGGGTTTTGTTAAATTTGAAAGTGAGATCATCGGCAGCCCGTCTTTATCAAAATTGCCATCAGATAGGAACTGGTTAAAACAATCTTCAACTTTTTCCCACTCCTTATCAATAATTGCAAACCAAGCTGTATCTCGATTCTGCCCCTTCACAATAGCCATCTGTCTAAAGACACCTTCATATGAAAAACCGAGTCTTTGGGCAGAATTTCGTGACCTTAGATTAAGAGCATTACATTTCCACTCATACCTTCTATAGCCATTATCAAATGCCCACTTCATCATTAAAAACATTGCTTCAGTTGCTTCAGTCGTTCTTTGAAGAAGTGGGGAATAGTTTATATGTCCCACTTCTATTAAACCATCTGCTGGATTAATTCTTAAATAACTTGCAATACCAATTGCTTTATTGAGTTTTTTACTAATAATCGCAAAAAAAAATGGGTCATCATTTTTTTCAAATGACTCTATCCATTTATGATATTCAAGTTCAGTTTTAAAGGGTCCATAGGGAAGATAAGCCCAATTTATGCCGTCTTTATCTAGTGAATTAGACAAAAAAAGCTCTTCAGAATACTTGCTTGCAACCAGTGGCTTTAAGCTAACCAACTTTCCTTCAATTGAGATGCCTCCTGGATGTGGAGGCTCTGAAAAATTATTTACAATTTCACCAAATTTCATAAATAAGTCCTTGAAACTATTTTGACTGCATTTGATAAGTTACAAAATCGATTGTTCCTGAAATCTTATCATAAACTGCTCGCGCCCTATGATTATCAATTGCAGTAATCCACCTAACATATGGCCAATCTTTCTTTTGGGCAAGTGATTTAAGCTCTCTAAATAAGGACTGAACCACACCAGACCCCCTGTAATCTGGATGAACATATAAGTCATCTAAAAAACCAATTAATGAACCTCTTAATGGAGATGGCATTTCTCTAAAATGCATAAAACCAACTAAATTTCCTTCAGAAGATTTGGCACCAATAGCATAAAACTTATTTTCTTCATCAAATATCCAAGACCATATTGTGTCAAGAATATCTTCATTCATTGGCATTTTGTAAAAGTCAGCGTAACCATGATAAAGTTCGCACCATTGCTCTTTATCAGATATTTTTAGATTCTCTATTTTCATTTTTTTAAAATTATGCCATTAATTGTTTAAAGGCAACCTCAAGCCTGCCCACAGCAGCATCAACATCTTTCAGTTTGTCTAGTCCAAATAAACCAAGTCTGAATGTTTGATAATCATCGCCTTCATCACACTTAAGAGGAACGCCAGCTGCAATTTGCATGCCCATATCTTTAAATTTTGCACCATTATGTATTTCTTTATCAGAGGTATAGCTCACAACAACTCCTGGGGCAAGAAAGCCATCAGCTGCAACACTAGTAAAATTATATTTACTAAGTAGGTCCCTCACTCTATCTCCAAGCTCTTGTTGTCTTTGACGTGCATTATCAAAACCAAATTCAGCAGTCTCATTAATAGTATCTCGAAAGTGCTTAATTGCATCTGTAGGCATTGTTGCATGATAAGCATGCCCACCATTTTCATAGGCCTGCATAATCTGAAGCCACTTAAGAAGGTCACATGAGTAGCTTGTACTTTGTGTCTCATGTATCTTTTTAGAGGCATTTGATGAAAGCATTACCATCCCAAATGATGGCGATGCGCTCCAACCTTTTTGAGGTGCACTCACTAAAATATCAACTCCAAGTTTCTCCATATCAACCCATATAGCGCCAGAGGCAATACAGTCAAGAACAAACATTCCACCAACTGAGTGAACCGCTTCTGCAACACTACGAATATAGTCATCAGGAAGAATAATTCCGGCTGATGTTTCTACATGAGGCGCAAAAACCATAGCTGGCTTTTGATCTTTAATTTGGTTTACAACTTCATTGACGTCAACCGGAGCAAATGGAGCTTGAGATCCATCACTAATTTTGCAAGCTTTTAAGACTACTTGCTCAGAAGGAATATCACCCATTTCAAGAATTTGTGACCAGCGATAACTAAACCATCCATTTCTCAAAACTAGACAACTTTTATTTGTGGCAAATTGTCGAGCTACAGCTTCCATTGCATAGGTTCCGCCGCCAGGAACTAAAATAACTGCTTCAGCGCTGTAAACCTTTTTAAGTGACTCAGAAACGTCATTCATTACGCTTTGAAATGAATTAGACATGTGATTAAGGGATCTATCCGTATAGACTACAGAATATTCTAAGAGCCCATCAGGATCAATGTTTGGTAATAAGCCTGGCATTTTATAACTCCATTAGTTGTATTTAAAAAAAAAGAATAGAACAATTCTACACAGAATTGAAAAAAAAA
The DNA here is from genome assembly GCA_913057955.1 of uncultured Gammaproteobacteria bacterium. Lineage (GTDB taxonomy): Bacteria > Pseudomonadota > Gammaproteobacteria > PS1 > Pseudothioglobaceae > Pseudothioglobus. The sequence goes on along the minus strand of CAJXOB010000014.1, from coordinate 2,988 downwards.
TATGAGGAAAAAACTGAAATAACTAGAGAGCTAAAAGATGTATTGAACTATATATAAAGAACTTCAAGAATTTCATAAAGAATGTCGCCTTTGGGAGCCTTAACAGTTACCTGATCACCCTCTTCATTTCCCAATAGGGCCTTAGCAATTGGTGAATGACAAGAAATTTTACCAAACTCAATATCTGCCTCATCCTCACCAACAATTTGATAAGTGATTTCACTGTTATCTGACAAATTTAAAAGTTTAGTGGTCGTTCCAAAAACACATCGACCATCCTGGTTGAGTTGCTTAACATCTATAACTTGTAACCGAGATAATTTAGATTCAATGTCTTGAATTCTTCCTTCAATGAAGCCTTGCTCTTCTTTAGCAGCGTGATATTCAGCATTCTCTTTTAAGTCACCATGCTCCCTGGCCGTAGCAATATCACTCACTATTCTTGGGCGCTCATGGTCTTTAAGTCTTAATAACTCAACTTCAAGAGCTTTTGCCCCACTAACGGTTATAGGTATTGTATCCATAAAAATTATTTGTGTATAGATTGTAAAGATCTAACAACTAGCTTATCAGGACTCATTAGTCCATCAAGCATAGCAAATGCAGCTGCAACAGTTGTTGTGCATGGAACCTTATGAATTAATGCTTGGCACCGAATCGCTGTAGCATCTTCTTGGCCCTGAGTATCTTCAGTTGAATTAATAATTAAACTGATTTCATCATTTTTAATCGCATCAACAATGTGCGGCGAACCCTCTGAAACTTTATTAACCATTGTACATTCAAGGCCAGCTTGTTTGAGAATTTCTTGGTTCGTGCGTGTTGCAACAATTTCAAAGCCATGACTAGTGAGTCTTTGGCCTAACTCCACAAGCCTCCCTCTATCTAAAGTCCGAAGACTTACTAAAACTTTTCCAGAGGTGGGAATTATATCCCCCGCAGCAAGGAGAGCCTTATCAAATGCTGAAGGAAAATCAGGACCAACTCCCATGACTTCACCAGTTGATCTCATTTCTGGACCTAAAAATGGATCAACTCCTAGAAATTTATTGAATGGAAAAACTGACTCTTTGACTGAGAAATGCTTAGGAATAATCTCCGCAGTAAAGTTTTGCTCTTCTAAGGATACCCCGGCCATGACACGCGCCGCAATATTAGCGATTGGAGCGCCAGTTGCTTTAGAGACGAATGGAACCGTTCTAGAGGCCCTTGGGTTTACTTCAATTACATAGATTTCACCATCTTGATATGCAAGTTGCGTATTCATTAAGCCAATTACATTAAGCTCCTTAGCCATTAACTTAACTTGCCTTCTCATCTCATTAAGAACGTCTCCAGGAAGCGAGTGAGGCGGCAATGAACACGCAGAATCTCCAGAATGAATTCCTGCCTGCTCGATATGCTCCATAATTCCGCCAATAACGATGTCTTTACCATCACTTATTACATCAATATCAACTTCAATTGCATGATCTAAAAATGAATCTAACAATACAGGAGAGTCGTTAGAAACCTGAACGGCTGTTTTCATGTAACGCTCTAAATTTTCCTTGTTATAAACGATTTCCATTGCGCGACCACCTAGAACATATGAGGGTCTTACAACCAAAGGAAATCCAATAGAATCTGCAATCTTAACCGCCTCTTCTTGCGATCGAGCGGTACCATTTACAGGTTGCTTAAGGTTAAGTTTTTGAATCATTTTTTGAAAGCGCTCTCTATCTTCAGCAAGATCAATCGAGTCTGGGCTCGTGCCTATAATTTTTGCTCCGCTTTTTTCGAGTGCTGCAGCAAGTTTTAGTGGCGTCTGTCCGCCATAATGAACAATAATTCCCTCAGGCTTTTCAACGTCAATTACTGCTAAAACATCTTCAAGTGTTAGTGGCTCAAAATACAATCTATCCGATACATCATAATCTGTAGAAACTGTTTCTGGATTACAGTTAACCATAATAGTTTCAAATCCATCTTTTTGGAGAGCTAGGGAGGCATGAACACAGCAATAATCAAACTCTATTCCTTGTCCAATTCTATTTGGACCACCGCCTAAAATCATAATCTTTTTATTGCTTGTGGGTTTTGCTTCACACTCAGACTGATAGGTGGAATACAGATAGGCTGTTTGTGTATCAAACTCTGCAGCACAGCTATCTACTCTCTTAAAAACTGGCTTAATATCTAAAGATATTCTTTTATCTCTAAAAGCATCTTCAGTGCAATTTAGAAGCTCCGATAATCGCTTATCCGAAAAACCTTTTTGCTTTAATTTGTAAATTGTTTCAGCGTTAATTTTGCCTAGATCAGAGCCTTCGATTCTTTTTTCTGAAAGAACGAGATCTTCAACTTGAGTTAAAAACCAAGGGTCAATTTTCGAAAGATCAAAAGCTTCTTGTAAACTCATGCCCATCCTGAATGCATCAGCTAAGTAGAATATTCTATCTGCACCAGCAGATAAAAGCTCGCTCCTAATTTTTCCTTTAGCATCTTCTGCAGTAATATCTACAATTGGGTCTAGACCTGATTTGTCTGTTTCAAGACCTCTAATGGCTTTTTGAAATGACTCCTGAAAAGTTGAGCCCATTGCCATCACCTCGCCTACAGACTTCATTTGAGTTGTAAGTCGGTCATCGGCTTGAGGAAATTTTTCAAAAGCAAATCTTGGGATTTTTGTAACAACATAATCAATAGATGGCTCAAATGATGCAGGTGTTTTACCGCCTGTAATATCATTATCTAATTCATCTAGTGTGAACCCAACTGCTAATTTAGCAGCTACTTTTGCAATAGGAAATCCAGTTGCCTTTGATGCAAGTGCTGACGATCTAGAAACTCTCGGATTCATCTCAATGATTGTTAGCCTTCCATTCTCAGGGTTGACAGCAAATTGAACATTAGAGCCTCCTGTATCAACTCCAATTTCCCTAAGAACCATGAGTGAAGCGTTTCGCATTACTTGGTATTCTTTATCGGTCAAAGTTTGAGCTGTAG
>CAJXOB010000013.1 GCA_913057955.1 uncultured Gammaproteobacteria bacterium | reverse complement strand
AACGATGTGGTGGTAGGCGGCAGGGGTATAGGTGTATAAGAGACCGGGGATCCGTTTGTCGGGGTGGCGGAAGACGTTGGGAGACGCATCACCTTGAGAGAAACCGAGCTTGACCATGGAGGTGCTGTATTCCTCTTGCCATCCGTCAGCCGCGGCCCTGGTGCCGTACATATGGCGGAGTAGCAGTCCGCACATGCTCTCGTGGCCCGGCTCCTCCTGCGGTAGCTGGACGTATGTATCGGGCTCCTCTGGGTCAATTTGCGCATTAAAATACGCACGCTTGACGTCGATCAGGCTGATCTGATCGCAGTGCCTCTAGAGGTGGGGCCGGGGCGAAGTAGCTCTTGCCCGGCGTATATGTGGCCTTCAGCTGCATGGCTACGAGTCGTGAACGATAGTTTGTATGAATGTCATCGCCTTTGTTGACATCCACCCGCCTCACGGTGATAGGAGAGCGCCCGGTCTTCTGGGAGGCATCTGATCGAGGCCGTTTCCGCCACACGCCTTTGCTGTTGAAATGCAAGAGCTCCGTGGCGCGAGCCTCCTGTACCAACGAGTCCTTCAGGACTTGTTTCGACATGTCATCAACGTACTTGCCGCTGTAGCCTTGGGCGGGGCCGCGAAGCTCGGCCTCGATCATGACATCGTCGTCGATGGCGTGTAAGCCGAACTCGCCACGCTTCATGACACTTTTGACACTACTTCTGAGTGTCAGAAGGACCGTACTGTAGGATTCGAGGGCCCCCTGTTGTAACGTGATGGTAGGAGGGACTACATAGGCATGGCAAGGTCCAGGATGATTATCACCCCCTATTGAGATGGGTGGGTGTGCAATGTGCAGCCTTTATCCAGTTTCAGCTAAACAATGTAAGGATTATTTAATTAAAGGAAGTATATCTTTAATCCATCATATTGGCTCTATTATAGAAAAAAATGGCTTTAAATCTTATGAGATATTAGTTAAAGAGCTAAATGGAAAACATCTTTTTAAAGGAAGAGTTAGAGATGTTGAGAGGCGAATGGAGGGAGGTTATAACAGGGGAATTGTTAAGCTTGAGGGTGTTGATGATTGTGCTAATCGTGAAGCCAAAGTTGATTTTCAAAATGAATTTTTGGTTGCTACCGAGGGAGATAATGTCCTTGCTACAACGCCAGACCTGATTTGTATGTTTGATGCTAATACAGGCTCGCCTGTTACAGCCGAAACAATAAAGTATGGCTTAGCAGTTAATGTATTGGGCCTACCATCCGATCCAATTTGGCAAAGTAAAAAGGCTATAGAGATGGTTGGGCCTCGTTATTTCAAATATGACATAGACTATAAGCCACTATAACTACCTTGTATATTAAATACGACCTTCATCCAGAGCTAAACAAGCGGCTCGAGATTTTCCAAAAGTATCCATAACAGGCTCAGATATTTTACAACTCTTATTGGCGTGCTGACAACGAGGGTTGAATGCGCATCCATTTGGAGGGTCTATAGGAGAGGGCAACTCACCTGTTAATTTAATGCGCTGTCGTTTATTTTTGATATTAGTACTTGGTGTTGCTGACAATAGTGCTTGAGTGTAAGGATGCTTCGGGTCATTAAAAATTACCTCGCTTGGACCTTGCTCAACGGGCTTTCCTAAATACATTACTAATACTTCATCAGCAATATGACGAACAATGCTTAGATCGTGAGAAATAAAAACATAGGCGAGCCCTAATTCTTTTTGAAGCTCAACTAATAGGTTAATGACCTGAGCTTGAATCGATACATCAAGCGCAGATACGGGCTCATCAAGGACCACCACCTTAGGCTTCAGTATGAGAGCTCTTGCTATAGCAATTCTTTGTCGCTGTCCTCCGGAGAACATATGAGGGTATCGCTGAAAATGTTCATCCCTTAAGCCTACCAGGCTCATCATATCTAGTGCTTTTTGTTTTCTTTCAGAGGCACTTAGGCTAGTGTTTATTATTAGAGGCTCCTGTAATATATCACCAACTTTTTGTCGTGGGTTTAGAGATCCAAAAGGGTCTTGAAAGACCATTTGAACAGTCTGTCTTAGCTGTTTGGTTATGGCTTTACTTTGAACACTTCCCATGTCGATACCATCAATACTTAATTGACCAGATGTTGGCTCTTCAATCGTAGTTAAGAGTCGAGCCAAGGTAGATTTGCCACAACCTGATTCGCCAACTACCGCAAGAGTTTTACCTTCGTAAAGATCAAAGCCAACACCGGACAACGCTTTCAATTTTTTTGAAGATTTAAGGAATCCATCATTTATGGTGTAGTGTTTATGAAGGTCTCTCGCTTTGATGAGTTGTTTTGACACTAGCCAGTCTCCAGGTTTATAGCTTTTTGCTTTTTTGATTTTGAAAGATTTAATGGGAAGTGACATAATATTCCGTCTTTGAGCGGAGCCTTTTCTTGGCTGCAAAGATCTTGAGCATAATTGCATCGAGGGCTAAACAAGCATCCTCTGGGTCTATCCATTTGCCCTGGAACAACACCAGGTATGGCATTGAGATGTTTATCTTGAGCTCTCTCAGGTAGTGCATTTAGAAGAGCTTCAGAGTATGGGTGTTTTGGGTTTTCAAACAACTCTTTGACCTTTCTCTGCTCAACCTGCTGACCTGCATAAAGAACAATGACACGCTCAGCAGTTTCCGCCACTACCGCCATATCATGGGTAATTAACACCAAGGCCATTCCATGACTTTGTTGAAGTTCAATTAATAGCTCTAATATTTGCGCTTGAATGGTTACGTCCAAAGCGGTTGTCGGCTCATCTGCAATCAACAATTTGGGTTTACAGGCTATCATCATTGCAATCATAACTCTTTGACACATCCCGCCAGATAGCTGGTGAGGGAATGAGTTAAGCCTACTTTCAGCTGCGGGAATGCCAACTTGATTTAACAATTCAATAGCTTTTTTGTTATAACTTTTGCGCTTACCACCAAAGTGATGAGACAAAACTTCTGTTATTTGGTAGCCAACTGTGAAACAAGGGTTAAGACTGGTCATGGGCTCCTGAAAGATCATGCTTATATCTTTGCCAATAATTTTTCGTCTTTGCTTATCAGTCATGTTAAGCAGGTCTTGGCCATTAAAACTTATTCGATCAGCAGTCACAGTTGAGGTCCAGGGCAAGAGACCCATAAGCGCCAACATTCCAACTGACTTCCCAGAGCCTGACTCACCAACAATCGCTACAATTTCCCCTTCATCTATTGTTAAGTTAATGCCATCAACTGCCCTTAAAGAACCAGTTGCAGTGGCAAAATCAACAGTTAAATTTACAATTTCTAATAAAGCCATTTTCTATGACCTCTTAAGTTTTGGATCTAGCGCATCTCGAAGCCCATCGCCCACTAAATTAATTGCCAGGACAGCGAATAAAATGGCGATACCTGGAAAGGTAACGGTCCATGGTGCGCTCATAATTAAGTCTCTATTCTCAGCAATTAAAGTGCCCCATTCTGGGATTGGCGCTTGAGCTCCCATACCTAAGAATCCAAGTGCCGCAGTATCAAGAATTGCCGTTGAGAAGCTCAAAGTACCTTGAACAATTATGGGCGCCATACAATTGGGAAGAATGCTAATAAACATTAAGCGAGCCGGACCAGCTCCAGCAACCTTGCTAGCAGTAACGTAATCACGGTTTAATTCAGTAAGTGTTGACGCCCTTGTTAATCGAACAAAGGATGGAGTGTAGGTAATTGCAATTGCAACCATAGCATTGAGAAGGCCTGGACCTAGTATTGCTACTAGAACTAGAGCTAGTAATAGCCCCGGGACAGCCATAATCGTATCCATTACTCTCATAATTAGAGTTTCAACCCAGCCTCCGCGGTATCCAGCTATTAATCCTAATAGAACGCCAATTGACATAGATAAGACTACTACGACACACCCAGCAAGAAGAGATAATCTTGATCCATGGATAATTCTAGATAACATATCTCGACCCGCATAATCAGTTCCGAGAAAAAACTGAAGTTGCCCACCCTCAATCCATGCTGGCGGGAGTTTTGCAAATTCCCTGTACTGTTCAGCTGGGCCATGGGGGCTAATCACATCTGCAAACAGTGCCATTAATACTACTAGAATTAAAAAGACCAACCCAGCAACGGCGGTTTTGCTCACACTGAAATAAAACCAGAACTCTTTCCATTGTTGAGCTCTTATTGAAGTTGAAACAGAAGAAGTAGCGCTCATGATTTAGACTTTTGATGAAGGATGCGAGGATTTATAAATCCATAAAGAAGGTCAACGATTAAATTAACGATCATGATGCTTGTGGCAATAAGTAATAGACCTCCTTGTACTGCAAAGTAGTCGCGACTGAAGACTGAAAAAATGATCCATTTACCAATACCAGGCCAACCAAAAATGGTCTCAGTAAGAATCGCCCCTGCAAGCAATAGTGAAATTTGAAGGCCAATAACAGTTACGACAGTGATCATGGCATTTCTAAGTGCATGAATTGCCACGACCCTGAATGTTGAGAGTCCTTTTGCGCGAGCTGTTCGAACATAGTCCTCACTTAAAACTTCTAACATCGCTGAGCGAGTTTGACGGGCGATAACGGCAAGCGGAATGGTTCCCAAAACTATAGAAGGTAAGATTAAGTGGTGTAATGCATTTAAAAATGACCCCTTCTCATCACTTAATAGAGTGTCAATTAACATGAAGCCTGTAACAGGAGGGACATCAAATAAAAAAGAAAGACGGCCTGAAACTGGAGTAAGGTTAAGGGTGTTTGAAAACAAAATTATGAGCAAGAGTCCCCACCAAAATATAGGCATCGAATATCCGGTCAAAGATATACTCATGATTCCTTGGTCAACCCAGGTACCTCTTTTGATTGCTGCGATTATGCCAGCAGGAATACCAATAATAAGGGCAAAGAGAATAGCACATAAACCAAGCTCTGCTGTAGCAGGAAAGAGTTCAAAAAACTCTTCAACAACCGGTCTGTTTGTTATTAGAGAAGTGCCCAAGTCGCCTTGAAAAATATCCCCTATGTAGTTGAAGTATTGCTGCCACAAAGGCTTGTCAAAACCTAGTTGAGCTAAAAGTTCAGCATGCCTTTCAGGACTCACTCCGCGCTCACCAGCTAAAACTTCTACAGGGTCTCCTGGCAATACTCTTATAAATCCAAAAGCAACTAAAGTAACACCAAAAAAAACTGGCACCATTAGCATTAAGCGATTAATTAAAAAGCGAAACATAGAACCTTTTATGAGAATTGGATTGGCAGACTAAATAGCTACAGGCCAAAAAATTGGAAGTAGCCATTAGGTCTAACAACACAAAAAATAATTTGGCGCAGACTATGAAAGCCTGCACCAAACGTTATTTATTTCAGGTCGACACCATCATAAAAGATGTGACTTCCAAGTGGGTGAACTTTAAACCCTGTAACTTCTGCGCGAACAGGTTTAAACGCAACAGAGTGAGCAATAGTTACCCATGGAGCTTCCTCTTTGAATATCACTTGAGCTTGTTCGTACAAAGTAGTACGCTCAGCTTGATCAGTTAATTGTCTTGCCTGATTTAAGAGAGAGTCAAATTCCTCATGGCACCAGCGTGCACGGTTACCACCAGATTCAGCAGCTGCACAACCTAATAAAACACCCATGAAGTTATCTGGATCACCATTGTCTCCAGTCCAGCCTAATAGCACTGTGTCATGTTCGCCAGCATTTGAGCGTTTTAGGTATTCACCCCACTCAAATGTTACGATTTCAGCATCAACACCAACTGCAGCCCAGTCAGCCTGAATTAGTTCAGCCATACGACGAGCATTTGGGTTGTACGGACGTTGAACCGGCATAGCCCAAATGTTTGTTTTAAGGCCACTCACCCCAGCCGCATCTAGCATCGCTTTTGCACCAGCTGGATCGTAGGCATAATCTCTAACAGCATGGTTATAAGACCACATTGTTGGTGGGATTGGGTTTTTAGCAACAGCTCCCGCACCCTCAAAAACGATGTCTAGGATTGCTTGCTTATTGATAGCCATGCTCAGAGCTTGACGAACCGCCTTTTGATTAAATGGAGCTTTCTCAGTATTAAATGCTAAGTATCCAACATTTAAGCCTTCCTGCTCTAAGACGTTAATTTCTGGGTCTGCTTGCATTTCTGCAACATCTGCAGGGTTTGGATAAGGCATCACGTGACATTCACCAGCCTTAAGTTTCTGATAGCGAACACTAGCATCCGTAGTAATTGCAAATACTAATTTGTCGATATTAGAGCGTCCATCCCAATAGTCATCATGTGCTTTGTAGCGAATCATTGAATCCTTCTGGTAAGACTGAAAGACAAATGGTCCAGTACCAACTGGTTTGAAGTCTATATCAGCTTGGTTCCCAGAAGCAGTCAAATTGTCAGCATACTCAGCTGATAATATTGAAGCAAAGTCCATCGCTAGATTTGAAACAAATGGTGATTCAGGCTTAGTCAATGTGAACTTAACTGTGTAATCGTCAATTTTATCTATCGATGAAAGCAATTCACCCATTCCCATCCATCCAAAATATAGATGTTCTCCACCTATAGCATAATAGGGATGGTCTTCCTTCCACTGTCTGTTGTAACTAAAAAGAATATCGTCGGCATTAAAGTCGCGAGTCGGTGTGAAGTCAGGTGTTGTATGGAACTTAACGCCTTTACGTAGGTTAAAAGTATATTCTAATCCGTCATCAGAAGCAGTCCAAGATTCAGCTAAACCAGGTATTACCTTAGTTGTGCCTGTCTCAAATTGAACAAGACGGTTAAATATAGTTTGCGAAGAAGCATCAAACGTTGTACCTGCTGAGTATAAAGAAGGTGTAAAGCCTTCAGGACTTCCCTCAGAACAGTAAACTAAAGTTTTTGCTTGTGCTACTCCACTTAATGCCAATCCAAGGCCAAGGCCTGCGGCAAGTAGTGTTTTTTTCATGTATTTCTCCTTTTAAGAGCACCTTTAACAGTGCAAGAATGTTGTTAAGACAAGAAAACCAACTAATGTTGTTGGTTTGATTTAACTTTATAGTAATGAAATGAGCATGTCAAGGTTATTTTTTATGCGAGAGTATGAATATCAATGCTAGCTTTTAACGCACAAGTTTGGGTTCCAAAATTCGTCTTCGATTTTACCCATCGAAAAAATCAAACCAACAATATCAGTGAAACCAAATTTTTCAATGTCACCAACAGCAATAACGTATTGACCACTATTTGAGTTATTAAAGACTTTTATATAGTAAGTGCCAGCTTTAAATACTTCGTTTGATAGAAAGCTTTCACCAACCTCGGGGCCGTTCCAGTACCACTGTTTTCCATACTCTTCATACCATGGAGTCCATTCAAAATTTTCACCATCCGCCAAACGTATTGAGTGAAATTCAGAATCTAGAACCTCAAATGAAAATTTTTCTTCAAGCTCACAGTCACCAATTTTTGCAGCCAGGATACCGGCATAAAAATTAAAGTCACTTTCAGAATCTATTCGATAAAAATGAGGATCACCAGAGAGAGTTGAAAAGATTGCCTTTGATATTTCTGGCTCCTCTATCATGTAAGGGGCGTCAGCAGGGTAAGTTGAATTTTCATTTAAAACTGGCTTATGTGCAATAGTTTGAGTACAAACTAGTAATAAAGATAGGAGGGCTAGGGGTTTTATCATTGTATTTACAGGTTATTTTTAAGCTTACAATAATAGGTAAAAAATCATCTAGTTACACACAGAATAACAATGGTTTTTTTTGAAACATTATCTATGAGTTTTTATTCAGGCTCAATCGGCTCTGGAGCTAAAACATCCCTGTTTCCGGCGCTGTTCATGGAGCTAACAATGCCACTAGACTCCATATCTTCAATAATTCTGGCAGCACGGTTATAGCCAATACGCATTCTTCTTTGCAGGCTAGAGATTGAGGCTCTTCTTGTTGAGGTGACGATTTGCACTGCTTCATCAAAAAGTGGATCTAGTTCGCCAGAGGTTTGTCCAGAATCTTTATTGCTGACAACCTCAGTTTGTGCTTTAAGGACGCCCTCTAAGTAGTTAGGGCTCGAGTTTTTCTTAAGGTGCTTCACGACTCGCAGAATTTCACTGTCTTCAACAAATGCACCATGAACCCTTGTAAGGTGTGTCATACCTGGCGCCATATAGAGCATATCGCCCATACCAAGAAGCTGTTCAGCGCCCGACTGGTCTAAGATAGTCCTTGAGTCCGTTTTTGATGAAACTTTAAAAGACATTCTTGTCGGTATATTGGATTTAATTAGGCCGGTTATAACGTCAACACTAGGGCGCTGCGTTGCAACAATAAGGTGTATTCCAGCTGCTCGAGCTTTTTGAGCAATTCGAACAATAAGCCCTTCAACGCGCTTAGACTTAGCGCGGTCTTCTTGTGCAAGAGCCCCAAGCATATCCGCATATTCGTCTATCACTATGACGATAAGAGGGAGAGCCTCTAGCTCTGGATGTTGTTCACCTTCTTTTGCATTGTCTGGATTAAATGAAGGGTCTAATAAAGGTTTTCCAGACTCTTTGGCGCGGCGCTGCTTTTCGTTAAAGGACTCGATGTTTCGAACGCTAAATTTTGCTAAAAGGCTGTAGCGTCTTTCCATTTCATTGACGCACCACCAAAGCGCACTTGCAGCCTCATTCATATTGGTAACAACTGGAGTTAAGAGATGCGGAATATCTGCATACGATGCGAGCTCAACGATTTTTGGGTCAATCATAATGAACCTAACCTGCTCAGGCGAAGCCTTATAAAGAATGCTAAGAATAATTGCATTCAGGCCAACGGACTTACCCATTCCAGTAGCACCAGCAACTAAAAGGTGCGGCATTTTTGCAAGATCAACTACAATTGGCAGTCCATTAATGTCTTTACCAAGGCCCATGGAAAGAGTCGATTTAGCCTTTGAAAATACTTCGCTTGAGAGGATTTCTTTGAGCCCAATCATCTCTCTATTGTTGTTTGGAATTTCAAGGCCAATAACCGGTTTCCCTGGAATCACATCAACTATCCGAACACTTTCAACCAGGAGCGCCCTGGCTAGGTCCTTGTTAAGGTTCATAATCTGACTAACCTTAATTCCTGGAGCAAGCGAGATTTCAAATTGCGTCACTACGGGTCCTGGAGTTACGGCAGTTATTGTTACGTCAAAACCAAAATCCTTTAATTTAATTTCAACTTGTTGCCCCATTTCAACAAGAAATTCATCTGTATATCCTAGGCCAGAATTACTCACATCATCTAAAAGTGAAAGGCTTGGAAGTCCGCCCGTCGCGCCCGATTTATATAGATTGCTGCCTTGTTCTTTTTTAGGCTTTTCATCTTTCTCAGCTTTTTGAGGTTTCTCAGCTTTCTCAGCTTTTTGAGGTTTCTCAGCTTTCTCAGCTTTTTGAGGCTTTTCTGCTACAGCAGCAGGACTGATAATTTCAGGCCTGAGCGATGAGCTATTTGCATTTACAGGCGCCTTTTTTTCTCTATTAAGGACCTTTTTGAAAAGCGATGTGCTAATGTTTTTCCATGACGCGCTAGAAGCAATACTAAAGCTAACAAAAATAATCCCAATATATATTATTGTGGATGAGCTGCCAAACATTTCATAAAACACCAGCTCATGCATTGACATCCCAATCCAACCACCCGCTAAAAAGGTTGCCTTAAGGCCCTCGATAATCTTTATCTCTGGTGCGAATTGATGTGCCAGTGCTGCTGTAAAAAATAGCATAACCAGAAACGAAATCAATCGAAGTAAGAAGGTTATCGGACTACTTCTCTCTTTAGCTGCATCTCTATGAAAGTTATATCCAAGCCAGATTAGGGCTATAGGTATGATGTAAGAGACATAACCGAGAACTCCAATACTTATATCACTTAGATAAGCGCCAAACATACCTGCGCTATTTATTACTGGCTTAACAAGTTCTGCTCCCCCAGTGAATGGATCTTCATTTGCAGAGTAAGTCACAAGTGAAATGAGAAAAACAACACCAAGCGTCAAAAGCAGTATAAAAATTGATTCATTCGCAATTTTTGAGCGCGGATTTTTTATGCCAGTTTGAGTTGTTCGTTTATTATTTTTTTTCAAGACAGTTTATAATACTCATTTGGTTAATCAGTATAAAGTATTTCATAATGAGTGATATCAAACATTGTCGCGTTTTGATTGTTGGGTCAGGCCCCGCTGGCTACTCAGCAGCAGTTTACGCAGCAAGAGCAAATCTTAATCCAGTGATGGTTAGTGGATTCGAACAGGGTGGTCAACTAATGACTACAACGGATGTGGACAACTGGCCAGGAGACCATGATGGCCTTCAAGGCCCAGATCTAATGGAGCGCATGAAAGACCATGCTCTTCGTTTTAATACAGAAATAATTAACGACCATATTACGAGCGTTGATTTTTCGAAGCGTCCGTTCACTCTTCAAGGGGGCGACACAACTTACACCGCTGATTCTGTAATAATTTCAACTGGAGCCACGGCTCAATACCTAGGTTTAGATTCTGAAGAGGCATATAAAGGGAAAGGCGTTTCCGCCTGCGCAACCTGCGATGGTTTTTTCTATAGGGGCCAAAAAGTTGCGGTTATTGGGGGCGGCAATACCGCTGTTGAAGAAGCGCTTTACCTGTCAAATATTGCCGAACATGTAACTGTTGTTCATAGACGTGATAAATTCACATCAGAAAAAATCCTTTCCGATCAGCTTATGGAAAAGGCTAAAAATGGGAATGTGTCTATTGAGTGGAAACACACTTTAGAAGAAGTTTTGGGCGATGATATGGGGGTTAATGGGCTTCGACTAAAGGGAAGTGATGGAGAAACTAAAGACTTAGATGTACATGGCGTTTTTATTGCTATTGGCCATACTCCAAATACAGGTATTTTTGAGGGCCAGATAGAGATTAATAATGGCTATATTAAGGTCCAGGCAGGTCTTCAAGGCAATGCAACCCAAACAAGTGTTGAGGGCGTTTTTGCTGCGGGCGATGTTGCAGATCATATTTACCGTCAAGCCATTACATCTGCAGGCTCGGGATGCATGGCTGCATTGGACGCCGAGCGATTTTTAGACAACTCATAGATAAGGTAGGCGTATAGGAGTTAAATTCAAACTCAATCTTTATTTGCCTTGTGTATAATTACGCGATTTGGCCATATAGCTCAGTTGGTAGAGCAAGGGACTGAAAATCCCTGTGTCCCTAGTTCAATTCTAGGTGTGGCCACCATTTTTTAAAAACCGAATTAAATGAAAATTTAATTCGGTTTTTTTTTGGCTATTTAGTGGAGCTGGGTGGGGCTGATAAAGTCTTGCTTTGAAGGCTGCAGGGTTTCCTGAATAAAAAGCACGCCTATTCGAACAAACTCCACAATTTCATACAAGTCTTGAGTGTTTTCTTCACTATCTAATAGGTCGGCATCAAGCTGAGCTATCTCGCTGATATCCTTGATCATTTCGAGTACTTCTTCGTCTGTTGTTTCAACCGAACTCAGCCCAAGCCCAACTAGGAATCCTTGACACCACTCAACTAGAGTGTTCGCTTGCTCCCTTAGTGTGCACATGTCGTCAGCAATAACGGGCCAAAAGTTGAGGGTTGGATCGGCAAGCTGCTCACTGGTATTGTTAAAAATTTCTGCAAGAACCTGGTGAGACTCCTTTTCAAGGAGGTTTTGTAAGTCGATAGTAACGATCACTTCGTTGAGCCAGTCGTCTAATTGAATGTCCTGTTTGACGCAATAAAATCCACACAGTAAGCCATGAGCTGAAGAGATTGTGTCATCAGTATTTAGTTTTTGAATCGCATCCTTTGCGAGGTCATAATTTATGGGTTGACTCATTTTTAAAACGCTCCAGCTAAAATTTCCATAACGGCCATTCGAACTGCAATGCCATTCGTTACCTGCTGAAGAATAACCGATTGAGCTCCATCTGCGACACTTGATTCGAGCTCGATTCCCCTATTAACTGGACCTGGGTGCATGACAATTGCGTCGGGCTTTGCAAACTTTAAGGTTTCATTTGTAATTCCAAAGCTTTCAAAGTAAGTCTGCTCATCTGGAATATCCGCGCCGATCATTCTTTCTTTTTGAAGCCTCAAAGAGATGATGACATCAGCCCCTTCGATGCCTTTTTGAAGGTTGTCAAAGCGCTCTAAGCCAGGCGTCTCTTCTTTGTAATGAAGCGTATCTGGCGCAATCAATCGGATATCAGTAGTGCCCAATGTCTGCATGGCCTGTATTCCAGATCGAGCGACACGAGAATGCCTAATATCACCAACAATAGCAACCGACAAGTTATCAAAAGTCTTTTTATGTTGCCTTATGGTTAGCATATCCAGCAAAGCTTGTGTCGGATGTGCATTGATCCCATCCCCTGCATTAATAATGGATACGCCTTGCATGTTTTCTGCAACATGATGTGGCAGTCCATTTTGTTTGTGACGAATCACGAACATATCGATTTGCATTGCCTTTAAGGTATGCATAGTATCCATCAAGGTTTCATTTTTCTTGGTTGCTGAATTTGCAAGGTCAACGTTAATTGTTTTAGCACTGGTGCGCTTACCAGCTATTTCAAAAGTATTTCGTGTTCGAGTTGAAGGCTCAAAGAAGAGGTTGGCAACTGACATATCTCTTAAGATTTTAGATTTCTGAAGCTTACCTTTTTTATCAACATGATCATCTGCCACGTCTAGTATCTTTTCAAGCTGTTTTTTTGGAAGCCCTTTTAAGCCTAGAAGATGGGCTAGCCTGCCCTTTGAGTCTAGTTGCGAATCGTTGCTAATCGTGTGTGGTTTCATTGAGCCAAGTCTGCAAAATTAGTTCAGCTGATCGCTTGTCTACATCACCTCTGTCAGCGTTCTTATGGGCGTAGTGCCATTTTAGTTGTTTTTTTGCTTCTGAAGAGGATAAATGTTCGTCTATAAAAACCACATCAACATTAAATCGCTTCGCTAGTTTTCTGCCAAACGATCTTGCTATAAAGGTCATTTCTTGTTCTTTGTTTTCTAGATCAAGCGGCAATCCAACAATAAATGCATCAGCCTTATGCTGACTAATAATCAGATCAAGTTGCGTCCAGTTTGTAGACCCATCTTTGTGATGAAGGACGGTATCGATTCCACTTGCATGGGAGGTCAAGCTGTTTGCTATAGCAATACCTGTGCGTTTAGTTCCTACATCAAAACCAAGATAGGTTTTGACGGTCATTGAAGCTGTTGAAATAATTCGTAGCCAACATAGCCATCCGCGACGAGACCGATGTCAGACTGAAACATTCGTGTTGCTTGTCTGGTTTTAGATCCGGCCATACCATCTGGAGTGCCCGTATCATAACCCAACAAGTTCAACGTGTTTTGAATTTGCATAATGTCTTCTTTACTAAGAAGCGGCTCATCAATAGATTTTGCTGAAAGCTTTCCGCCGCCTTTAATTCGATCAGAGAGGTGGGCAACAGATAGCGCATAGAGTATTGAGCGGTTCCAGCCCATTATTGCTTCAAAATTACGATAAACCAAGAATGCTGGTCCTTTGTGTCCCATTGGTACAATTAAAGAGGCCTTGAAGTTGGACTTTGGCAGGCTTGATCCATTGCCCTTTAGAACTCCAAGAGATGCCCATTCATTAACGGTTTTTTCCTTATTTAGGCCGGTCAATCGATAGTCAAAGTTTTTAGGGATTGAGGCCTCTCTTCCCCATTTTTCACCTTTTTTCCAGCCAAGTTTATTAAGAAAATTGGCAGCGCTCGCATAAATATCGGCTTTTTCATTCCAGAGGTCTACTTTGCCATCCTTATTGGCATCAACGCCATAAGCGATGACATTGGTTGGCATAAATTGAACAGCGCCCATCGCGCCAGCCCAAGAGCCTGTTGCATCAAATGGTATGGTGTTATTGTCCATCAGCTTCAAAACAGCAATCAACTCTCTTGTAAAAAACTTTGACCGCCTTGGGTCGTAGGCAAGTGTTGCCAAAGAGCGAACAAGGCTTTCATTGCCCATATAATTTCCGTAGTTACTTTCAAGACCTAAAAATGCAACTATAACGTAGGCTGGAATGCCATACTTTTCAGAGGCTTTGCTAAGTAATGCGGCGTTTTGTTTTAATGAATCACGACCATTATTGAGGCGTACTTTGCTAACCCTTTTGTTCACATAGTGCCAAAAATTTTGATTAAACTCGGCTTGAGCTGAATCAGACTCAATGGCAGAAGGCCTTGGCTTGAGCTCAAAGAAGGCCTTATCAATGGTTGCTTTAGAGACGCCCTGTTCAGTTGCAGTTTTGCGGACCTGGTCTAGGAAGTCTTCAAAAGAATGTGAATTGGCTAGAACGCTCGTTGTAAGAAAAACAAGACAAAAAAATCTTAAAAACATAAGTAGGTTATAGTGCGTGAATACGTTCTTATTTTAATACTTTTTTTGTTGTAATGATGGCGATGGCAGGCAAAAAAAACATTATTTGGAAATTAATTAATATTATCTGCGGTATTCATAACAAATAAAGAAGATAATTATAAAACTATAAAAATCAATCTTCAATTTAATGTCAACCTATAGACCCCTTGCAGAGACGCTAAGACCCAATGACCTAAGTGAATTTATAGGCCAGCGTCATTTGCTTGACCCCGACAAGCCGATCGGCAAAGCTTTGGCCGACAGTCAGCTCCATTCAATGATTTTGTGGGGTCCTTCAGGTGTTGGGAAAACTACACTGGCTCGTATTATGTGCACGCAGATGGGCGCCCATTTTGAACAAATGTCCGCCGTACTTGACGGCATTAAAGAGCTTAGAAATGTCATAGAACATGCCCACCTATATAAGCAGCATGATAAAAACACCATTCTATTTGTTGACGAAATTCATCGCTTTAATAAAGCGCAGCAAGACGCTTTTTTGCCTCATATTGAGTCTGGCTTAATTACATTAATTGGCGCCACTACTGAAAACCCTTCTTTTGAAATTAACTCCTCTTTGCTCTCAAGATCTCGGGTCTATATTCTTGATAAACTTAGCGAAGATGACCTCACAACTATTGCGATAAGGGCGATGGAAAGTCAAGGCGTCATCCTAAGCGATGATGGATCTTTGTCTTTGATCGTTAAGAGCAGTGACGGCGATGCTCGGCGCCTAATTAATATCATAGAGCAGCTAACTGAAAAATCAAACAAAACTATCAATAAAAATGATATTGCCAAAACGCTTCAGGAGAAGGTAAGCAGCTTTGATAAGGGCGGCGATATTTATTATCATCAGCTCTCGGCATTTCATAAGTCCGTTAGAGGCTCATCGCCAGATGGGGCGCTTTACTGGATGGCAAGGATGATTGTTTCTGGATGTGATCCAAAGGTGATTGCGCGTAGGCTTTTAGCGATTGCATCAGAGGACGTGGGTAATGCCGACCCAAGAGCACTTCAAATTACTATTAATGCTTGGGATGTTTATGAGCGCTTGGGGGATAAAGAGGGAAATAGAGCCATCGCCCAAGCAGCTGTTTTTTGTGCGTGCGCTCCGAAGTCTAATGCAGTTTATAGCGCGTTTAATCAGGCTATGGAGGCGGCAAAGAATACAGGTGATCTTGAAGTGCCTATCCACCTTAGAAATGCAAGCACCCGGTTGATGGAGGAGTTAGGCCATGGCAAGGATTATCGCTATGCACACAATGAGCCAGATGGCTTTAGCAAAGGCCAGACTTATTTTCCTGAGGAAATGGGTGAACAAATATATTATGAGCCCACCGACCGAGGACTAGAGATTAAAATTAAAGAAAAGTTAAAACAGCTTAGGTCAAATTTATGAATACGATCACATCCATCGCAAGCATCGGTATAGGGGCTACTGTCGGAGCCACTTGTCGTTATTATATAGGCGTTATGTCACTTCAATACTTTGACAAAGCGCTTCCGTATGGAACGTTAATTTCAAATGTTATCGGTTCATTTATTGCAGGACTGTTGGTGGTTTTTGTCTTAGAAAAGCTCTTTCTGAGTGAGACCTATCGTTTAATGCTTCTGGTTGGATTGGCCGGCTCTCTAACGACCATGTCAGCGCTTTCAATTGAGTCCGTGGAGATGCTTAGCGGCGGTAACTATAGCCAGGCGCTATTAAATATTGTGTTAAATTTAGGGCTTTCACTATTGGCTGCAAGCCTTGGCGTGATGCTTGCAAAATACGGCTTGAATCTAGCGCAGAGCTAACTTAATCTCGACTTCATCTAGGAGCATCGAGGAGATATTGAGGTTAAACTGACTATCCAACTCTCGAATGCAAGTAGGACTGGTGACGTTAATTTCGGTAATGTAATCACCAATCACATCAAGCCCAACAAAGATAAGCCCTTTCTCAATGAGCATTGGAGCAATTTGAGCGCATAAGTACCGATCCCTTTCAGATAGGGGCTGACCGATACCCTTTGCTCCAGCCGCTAGATTGCCTTTGAAGCTTCCCTCTGCTGGCATTCGAGCGAGCGCATAGTCAACAGGCTTGCCGTTAATCAATAAAATACGCTTATCACCCTCTTTGATTTCAGGCAAAAACTCTTGAGCCATGATGTACCGACTGCCCTGGTTGGTTATTTTTAGAAGCACTTCCTCGATGTTTTTATCGCCCTTTGTAAGTTTAAATATGTCCGTACCGCCCATACCATCTAAAGGTTTGACAACTGCTGTTTTGATGTCAGAAATAAAATCTGAAAGTTTTTGAATACTCGAGCTGACAAGCGTTTCTGGGATACATCCTGGAAAATTTAAAGCAAAAAGCTTTTCATTGGCATCCCTAAGTGAGCTGGGCTTGTTGACAACTAAAACGCCGCCATCCTCTGCCTGCTCTAATAGATACGTTGCATAAATATAATCCATATCAAATGGAGGGTCTTTGCGCATAAACACAACATCTGTCTTATTGAGCGGCAGCACTTCTTCATCATCACATTCATACCAGTCAATCTCAGAATCCCTAACGAATGTCTTTCGTGCATTGGCAACAACTTTTCCACCTTCATAAAACATATCAGGGCTGTCAAAAGTGTAAATCTCCCAGCCACGTTTTTGCGCTTCAAGCATCATAGCAAAGGAGGAATCTTTAATTGGCTTAATGCTGGAAATATCATCCATCAGCACGGCGAGTATAATTGGCTTCATTGAGATAGTATAAAGTATTCAGATTCATTAATAATATACATGCCCGTCAAAATATGTTGAAGTAGCGAGGTTAAGGGCGTATAATTTCGCCTCTTTAGTGCGGGGTGGAGCAGTATGGTAGCTCGTCGGGCTCATAACCCGAAGGTCATAGGTTCAAATCCTATCCCCGCTACCAATTTAGACCCCCTCTTTTGGGGGTTTTTATTAGGAATTTTTTGTGGCCAAGATATCTGATAAAGTAGTTTCGTTAATTAATCCAAGTGTCAATGACTTGGGCTATGAGCTGGTGGGCGTTGAGTACGTTGCGAGCGGAAAACACTCTACCTTGAGGCTTTATATTGATTCAGAGAAAGGAATTGGCGTGGATGATTGTGAGATTGTTTCTCGCCAAGTAAGTGCAATAATGGATGTTGAGGACCCAATAAGTGGGCAGTATAATCTTGAGGTATCGTCGCCCGGTATCGAAAGGCCTCTTTTTAGTGTCGCACATTACCAACGTTTTTTGGGTCATGATGTTCGTTTGAGAACATTCAGGCCAATTGATGGAAGAAGAAACTTCACTGGCGCTATTGGTAGCGTTAGCGAAGCTAGTAATTCACTAGAATTAGTAACAGAGCTTGGACCTGTTACTTTGGAAATAGATTTAATCGAAAAAGCAAATTTAGTTGCTCATTTTTAGGAGAAGCGCATGGATGGTAAAGAGTTATTTTTAATGATTGAGGCAATCTCAAACGAAAAGAATATAACTAAAGATGATGTTATAGAGTCATTAGAAGAGGCGTTGGCTGTTGCAACAAAGAAGCGAAATAATATTGAGGTTCGCGTTGAGGTTGACAGGCATACGGGTGAGTTTAATACCTTTAGGCAATGGTTAGTCATTGAGGATGGTGAAAAATTTGTTGATGATGATGGAGAGATGTTTGATCCAGAACTTCATATTTACCAGGCAGACGCAAACGGACTCGATATTGATGCTTTTGTTGAAGAGCCAATGGAGTCTTTAGAGTTTGGAAGAATTGCGGCTCAAGTTGCTAAACAAGTAATAATTCAAAAGGTGCGTGAAGCTGAAAGAACAGTTATTGTCGATAACTACACCCAGCGTGTTGGTGAAGTGGTCATGGTAACAGTCAAAAGAGTTGATAGAGGAAACGTGTTTGTAGATATGGGTGGCATTGACGGTATGATTTCAAAGTTCGATTTGATACCGAATGAGTCCATTAGAAAAAATGACCGATTAAGAGCCTATATTAAAGAAGTCAAATCCACTCCGCGCGGCGCACAAATTTTTCTGAGCCGAACGGTTAACGATATGATGATTGAGCTTTTTACAATGGAAGTACCTGAAATCAGTGAAGGCGTAATAGAAATTAAGGCTGGAGCAAGAGATCCTGGTCTTCGCGCGAAGCTTGCGGTTAAGGCAAAAGATAAACGAATAGACCCTATTGGGTCGTGTATTGGTATGAGAGGTGCTCGCGTTCAGGCTGTCTCAAATGAGTTAAACGGCGAGAGAGTTGACATCATTCTTTGGGATGAAGACCCCGCGCAGTTTGTAATTAATGCAATGGCTCCGGCGGAAGTTAGCTCAATTGTAGTTGATGAAGAGAAAGGCTTTATGGACATTGCAGTTGAAGAAGATCAATTAGCGCTTGCTATTGGTAGGGGCGGTCAAAATATTAAACTGGCAAGTAGACTTACGGGGTGGAAGCTTAATGTAATGTCTATTAGTGACGCTGATGAGATCCAGGCAAAAGAGCTACAAAAAACAGGCGAAAAGCTTGCTGAAAAGCTCGGTGTGGATGCAGAAGTAGCCGCTGTCTTGATTGACGAAGGCTATACAAATCTTGATGAAATAGCCGAGGCTGAATCGGATGCATTGTCCAAAATTGAAGAATTTGACTCTGATATGGTGGGTGAGCTTCAAGAAAGAGCACAGGATGCACAGTTAGTTAAGGCATTAACGGACGCTGAGTCTACAGAAATATTGCTTAGTATTGAGGGTGTTGATGATTCACTAGCGACCGCACTTGTTGAGGCTGAAATTAATACAGTTGAAGCTGTAGCTGAGCTTTCAATTGTTGAGCTTTTGGAAATTCAAGATGTTGGGAATGATAGCGCTTCTGCTGTTATCATGGCAGCCAGAGAAAAAGAAGGCTGGTTTGACTAATTTTATATAGGTGTTTTAAGTAACAATAACTAGAATATATAGGCAAAAATATGGCACATACTGTAGAAAGTTTATCAAAATTACTCAAAAAAACACCGGATCAGGTTTTATCGATCTTATCTGGAGCCGGTATTTCAGGAAAAACAGCTGAATCGAATATTTCTGCAGACGAAAGACAGGTTTTAATGTCAAGTTTGAGTAAGCGCTCTAGTACTAAATCAAGTATTTCTGTTTCCAGAAAAACAACAAAACCTGCTGCGAATACATCATCTTCAGGTGGCGTAAAGATCCAGATTAAAAAGAAGCGTGAGACTCCTCAAATCGCTTCAACTGAACAAATTGATGATGCGGCAATATTAAAAGCTAAAGAAGCTTTAGAGGCTGGGAGGCTTTCTGAGCAAAAAGATGAGCAGCATGATGCGAAAAGAAATGACATGATTCGCCAGCAAAAAAATAAAAATGAAGAGCTGTTGTCTCAAAAAACACAAAAAGAATTAACCGAAAAGGAAGAGCAAGCTAAAAAAGAGAAGGAAAAGGTAGAAGCAGAAAAATCTAATGACTCAAAGAAGAGCCCTAAGAGACTACGAGCTACTCCACCACCCGGATCGAATCGTAGGCAACTTCACGTTGCTAGGCATAATCCAAATCGTAAACTTAAGAAAAAAGAGAGAACACATATTTCGCAGAAAACTCAGGATGAGCAGGCTCAACATGGTTTTCATATGCCAGTTGAACCGGTAAAGCACGAAATTTTAATTCCAGAGACAATTAAAATATCTGAGTTGGCTCTTAAGATGACTACTAAGGCTGGTGAAGTTCTAAAGGTTATGATGGGTATGGGCGTAATGGCCACTCTTAATGATGTAATTGATCAAGATACGGCGATGCTTGTGGTAGAAGAGATGGGACATACTCCTGTAGCCAGTAGTGAGGAGACAGTTGAAGATACTTTGGTTCAAGAGGTATATGACGATGCCGAGTCTACACCAAGACCCCCGATAGTAACCATTATGGGCCATGTTGATCATGGAAAAACATCGCTTCTAGACTATATTCGAAAGTCAAAAGTAGCCTCTGCTGAGGCAGGCGGAATTACTCAGCATATTGGTGCATACCAAGTTGAACAAAAAGGAAACTTAATTACGTTTATAGATACTCCTGGCCATGCCGCATTTTCAAAAATGCGACTGCGCGGTGCTACAGCGACAGATATCGTAATCCTGGTTGTTGCTGCAGATGACGGCGTTATGCCTCAAACTATTGAATCTATTAAGCACGCTAAAGATTCAAATGTGCCTATTATTGTCGCAATTAACAAGATGGATAAAGAGGGTGCAGAGCTTGATAAAGTGAAGCAGGTACTTTCAACACATGACGTTATTTCTGATGAATGGGGCGGTGATGTTTTAATGGTGGGAGTTTCAGCGCATACAGGAGAGGGTATCGATGAGCTTCTAGAAAGTATATCGTTAACTGCCGAAATGTCAGAAATTAAGGCTGTTGTTGATAAGCCAGCTAGTGGCGTAGTTCTTGAAGCTCGACTAGATAAAGGACGCGGGAAAGTAACGACTATACTGGTTCAGTCAGGCACACTTAAGAAGGGCGACATTGTTATTGCGGGACAGGAGTACGGAAAAGTTAAGCAAATTATTGACGATAATGGTAAGCCAATTAATAAAGCAGGGCCATCGACACCAGTAGAAATTTTAGGTCTTTCAGGTGTTCCAGATTCTGGAGCTGAGGTTCTTGTTGTTGGAAGCGAGCGAAAGGCAAGAGAGGTGGCAGACTTTAGAAAATCAAAAGATAGAGAGGCCAAGCTGCAAAAGCAGCAATCTGAAAAGATGGACAACTTCTTTGCGACTATGGAAGATGGCGAGATTTCTACGGTTAACGTGATAATTAAATCAGATGTTCGCGGCTCAGCACAAGCGCTAGTTGAAGCCTTAGAAGAGCTTTCAACGGACGAGGTTAAAGTTAAGGTTGTGTCTTCAGGCGTTGGAGCAATTAACAATACTGATATTTCTTTGGCTAGTGCATCAGAGGCTATCGTTCTTGGTTTTAATGTTAGAGCAGACGCTGTTGCTAAGAAGGCTGCAGATACTGAGGGCGTTAAAATTGAGTACTACAGTATTATTTATAATTTAATTGATGACATTAAAGCGATTATGGGCGGCTTATTAAGTCCAGAATTAAGTGAAAACATTATTGGAATTGCGGGCGTTAAAGATGTATTTAGATCGCCTAAGTTTGGAGATATAGCAGGCTGCATGGTTGAAGAGGGAGTCGTAAGAAAAGATAGTCCAATTCGAGTTTTGCGAGACAGCGTTGTAATTTATGAAGGCGAACTAGAGTCTCTCAGGCGCTTTAAAGATGATGTAAAAGAAGTAAAGTCTGGCACAGAGTGCGGCATTGGAGTCCTAAACTACAAAGATGTGCAGCCAGGAGACCAAATTGAAGTATTTGAGCGCATTGAGCGCGCTCGAACCTTATAGGAGAGAGGCCCTAAATGGCACAACAAATAAGTTTTAGAGCCGAAAGAGTAAACGAACTTATTAAGCGTGAACTTGTTCTGCTATTATCAAAAGAAACGAAAGACCCTAGACTGCAGGAGGTTGTTATAACGGATGTCATTGTGACTCGTGACTTGACTAGCGCAAAAGTTTTTTTCTCAGTCGAAGAATCTTCCCAAAAATCAGTCGCAGTTTTGCTTAATAAGGCTAGTGGGTTCTTTAGAGTATCTTTATCAAAAATCTTAGATTTAAGACACACCCCTTCATTAAACTTTATTTATGATACGGCTCCAAATGCTGGCGCTAGAATGGAAGACCTCTTAAGTAAAATTTAAATCCACAAATAATGTCCAAACGCAATCCAAAAGGTAGAGACATCAACGGAGTTTTGCTTCTTGACAAAGCAAGTGGCCACAGCTCCAATTCTGCCCTGCAAGATGTAAAGCGCTTGTTCGATGCCAATAAGGCTGGGCATACTGGAAGCCTTGATCCCCTTGCAAGCGGACTCTTGCCAATCTGTTTAGGACAGGCAACTAAAGTTGCGCAATTCCTACTTAATGGCGACAAACGCTACTTTGTTCGTGGGAAATTAGGTCAAATCAGTGATACAGGCGACTCTGATGGCGAAGTGGTTGATTTTGGCTCCACAAAAGAAGTCAATGACCAAGCTATCAAAAATATTTTGCCGGATTTTGTTGGCAGTATTAACCAAATACCACCAATGTATTCTGCTCTTAAGAGGAACGGAACACCTCTTTACAAGCTCGCACGAAAAGGCATTGAAGTCGATAGGGACCCAAGACCGGTTGACATTCATGAAATAAAATTTAAAGGTTTTGAGAGAGAAGTTTTAAGCTTAGAGGTTTCGTGTTCAAAAGGAACGTATATTAGAACCTTGATTGAAGATATAGGAAAGTCTTTAGGATGTGGTGGGCATGTTGTTGAATTAAGAAGAATTGGATTCACCCATTTTGATATATCACAAGGGTATACATATGAAGATCTTATGGGACTTAAAAATGAAAATTTTTACGCGCTCGATTCAATTCTTCTTGGCGCGGATGAAATGTTACCTAGCATCAAAGGAATCTATTTGGACGGAGACCAGACAATTGACATTAAACATGGAAGAAAGGTGCACGTTCCTGGATTAGATGTTGGACAAAAAATTAAGCTCTACGACGAAAACAAACAATTTATTGGTATTGGTGAGTGCAATGTTTTATTTGAAGTTTGGCCTAAAAGGGTTTTCGTTTGAGAAGAGAGGCTTTAAAGTTTAGTGATTAAAAGGAAAGGGTTATGAAGGTCTTAATAATAGGCTCTGGGGGGCGTGAACACGCTCTTGCTTGGCAATGCTCTCTATTCGAGGAGGTTGAGCACGTCTATGTCGCTCCTGGAAATGCTGGCACTGGTTTAGAGCAAAAAATATCAAATGTTCAGATTGACTCCAATAATATTCCTGGGCTTATTTCATTTGCTAAAAACAATTCTATAGATATTACAATTGTTGGGCCAGAGGTTCCATTAGTTATGGGCGTGGTCGATGATTTTCAGGAGCAAGGTCTGGCAATATTTGGGCCATCAAAACTAGCCTCCCAATTAGAAGGCTCAAAAGCATTCTGTAAGGATTTTTTGCACAGAAATAATATTCCAACAGCATTTTATAAGGTCTTTACGGAGACAGATCCTGCAATTAGATATGTTCACGAGAAAGGCGTGCCTATTGTTATAAAGGCTGACGGCCTTGCTGCTGGAAAAGGGGTAATTATTGCAAATACCTTAAATGAAGCAATAGCTGCAATTAATGATATGCTTCAAGGAAATCGATTTGGGGAAGCGGGATCAAGAGTCGTAATAGAAGAATTTTTAATGGGTGAAGAGGCAAGCTTTATCGTCATGGTTGATGGCAGCAATATACTGCCAATGGCAACATCACAAGATCACAAGGCAAGAGATAATGGCGATAAGGGACCGAATACTGGCGGCATGGGGGCATACTCTCCCGCACCAATAGTAAGCCCTTCGGTTTTTGAAGATGCTATGGAAAGAGTTATTAAACCAACCGTTGAAGCAATGAAGGCTGAGGGGATGCCATATACTGGTTTTCTTTATGCGGGCCTGATGATTGATAATAAAGGTATGACAAAAGTGCTTGAGTATAACTGCAGATTTGGAGACCCTGAAACGCAGCCTATCATGATGCGTTTGAAATCTAATTTAGCTCAATTATGTATTTCTGCAACTCAAGGCAAACTGAATGAAGTTACGGCTGAATGGGATGAAAGGACGTCTTTGGGCGTTGTAATGGCTGCCAATGGTTACCCAGATTCATATACAAAAGGGGAGATAATTAACCTGCCCTTAGAAGAGGATGACTCCAAAATATTTCATGCTGGAACAAAGTTAGATAAACATAACATTATCAGTAATGGCGGGCGAGTTCTCTGCGCAACAGCTCTAGGAACCGACATTAAAGAGGCGCAAGAGAAAGCGTACCTGCTTATTAATAAAGTTAAATGGAGCGGGAGTTACTATAGAACTGATATTGGATTTAAAGGCCTATAGGGTGTTGAATATTATTGGGGTAGATGAGGCTGGAAGAGGCCCATTAGTTGGTAATGTGGTTGCAGCAGCAGTAATTTTTCCTGCTAATTTTTATCTAGAAGGCCTAACCGACTCAAAAAAATTAACAGAAAAAAAGCGCGAAGATTTCTTCTCTAAGATTACGCAGCAATGTTTTTGGTCAGTAGCTGAAGCGAGCAGTGTTGAAATTGATGAGCTTAATATTTTGCAGGCAACAATGCTTGCAATGACAAGAGCTATAAATAATTTACAGCACCAGTTAATAAGCCAAAACCAAAACGAAGTATTTAAGGTTCTAGTTGATGGTAATCGATGTCCAGATGTTGCTAATTGCCGTGCAATAGTTAAGGGAGATTTGATCGAGCCAGTTATATCCGCTGCATCAGTTATCGCAAAGGTTACAAGAGATCGGCAAATGAAGAAGTTGGATTTAAGATTTCCTGAGTATGGATTTAAAAATCACAAAGGATATGGCACGAAAGAACACCTTGCTGCCCTATCAAAGTTCGGCCCAATTGTTGGTCAGCATCGATACACCTTTGCGCCAATTAAATTTTATTAGTCTGTTTCCAGTTCGTAGATTTGTTGCTGAAGTTCATTTTGAGCAGCCACAAGCTCTGCTTTTTTTGCCTCAAGGATGGCCCTTTTCTCTGCCTCTTCTCTTTTCTTGTTGTCCCTTTCAATTTCCTCTGCAGGCCTTACCAACAGGTAGTTAAATAGCTTAACAACTTTTTTAACATTTTTTGCTTTGCTGGCAACGTTGGTAGCATGCTCTGCCTCTCTTTTTGTTACAGCGCCCATTAAGTAGACTGTCGCCCTTTCAGTAAGAACTGAAACATGTGCAGGATGAAATACTTCTTGGTCAAGGAATAGAGCCTCAATCTGAATAGAAATGACTCCATCTCTAGCGCGATTTAAATAGCTACTATTTTCCATCACTGCAACTTCATTAATGAGTTGGCTCATCTTTGGAGCTTTTTTCTTAATCATTTCTTCTAGATAATTTTTAAGGTCATCAGTTGGCACTTCACCAGTCATGAGTACAGATTTGCTGAATACATTGAAGTTAATGTGCGTATCGTCAAGCATCGAGTCCTTACTGACAATATTTCCTAAATTCATGTACAGGGTCTTGTCATCTAAAATTTCACCCATTGTGCGGCGATCATTCGACATGGTAGCGACAGTAGTTACTGCAGCAGCGCCTTGAACTATTGGTACACATGAGCTCAAGATAGTAGATGATAATAGAAGCGCCAATAAGATAAATGCTTTTTTCATTAATACTCCTTGTTTCTAGTTAGCCAAAGCTTCAAAAAAGATATCCCTATATTTTAAAGCAGAATCGGTGTTTTTTTAAGCTAAAGACGTAGATAAATTTTGATAATAGATGGCGTTAATAAAGCATAATGGTAGTCATATTTATGAATCTAGGCTAAGACTTTAGTATGACTGGAAAGCTTTTTATTGTAGCGACCCCAATTGGAAACTTGAATGACATTACTTACAGGGCTATCGAAACTCTGAAAGATGTTGATATGGTATTAGCTGAAGATACTAGGCATAGCAAAAAATTATTTACACACTTTGAAATTTTAACGCCGCTAAAAGCTTTTCATGAGCACAATGAGAGAGAAAAAACCCAATCCATTATTTCTGAGTTAAATTCTGGCGTCTCAATTGCACTTATAAGTGATGCTGGAACTCCTTTAATAAGTGACCCCGGCTACTTTCTAGTTTCACATGCAAAAAAAGAAGGTATTGAGGTCGTTCCTATCCCTGGACCTAGTGCGATAATTACAGCACTATCGGCATCTGGCTTAGCAAGCAATAGCTTTTCTTTTTTTGGGTTTCTACCCTCAAAACAAACAGCTAGAATTAAATACCTCCAAAATAGAGCTGACCTTAATGAAACAATTATTTTTTATGAATCACCGAAGAGAATACTGGCAACTTTAAATGATATGCTTAAAGTATTTGGAGATGAGCGTAAGGTTTGTCTTGCTAAAGAGCTGACTAAATCCTTTGAGACAATTCGTACCGATGAAATACCAAGCTTAATTGAATACCTCACTTCAGATCCAGCCCATCAAAAAGGCGAGTTTGTAATATTAGTCTCTTCAACTGATAAAATAGATTTAGTCGATGCTGAAAATCAATTGGCAAAAATTTTACCAATCCTTTGCGCTGAAATGGGAGCATCAAAAGCTTCTAAATTGGCTTCCAAAATTACCGGTATCGATAAAAAACATTGCTACAATAGGGCGATAGAGTTATGAGTAATTTTTACAAACACCACATTTTTTTCTGTAACAACGTTCGAGCAGACGGAAAGCAGTGCTGCTCTGAAAATGGTGCAAAAGAGCTTTACCGCTATGCTAAAGATCAATGTCGTGCAAATTCTACATTAGGCAAAGGCCAGCTTGGCGTTAGTGAATCACGCTGTTTAGGAAGGTGTGAGGATGGACCCGTTGCAGTTGTTTATCCTGATAATATTTGGTACCAATATGTTGATGAAGAGGATGTTGACGAGATTCTTAAGTCACACCTTGAGGAAGGCAGGGTAGTTGAGCGACTTCTACTAAAATAAGTTTAATTATTTCCCAAGTCGAGCCAACCCCTCGAGGAGGTATGGGTACAAATTGCTTGCTATTATTTTGATTCCCTCTTCATTAGGGTGCTTATAATCGGCTTGTAGTTTGTCTTTTTCTAGAGCAACATCTTTCAGCAAAAAAGGCATAAAAATCAAGTTGTGCTTGATGGCAAGTTTTGGATAAATTCCATCAAATTGAGCTTGATAATCTGGCCCCATACTCTCAGAAGATTGCATTCCAGCAAGTATTACGACCGAGCCACTTTGATTAAATTTAGTAATTATGGCGTCGAGGTTTTCCATAGTGAGAGCAGGATCAAGACCTCTTAACATATCATTAGCACCGAGACATACCACGACTATATTTGGCTTGTCTCCAAGAGACCAATCCACCCTGGACAAGCCATTTTTAGAAGTGTTTCCTGAAATGCTCGCGTTAATAATGCTCACCTCAAGATTGTCAGCCTCAAAATTTCTGGAAAGTTCTGACGCTAAGTTCTCATTTTGAGTTAGTCCATAACCGGCCATCAGGCTGTCCCCATAAAGCATAACCTTTATGGTTTGTTCTGCATACACCCTTGTAAATGATAATACGCACAACAAACACATAAAAAGTGCTTTAAGCATTGTTTTTTTTGAGATAATCATCGCCCAAATTTTATATTAGATTAAGCAATGAATGCAGCAATACAATTCAATAATGTTTCGTTAAGTTATGGTTCAAAAGTTGACCCAGTAGAGGTCTTAAAAGGGATTAATTTTTCAGTAAGTAGTGAAGAAATTGTCTCAATTATTGGTCCGAGTGGTTCAGGAAAAACATCAATCATCATGCTTGCCTCTGGTCTTGAGACAGCTACCGAGGGCTCCATTAAAATTAATAGCCAAGAAATAGTAGGGCTAAAAGAAAATAACCTTTCAGAAATTAGGAGAAAAAATATTGGTATTGTTTTTCAATCTTTTTATCTTATTCCCAATCTTACAGCCACAGAAAACGTCTTGTTGTCTCTCGAGGCAAATCAGAAATACAACCAAGAAGAAGAGGCTAAAAAGCTTCTTTCAGAATTTGGCCTTTCACACAGGTTAGACCATCTTCCAAGTGAGCTTTCTGGTGGCGAACAACAAAGAGTAGCAATTGCACGCGCTCTAATCAATAAACCAAAAATCATTTTAGCCGACGAGCCAACTGGAAACCTTGATAGTGCTAACTCGCAAAGCATGATGGACCTGCTTTTTGAGTACACTAAAAAAAGCAAAACCTCTCTAGTGATGGTGACACATGACAACTCAATAGCAGAACGATGTGACCGTATTATTGAAATCAAGGATGGTCAAATTGTTTGATACTCAGCAGCTTCGTTTAATAAATAAGTATGCAATAAGGGATTTTTCTAGAAGCTATAAAAAGCTATGGGTCATAGCAAGTACTCTCTTTATTAGCTTACTTTTGCTTTCTTTAACCTTCTCGGTTAAGGAAGCGCTTAACAATGAAATTACAGCAAACTCTAAAGAGCTGTTAGGGGGTGATATCCAGCTCTCTACCGGCATTGATCCTCTGCCTGACTTGATCGTCGATGAGTTAAAAACTTTAGGTGTAGTTAGCACAGCAATTGAACTTGCAACCATGGTCTCATCAATAGATATGGCTCCTGTCTTTACTGAACTAAGAGCAGTTGATGATCATTATCCACTTTATGGGGAGATCGTTTCGAGCCCGCCGGGCTCCGCTGAAAAAATATTCTCTACGACAAAGCCAATGGTTTTGATTAATGAGAGCATCCAAAATTTACTTAAAGTCAAGGTGGGTGACGACGTGTTAATTATGGGTAAAACGTTTGAAGTTGCGGGCCTAGTTGTGTCCGTTCCTGATATTGCTGAGAGTGCAGTTTTTGGTGAATTTGCAATAATTGGTAAGGCGAGTTATGACAAATTTGAGCTTAGCTCAGGCGGTAGTTTTCTTGATTATGAGTATCGCTTAAAGTTTAGTAATCCTAGTAATGCCAATGAGCAGAATAAAATAGTAGAGTCAATCGTTGCTTATGATGACACTATTGAAACTAGGCTTCCAGGTGAAAGTGGCCAAAGGCTAGGCAGGGTAATAGACAACTTTTCTAACTTTCTAAATCTTGTTTCTGTTAGTGCAATGATCATTGCTGGTATCGGCATTAGTAACACCTTGCTCTCTTTTGTTAATCAGAGAAATACGAGCATTGCGGTTAAAAAATCGATTGGGTTTTCTTCAAACTTTATCCAGCTGATGTACTTTTATGAAATTATTCTAATATTGATTACCACCTCAATAATTGCCTATCTATTTGGGGTTTTCAGTCCATTATTGGCCAATGAACTTCTGCCCAAGTCACTAGGAATTGATCTCCAACCTACCGTCAGTTTGATAGGCTATCTAAATATTTTTTTCATAGGGCTGTTGGTTGTTTTGATTTTTTCAATACCGTCTTTATACTCCATCAGTGAGATAAAAGCAGTTGCTTTGTTTCGCAATACCTTTCAACCCGTGAGTTTAAATTTTTCTTTAAAGAACATAGTTTTGTTGTTCATCTTAGTTGTAATTTTGACCACCTATTTCGTTCTCCAGACTGAGCAAAAGTTCTACACCGTTTTATATTTTGTGGCATTTTTTATTACGATGCTAATATTCTATGGTGTCTCTAGACTATTAATTTCATTTCTAAAAAAGTTTCACAAATTTTCTAGTAATGGCTACAGGATTGCCCACAGAAATATTATTGCTAAGAAATCACTTGCGCCAATTATGACGGTGTCTTTAGGTATAGGTCTGACACTTCTTCTGACCTTAAGTTTTGTGGCTAATAACTTAAAGCAAGAGATATCAGACACCATCCCTTCAATGGCCCCAGATTTATTTTTTGTCAGTATTGACAGAGATATTCAGCCTGACCTAGAAAGCTTTATTAAAAGTATTGATCCCGAGGTAATGCTCGAGTTTAGCCCTATGGCGAGCGCATCATTTATTTCACTAAATGGAACCCCAATAGAAGAGCTTGTTTCTGAGAATAACAGGTCTGCATGGGTTGTTAGGGGCGATAGGCGAATTTCATGGTCAGAAAAACCAAACCCAGACAACCCGATTATAGAGGGTGAGTGGTGGGAGCCTGGCAATGAGAATGAGATGTTCATTTCAATGGATAGTAGGGCTGCGTATGACCTTGGAATGAGTATCAATGACAAGATTACACTCAATATTTTAGGTCGAGATGTCACAGGGACAATTAAGAATTTTAGGGAGGTTGACTACCGAGATATCTCGATTAACTTTGCAATTATTATAAATAAGGCGTTTGCTAATAAACTGCCATATGAGTATATTGGAACACTTAAGTCGGACGTGTCATCCAACGACATCCTGGCAAGGGTCGTTGAACAATTTCCAAATGTCTCTGCGATTAAAGTCGACAGAATTTTGTCTCAGGTTAGTGGCGTACTAAATAAAATATTTATCGCTGTGACTGGGATATCTTTAATTGTTATTGTTATTGGGCTGATTGTTATTGTCAGCGCTGTATTGGTTCAAACCACATTCAGGAGGTATAACAATTTGATTTATAAAATTCTGGGCGTAGACTTTCCAACAATCCTAAGGGCGATGACGATTGAGTTTGTTTTAATTTATTTGACCTTAGTTTTCTTTGCGCTCTCTGTTGCAATAGCAGGCTCATACCTTATTGTTGAGAACACGCTCCAGTTGACCTGGAGGTTTGATTTGGGATTGACGCTTTGGATTTTATTGACAACAGCCCTGGTGTCTTTTGTAATGATCTTGATAGCTAATAAAAGTATATTTAGCCCAAAGGTATACCCACTTATTCGTAATGAATAGATACCTGACTTCTTTTTTAGTTTAGGCTTTAAATGAGCCCAAGTAGTTTTTGATTAAGGTCTTTTATCTTGTCCTTTAGCGTGCTAATTTTTGAGTTATTTTCAATAATGTCAGTAGGAATATGACTATTTAATTGAAGGCGTTGTTCTCGACTTGTTTGAGTAAGTAGCATTATCTGAGCCTTTTCTTTGTCAACATTATCTCTAGACATTAATCGTGTTAACTGCATCTCAGTTTCACAATCAACAACTATGGCTCTATCAAATGGACCCCATAGCTCTTTTTCTACTAGGAGAGGAATGACAACAATCATTATTCCTTCTTGACAGTCATCCATCTCAGATTTCATTTTTTGAAGTATCTTTGGATGCAATATCTCCTCAATTTTTGCTCTATTTCTTCCTTTTTTAAAGAGCTCATCACGAAGATTTTGCCTATCAAGAGTCCCATCAGGTAGAAGTATTGATTGCCCAAAATTTGCAACAAGTTCTTTTAAGCCTTCTGATCCTGGCAACACAACTTCCCGAGAAATAATATCTAGGTCTACGATATGACATCCATGAATTCCTAATAAATCACTTACTAGAGTTTTTCCTGATGCTATACCACCTGTAAGCGCAATCTTAAGAACTTTGTGTGCCATTAAAATTAAATTAAATGAATAAAAGTAACTAAATTTTATATTGAAATTTAGTTGATACCGGAAGAATGACAATAATATGATTCTTATTTGCTGGTTTAGCTTGACTTTTTCAAGAAAAATTTCGATAATAGGCGCTCTTTTTGGTTATGTAGCTCAGCTGGTTAGAGCACAGCATTCATAATGCTGGGGTCGGTGGTTCAAGTCCACCCATAACCACCATATATCATAAGGCTTTAAGCCATTTCACTTAAATCAAAATAACACTCGGGATTACGCTGGGATTACGCTTTTAATAAAATTAGCGTAAAATACAGAATATGTCTAGAGAGGTTTTATGGCGGCTATTTACTAACTTAATACTATTGTTTCACTATGTTTGAAGAAGGACACTCAAAAATAGGCGGTAGAAAGAAGGGCACACCTAACAAAGTTACCCTTATCAGGGCTGATGACTTACTCCTTAAGTTGGACATCAATCCAATCCAGAAGCTTATTGAGATAGCTGAATCCGATGAGGCAAGCATTGACCAAAGAATTAACTGTTATAAAGAGATAGCTAAGTACACCTACCCTCGTCTCAAGTTACAAGAGTTATGGGTTAGTCCAGTTGAAAACCTTGCTCCAACAGTGATTAAGTT
>CAJXOB010000012.1 GCA_913057955.1 uncultured Gammaproteobacteria bacterium | reverse complement strand
GGAATGGTATGAGCGTATATGGGAATTTAGTTGGAAGCATATGGTTGATCATGAATATGGGGCTTGGTTTAGAATTTTAGACTCCAAAAATATGAAATATGACAACCTTAAAAGTCCTGCAGGCAAAGTTGATTACCATACTATGGGCGCCTGCTATGAGGTCCTAAATCTGGGTTAGTTTAAAATTAACTTAAACGTCCAATTAATGCCGAGCAACTGAATGGTTAATTGTAGATAGATTGTGGAACCTAGTTTAAAATAGCAATAATTTTTTAGAATTTTTTTTATGAAAACTAGTCAAATTGTGAGTCCTGAAAGCATTATTAGCCAGTGGGCTGAGTATTTTAATAATGGAAATTTAAAAGGTATTTTGAGTATGTATCATAAAGATAGTACGCTTTTACCTACTTTTATCCCAAGATTATTATCGACTCAAGAGCAAATAAAAGGTTATTTTGAACTAGCTATAAAAGGCCAAGCCTCAGTCGAAGTCGATATTAATAAAACTATAAAAAAAGAGTTACCAGGAAGTGTTTACTTGCTAACTGGAAGCTATGTTTTTAACTTGAAAAGTAAGGGCGATAAAAAATACATCTCCTGGTATAGTTTTTTAATTGATTTGTCATGTGACTCACCAATTAGGCATCACCATTCTTCTAGGGTACCATTTGAGTTCGACATAAGTAAATAACTCTTTAACAATAAACTTATTCATGAAAGTTAAACCCAGATTCATAGTCAGGATGACTTTTCTCCAATAGATTCTTCCGCTTGTCGTTTCGCTTCAATTTGTCATATTTTGTAACAAATCAACACATTGCGATACAAAGTCAGTAATAAACTAATTCGTAATTCTGCTCAATGATGGGCGGAGTTAATATTATTTCAATGGAGAAAAATATGAAGAATACAATATCTACGCTAGCAGCTACAGCGCTTCTAGCAAGTTCGGCTGCAGTAAGTGCTGCAGAAGTTGAGGTATTACACTGGTGGACAAGTGGTGGTGAAGCTGCAAGTGTAAATTATCTAAAAGAAAAACTAAGTGGAGCTGGAGTTGGTTGGACTGACTTCGCTGTTGCTGGTGGTGGTGGTGAAAATGCGATGACTGTTTTAAAGTCTAGAGCTATTTCTGGTAATCCTCCAACTGCTGCTCAAATTAAAGGTCCATCAATCCAAGAATGGGGCGATTTAGGATTTTTAGCTGACATTGATGGCGTTGCACAAGCAAATGACTGGGACAATTTAT
The DNA here is from genome assembly GCA_913057955.1 of uncultured Gammaproteobacteria bacterium. Classification (GTDB taxonomy): domain Bacteria; phylum Pseudomonadota; class Gammaproteobacteria; order PS1; family Pseudothioglobaceae; genus Pseudothioglobus. The sequence continues at coordinate 33,063 of CAJXOB010000012.1, read as the reverse complement.
TGCCTGCAGTTGTTTCTGATGTAATGAAGCACAACGGTAAATATGTTGCCGCTCCAGTAAACGTTCACCGTGTAAATTGGATGTGGTCTAATCCTGAAGTATATGCTTACGCAGGTGCTACTATTCCAACAACTTGGGATGACTTCATGGTTCAAGCGAAAAAACTTCAAAATGCTGGCTTTATCGCTTTAGCACATGGTGGACAGCCATGGCAGGACGCAACTGTATTTGAAGCAGTTGTTCTTGGTGTTGGTGGTGCTGATTACTATAACAAGGCTTTTGTTGATCTAGATATGGACGCTTTAGACAGTGCTACAACTTTAAAAGTCTTCGAAACTTTCGGAAACTTACGTCAATTTGTTGATGCAAACTCACCAGGACGTGACTGGAACGTTGCGACTTCAATGGTAATTGAAGGTAAAGCGGGTAGTCAAATAATGGGTGACTGGGCTAAAGGCGAATTTAAAGTAGCTGGTAAGAGCGTTGGAACTGACTATGTATGTACTGCGGCTCCAGGAACTTCTGGTGCTCATACGTTTAACATAGACTCATTTGCATTTTTTGCGCAATCAGATGCAGCAAGCACTGAAGCTCAAAACGTAATGGCAGCTGAAATTTTAGGTACTGATTTCCAAACAGTATTTAATCTAAACAAGGGATCTATTCCTGCACGTTTAGGCGTTTCAAGAGCTGAATTCGATACGTGTGCTCATGATTCAATGGACGCATTTGTTTCAGCTTCTGCTAGTGGATCTCTAGTACCAAGTTTTGCTCACGGTATGGCGATGTCTTCAGCAGTAGGTGGTGCGGTAACAGACTCTGCAACAAACTTCTTCAACTCTGATCAGAGTGCTGCGGATGGTGTTGCTCAGCTAGTTGCTTCAATCAAGGCTGCAATGTAAAAGTTGTTAGTTTTCTAAATTAATACCAAAAGTTTTGATTCGTCTCCTTACTTTTGGTTGAAGTTTAGATTAGGGGCGCCTAAATTAGGCGCCCCATTTTTTTAATTAAATAATATAATAACTCATTGTGCTAAATTTTCTAGAAAAAAACCTACCAAAAATTGTATTAGCACCAACTACGATTGTAATGGTTATTTGTATGTATGGCTTCATTGTCTGGACTGGTTTACTGTCGTTAACCAAAAGCAGAATGATGCCTCAATGGGACTTTGTTGGTCTCGATCAATATCGACGTTTATTTGCTAACCCTCGATGGGACGTAGCAGTTGACAATCTTTTTATCTTTCTAATTTTATTTATTGTTATTGCATTAGTTTTAGGCTTGCTCTTAGCAATTTTCCTTGATCAAAAAATTCGGGTCGAAGGAGCAATAAGAACAATTTATTTATACCCAATGGCGATCTCTTTTATTGTCACAGGTACGGCATGGAAATGGATCCTTAACCCCGGCTTAGGAATTGAAAAGCTAATGAATGATTGGGGCTTTGTAGGGTTTGAATTTCGCTGGCTTGTTGAACAAGATATGGCAATTTATACCATTGTTATTGCAGCTGTATGGCAATCAAGTGGCTTTGTAATGGCACTTTTCTTGGCAGGGCTTCGTGGAGTAGATGAAAACCTAACTAAGGCCGCTAAAATCGACGGCGCATCAACCATTCAACTTTATTGGCATGTTATATTGCCTCTAATGAGGCCAGTTTTTTTTAGTGCTATTGTTATTCTTACTCATATAGCTATCAAGAGTTTTGATCTAGTTCAGGCGCTGACTGGAGGTGGCCCAGGATATGCCTCTGATTTACCAGCTAATTTTATGTACACATTTACCTTCAATAGGGCGCAAATTGGTCTTGGCGCTTCAAGTGCTATGATTATGTTGTTTGGCGTGTTGGCCATTTTAATTCCTTATTTGTATTCTGAATTACGAGAGAAAAAATCATGAGTAGCCTTAAGCTGACAAAATATAATATTGGTCGCACATTTATTTATTCGATACTGATTTTCTTTGCGTTTATATATCTAGCGCCTTTGTACGTCATGTTTACAACATCTCTTAAGGATATTGAAGAAATTCGAAGTGGAAATTTGATGGCGCTTCCTATCGATCCAACCTTTTATGCCTGGAAAAAAGCCTGGTCATCAGCTTGCACTGGAAGTGATTGCAGAGGCTTAGCACCATATTTTTGGAACAGTGTTCGCATTGTTTTTCCAGCAGTCATAATTTCAACTATTGTTGGTGCATTTAATGGCTATTCTTTAGCTAAATGGAAATTTAAAGGTAGCGAGTTTTTGTTTGGAGCACTATTGTTTGGTTGTTTTATTCCATTCCAAGTTATTCTATTACCAATGGCAAAGTTGTTAGGAATGTTGGGCTTAGCAAACACAGTGACAGGCTTAGTACTAGTCCATGTTATATACGGAGTCGCTTTTACAACACTTTTTTTCCGTAACTATTATGTCGGAATACCAACAGAGCTAGTAAGGGCGGCAAAACTTGATGGTGCGGGATTTTTTGCAATTTTTAGGCATATTTTTATTCCTTTGTCTACCCCAATATTTGTAGTAACAATAATATGGCAGTTCACTCAAATATGGAATGATTTTTTATTCGGAGTTGTGTATTCAGGCTCTGGAACGCAGCCAATTACTGTAGCGCTAAACAACCTAGTGAATACGTCAGTTGGTGGCAAAGAATATAACGTGGATATGGCTGCAGCTATTATTGCTGCGCTCCCAACTCTAGCTGTGTATGTTATTGCAGGTAAATATTTTGTTCGTGGCCTTACTGCAGGCGCAGTAAAGGGATAAATAGTAAATTTATAGATTAAATGTGTCATCTTAAATATAGAAAATTAAAATAAATAATAAAAACAGGATAACAAAATGGGAAGCATAAGTCTTAATGGAATTAATAAATCATTTGGTTCAACCGAAGTACTAAAAAATATAAATCTTGATATTAAAGATGGTGAGTTTTTAATTCTTATTGGTCCTTCAGGTTGCGGAAAATCTACGCTAATGAACTTGATTGCTGGGCTTGAAGATTTAAATAGCGGTGAGATTATCATTGATGGAAAAAATGTTTCTGAAGAGTCTCCAAAAGATAGAGACATTGCCATGGTGTTTCAATCTTATGCCTTGTATCCAACAATGAGTGTTGCAAGAAATATTTGCTTTGGCTTGGAAATGAATAAGGTACCAAAAGATGAACAGGCATCTATTCTTAAAAGGGTGTCTGAACTTCTGCAAATTGATCACTTGCTAGACAGAAAGCCAGGACAACTTTCAGGTGGTCAGCGCCAAAGAGTAGCAATGGGAAGGGCGCTCGCTCGCTCACCAAAAGTTTTTCTTTTTGACGAGCCCTTGTCAAATTTAGATGCAAAACTTCGAGTTGAAATGCGCACTGAAATTAAAAAATTACACAAACGCATTGGAACAACTATAGTCTATGTAACTCACGACCAAATTGAAGCAATGACTTTAGCAGACCGTATAGCAGTCCTTAAGGATGGAGAGTTGCAACAGATAGGCACTCCCTATGAAATATATAATGATCCAGTAAGTCATTTTGTTGCTGATTTTATGGGTTCACCTGGAATGAATTTCATTGAATGTATTGTTAAAGACCAAAACTTGGTAATTGAGAGTGGAGGACAAAAATATGAATTAATAATCCCATGTACTGAGGCTCTAATTAAATCAAATTTAGATGTTGTTTTGTTGGGGATTCGACCAGAGATGCTTACTGAAATACAGCCTTCGGCTGCTGATAATTCATTTGTTCAAAAAATTAAATTTGATGTTGAAGTTATTGAGCCTATGGGCGCAGATACTGTAGCGATAGGTCAATGGAATGAAAATGAGGTTATGGCAAGATTAAGTCCGGAATCTGGAAACTCTGCGGGTAAGGGATTTGAACTTCAAGTAGATACCAGTAAGGCCATATTATTTGACCCTAACTCAGGTTTAAGAATACGATAAAGTCGATTATAATTCCAGTATGGCTGAAACCCTTACAAAAGCTGGATTAGCGATACCCTTAATAGGTCTTGGCACTTGGGACCTTGATCAAAAGAAATGCTCAAGAGTTGTATCAGAAGCGTTAGATCTTGGTTATCGCCACATTGACGCTGCAGCAATGTATGAAAATGAATCTCAGGTTGGTGCTGGAATAATTGACTCCAAAATTGATAGAGAAGAGTTATTTTTAACAACAAAAATTAATACCATAAGCTGGACTCCTTCAGGAGGGTCGGGACCTCTGTTACAAAATAAAAGTATTATTCAATCCTTTGAAAAGAGTCTTTTAAATTTGAAGACTGATTATGTTGATTTGTTATTAATACATTGGCCGAGGTTTGAAACTAACTTAGCTGACATGCTTGAGATAATGTATGAAATTAAAGACAGTCAAAAAGCTAAAGAAATTGGTGTTGCAAACTTCAATTCTAATTTATTAAAAGAATGTGTAAATTTCGGCTTCAATGACCTCTTTTGCAATCAGATAGAGTATCACCCATTTCTTTCACAATCTAAACTTCTTACTACAATGAAGAGCTTAGATGTTATTCCAGTAGCTTATTGCCCAATATGCCGGGGAGATGTTGCGAAAGATGATGTCATTATCAATTTATCGGATAAATATAATAAAACACCTGCACAAATTGCATTAAGATGGATTATTCAGCAAAATGCTGTTGCAATTCCGAAGACTGCCAATTCAGATAGATTAAAAGAGAATATCGACGTTTATGACTTTCATATTGCTGAAAGCGATATGGACAAAATATATAATTTAGCAAGAAATCAAAGACTTGTTCCAAATCTTGAGCCAAATGAATTGGTTTATCCTTGGGATTAGACTTAATCCTTTAAATTTCTGACACTCTCTCTGTTAATTAGTTTAATTGGAAAATCATAATTAACTTCTAGGTCTAAGTTATAGCATAGATTTAATAGACGTCTAGTTGCAGAGATAGCCATTTTCTGAAAAGGCATCTGAATAGTACTTAATGGAGGCAAGGTATAGGATGCGATATTCATATCATCGTATCCCATAATTGAAATATCATTTGGCACATTAAATCCTTTCTTTGTAAGAGCTGAAATCGCTGCCATAGCAGATTGATCATTTCCGCAAAAAATAGCAGTAAAGGGAGTTTTTTGATTTAATAAATGTAGCGCGCCTTCATAGCCCTTGCGGAAAGTGTAATTTCCTTCAAAAATTAAAGTGTTTGGGATGTCAATATTATTGTCATTAAGGGCGTCTAAAAATCCTTGTTGCCTCAGATTTCCATCATCAGTATCAAGCCAACCAGTAATGCATGCAATTTTTGTATGGCCATTATCAATTAAATTTTTAGCTGCAAGATAACCTGCCTGATAATGGTCAAAAGTAAAGCATTTATTTGGTAGAAGGTCAATTTTATTATTTAGTAGGACAATATTAGGGTGTTCATTTTCAATTTGAATAATCTCAAGATCTGGAATATCAGATCCCCATATGATTAATCCATCACAACCGCTTCTAAAAATATTTTCAATAGATTTTCTGTGTGTTGTTCGAGGGCTATTATGAGTATTGTTTTTCGTAGATTTTTTATCACCATCAGTAACAATTATTTTGATATTAAATGGCTCAAGCTCGTGTTCAATTTTTATAAGAGTTTTCCTGTCAAGCTCACCAGAAGTTTCAGTGCCCCAGATACCAATTGTGTTGTATTTTTTTGAGGATAATGCGCGAGCTGAGCTGTTGGGCGTAAAGTTAAGTGCGGCCATCGCATCATTAACTTTTGCGAGGGTTTTTTGAGAAACAGATCCATTGTCAGACAACACTCTGGAAACAGTTCCAATTCCAACACCTGCTAACTTTGCTACATCTCTAATTGTTGACATAAAATTTTTTGTTCATGAATAAATGTTATTTTATAGGGTTTATTTTAGCTATATCTTAAATTTAATTTTGATATTAAACATTACAATTTGACATACTTTGACACATAAGTGATTTATTTATTTATTTATAATTGGAACCGGTTCCATTAGTTATTGTCTTCTGGAACAATTTTTGTATTTTAATTAAAATTAGGAGAGAGACTATGAGAAAAATGATAAAAAGGTCAGCTCTTGTTGCAACTGCGCTTATAACAGGTGTGGTCAATGTAGCATCAGCAACTGAACTAGAAGTTACACACTGGTGGACATCTGGTGGAGAGGCAAATGCCGTTGCAGAGCTTGCTAAAGCTTTCGATGCGACTGGTAACAAATGGGTTGATGGTGCGATTGCCGGTTCAGGCGGTGTTGCAAGACCTATTATTATCAGTAGAATCATTGGTGGTGAGCCAATGGGAGCTACTCAACTTAACCATGGACGTCAAGCTGAAGAATTAATTGAAGCTGGTCTACTTTTGGATTTAACTGATGTTGCTTCAGAAAACAACTGGAGAAATGTTATCTATCCAAGCAATCTACTAGACGCATGTACTGTTGATGGTCGTGTTTATTGTGCGCCTGTGAACATTCACTCAGCTCAATGGTTGTGGCTAAGTCATGAAGCTTATGAAAGTTCTGGTGTAGCTGTTCCATCAAACTGGGATGAGTTTGTTGCTGCGGGTCCTGCACTTCGTGCTAACGGAATCGTTCCTTTGGCCCAAGGTCAGCAGGGATGGCAAACTGGCCTAACTTTTGGTGTATTAGCTACAGCACTAGTTAGTGAAGATGCTTGGTACGCAGTTAATCGTGATAAAGACGCTACAGTTGCGGGTGGTTCTGAATACGCTCGTGTATGGAAGGCTTTTGATGATGCCCGTAAAATGGCTATTGGATCAAACGTTGGTGACTGGAATATGGCTACTAATCTAGTAATAACTGGTAAAGCAGGTGGTCAAATTCATGGAGACTGGGCGCAAGGTGAGTTTAGCGTAGCTGGCTCTGTTGCTGGAACTGATTATTCATGTCTTCCTGGTTTAGGAAATCGTGAAATACTGGACACTGGTGGAGACGCTTTTTACTTCCCAGTTCAGGATGATGCGGATGTCGAAGCAGCTCAAAAAGAGCTTGCTGCACTTCTTGTATCTCCAGCAGTTCAAGTCGCTTTTAACTTGAAAAAAGGTTCATTGCCAATCCGTGGTGACATCGATATGTCAACTGCGAATGATTGTATGCAGAAAGGTTTGAAGATTCTTGCAGGTGGAAATGTTCTGCCTTCAGGCGATATTCTTCTTTCACCCGATACAAGCAATCAGATTAATGAACTGATGACAACATTTTGGAGTGATTTGTATATGAGTGCTGAGGATGCTCAAGCTAAATATGCTAAGATCATTGCAAGTGCTGACTAAGCATTAAATAAAAAAAGCTGCCGAGCTTAACTAGGGGCTCGGCAGTTCTTTATTTGGTAACCCTAGTTTCTAATAATTTTTTTTAACCATTTTCGTGTAAATTATATTAATACCTATGCTTACAAAAGTTCATCCTGAAAGATTATTTATTGGTTCAATTATGTTGGCCTTTGCATTATTAATCATGACTACTGTTGGTATTAAGCCTCAATTGCTTCAAAATCTTCAGTTTCTAATATTACTTGCATCCCTCCTTTTAGTAATTTGGGTTGGTTTTAAAGCAGGTAAATTCGAAATTATTACGAATCGACTCCGCAACCGAGCGGTGGGTTGGCTTATTGCAGCAACATTCTCAACAGCACTTTGGTCATTTGCTCAAAAAAGCACTCAGTTAGTATTTCCAGCTCTTAAGGAGTTTAGAAAGATTTGGAATACACTTGAACCTTTTGCTTTGTTTGCAACTGTTGTATTTATTTTATTTGCCTTGATATTATTTATTGTTGGCTCGAGAGACTCTAAATTAGAGCGCCCAGGATTTATTGAGCGCTCCCTTGTTCATAATTTGTCTAGCAAAATTGCAGCATTACCTATGGTGTTTACTGCTGTTGGTGTTTTTGTTATAGCAACCTTGTGGACGGTTTATCATTCGTTTACAAATAGCCGCATGCTTCCAAAAAGTGAATTTATTGGACTTGCACAGTACGAACGCCTGTGGAACTCTGATCGTTGGTATATGTCTATAGAGAATTTAGCTATTTATGGAGCTTGCTCTTTAGTTTTTTCTCTATTAATTGGATTTATGTTGGCGGCTTTATTGGATCAAAAAACAAGATTTGAAAATACTTTCAGAACTATATTTTTATACCCTTTTGCCCTTAGTTTTATTGTTACAGGGTTAGTGTGGCAATGGATTTTAAACCCAGATTATGGTGTTCAAAAAATTGTTCGATCGATAGGGTTTGATTCATTTGTGTTTAATCCACTTTACAATATGGATATTGTTATCTACGGAATTCTAGCAGCAGGGCTTTGGCAGGGCACAGGTTTTATAATGTGCCTAATGTTGGCCGGTCTTCGCGGTATTGATCAAGAAATATGGAAGGCTGCAAGAATTGATGGTATTCCAATGTGGAAAACGTATATTCAAATTGTCATTCCAATGATGCGACCAGTTTTTATTACAACACTTGTTATCATTGCTGCTGGAATTATTAAGGTATACGACTTGGTTGTTGCGCAGACTTCAGGTGGTCCAGGAATTTCTTCAGAGGTCCCCGCAAAATATGTATACGATTACATGTTTGGTGCACAAAATCTAGCTCAAGGCTTTGCTGCCTCAACAATGATGTTAGTTTCTGTTTTAATTGTACTAATTCCATTTACTTATTTAGAATTTGGGAGGCGTAAAAATGCCTAATTCTTTAGATATGAAAACTACAGATGGCCCTAGAGGACCAAAACCACGTAAGATTCTAAGTCGAAGAAATATTATTCTTTATGGGACGCTTATATTTGTTGCCATATATTACTTAGTTCCACTGTACGTAATGATTGTTACTTCATTAAAAGGGATGCCAGAAATTCGTCTAGGTAATATCTTTTCACCGCCAATTGAGGTTACTTTTGAGCCCTGGGTAAAGGCATGGGCACAGGCTTGTACTGGTCTTAATTGTGACGGATTATCTAGAGGTTTTTGGAATTCAGTAAAGATTACTATTCCTTCAGTTTTTGTATCAATAGTAATCGCATCAATTAATGGTTACGCTTTGGCAAACTGGCGCTTTAAGGGGGCCAATCTATTTTTTACAATCTTGATATTTGGCGCATTTATTCCTTATCAGATTATGATATATCCACTTGTAATACTGCTGCGTGATTTGGGACTTTATACAAAATTACCTGGCTTAATTCTTATTCATACTATTTTTGGAATGCCTATTTTAACGCTATTATTTCGTAATTATTTCACGACCATCCCAGAAGAACTTTTTAAAGCAGCGAGAGTCGATGGGGCCGGGTTTTGGGGAATATACTTCCGAGTAATGATGCCAATGTCACTGCCAATATTTGCCGTCGCTATTGTGTTGCAGGTTACGGGTATTTGGAATGATTTTCTGTTTGGTGTGATCTACACAAAACCAGAAAATTATCCAATGACTGTTCAGCTAAATAATATTGTGAACTCAGTTCAAGGGGTTAAAGAATATAACGTAAATATGGCCGCTACCTTGTTGACGGGACTGGTACCTTTGGCTATCTACTTTATTTCAGGAAAGCTCTTCGTGCGCGGTATTGCTGCAGGCGCAGTTAAAGGCTAAAAAAAGGATAATTAAAAAAATGAATAGCATAGAAATTAAAAACCTTTCACTAAATTTTGGTGATGTTAAAGTACTTAAAGACCTTAATTTAACGATTGAAAAAGGAGAGTTTTTAGTTCTCTTAGGCGCCTCAGGTTGCGGCAAATCAACGTTGTTGAACTGCATCGCCGGTCTGCTGGATGTTACGGATGGTCAGATTTTTATCAATGAGCAAAATGTTACCTGGCTTGAGCCAGCGCAGAGGGGAATTGGGATGGTATTCCAATCCTATGCACTTTATCCACAGATGACAGTTGAAGGCAATCTTTCGTTTAGTTTAAAAAATGCAAAACTTGCTAAAGATGAGATTAATAGACGAGTCAAGAATGCTTCAGAGATCCTTCAAATTGAAGATCTTTTAAAGCGGAAACCTGCGGCACTTTCTGGTGGCCAGCGTCAGCGCGTTGCAATTGGGCGAGCTTTAGTAAGAGACGTTGACGTATTCTTATTCGATGAACCCTTGTCTAACCTAGATGCTAAGTTAAGAACAGAGCTAAGAGTTGAGATTAAAAGGCTTCATCACAAGTTAAACAATACGATGATTTATGTAACTCATGATCAAATTGAAGCAATGACACTGGCAAATCGTATAGCAATTATGAGAGACGGCTTAATATTACAATTGGATGACCCAAAAAATATTTATAATTTTCCTATTAATAAATATGTTGCAGAGTTTATTGGTTCTCCAGGAATGAATTTTCTTCAAGGACATATTAATAATAAAGACAATGTAAGCTTTCAAATTGACGATACTATATTTGAATTAAATGGCTATAACTTTCAAACAGTCGTTGAGGACAAAAGACCTGTATGGCTTGGAGTAAGACCCGAAAATATAGTGGTGAATGACGGCAATAAAAGTCTGCCCGTTAATTTTGATGTAGTTGTTGAGGTTATAGAGCCTATGGGCGCCGATACACTTGTTTGGTCACACTTTAATGGTCATGAATTTCGATTTACTGTTGACGGAAATAAAGTTATAAATATAGGCGAAAAAATTAACTTAGGTTTCGATCCTCTTCATATTTCTATCTTTGACTTTGAGAGTGAAGATAGGCTATAAGTAATTTTTTTAATAACATAGGTTGATATTTATGTATAAATTTCCTAAAGATTCGCAATTAAACGACCCTAAATTCCTTTTTGGTGTTGCAACTGCATCCTATCAAATAGAAGGCGCAACAAACGTTGACGAGCGCTGCACTTCAATTTGGGATACCTTTTGCGCTACGCCAGGCAAGGTTTATAAACAGCACAATGGCGATGTTGCTTGCAATCATTACAATTTATATCAGCAAGACGTTGACTTAATTTCTTCTTTAGAGGTTGACGCGTATAGGCTTTCAATTGCATGGCCTCGTATTATAAAACTTGATGGGAGTGTTAACCAGAAAGGGCTTGATTTTTATGATAGGTTAATCAGCGCCTTAGAGGAAAAAAATATTAAAATAATGGCTACTCTTTATCATTGGGATTTGCCTCAATATTTAGAGGATGAGGGTGGCTGGTTAAACCGAGAAACATCAACTAAATTTGCTGAGTATGTCGAAGTTGTGAGTTCCTATTTTGGCGATAGAATTGATTTTTATGTTACCTTGAATGAGCCGTGGTGTAGCGCTTATCATGGCTATCGTTATGGGATCCATGCCCCAGGTATTGTAGGTGATAAATCTGGTTTTTTGGCTTGCCATAACTTGCTACTAGCTCATGGCATGGCAATGCCGATATTAAGAAAAAATGCCGCAAACTCTAAGCATGGAATAGTACTAAACTTTACGCCTAATTATCCTGTCGATGACTCCGCTATCGAAGCTGCAAAGTTTGCAGACGATGAGCATTCCCATTGGTTCATTAAGCCAATCATGGAGGGGAAGTATCCTGAATCTGTATTCCAACATTTTATTGATGTAATGCCGACTATTGAAGAGAATGATATGGCTATTATTAGTAAAGAAATTGACTTCTTGGGGGTAAATTTTTACTCTCGAAGTATGGTTGAGAGCGGAAGACAAGGAAAGGTTTCTGATACTATTTTGAAAAAAATCGAGCGTGCAGAACTTCGCCTCCATGAATCTGATGATGTTTCTGCTAAGGACACTAAAGCTGAGCAGTTACAAAAGTTAATGAATCAAAAAAATTCTCACTATAAGAGTGTTGATTTAGAAGAGGTAGAGCGGACTCATATTGGTTGGGAAGTCCACCCAGATGCGCTTCTCAAATTGTTAACGGATCTTCATGAAACATACAACTTGCCACCAATTTATATTACCGAGAATGGCGCTGCAGTGGATGATCATTTAATTGATGGTGTTGTAGATGATGAGCAGCGTTACCGTTATTATCAAAGCCACTTATCTATGGTTGATCAAGCAATTAATAAAGGTGTTGATATCAGAGGTTATTTTGCATGGAGCCTGATGGACAATTTTGAGTGGGCAGAAGGCTATAAAATGCGCTTTGGTATTGTGTATGTTGACTATGAAACTCAGAATAGAACGCTTAAGCGAAGTGCTATTAAGTTCCAGGAATTTTTAAAGGCTCGAAAGCAAGGGTTGTTAGACTAACAATTAACAAATAACTACAACCACCTTATAGGCTAGTTATTGATTAAGTTTTTAACGCTTTCTCTCTGAACTAACTCGACAGGAAAGTTATTTTCTAAACTCAACTCCATGTTGTAGCATTTGTTTAGCAATGATCTTACTGCTGCAAGCGCCATATTATCAAAAGGAACGCGTACAGTCGATAATGGAGGTGAAAGAAAGGAGGCGATACTATTGTCGTCATATCCTATAATAGAAATATCGTTAGGGACGCTATAACCATTACTAGACAAGGTAGATATAGCTGCCATTGCAGTTTGATCGTTTCCACAAAATATAGCAGTAAACTCATGATTTGTATTGATTAAATGAAGTACGCCTTCTTGACCTTTAATGAAGCTATAATTTCCTTCAACTATTAGTTCAGGATTAATGACAATACCTTTGTCATTTAATGAGTCTAAGAAGCCTTCATGTCTCGTTCTTCCATCTTCAGTTCTAAAGTCACCTGTGATACAAGCAATTTTAGTATGTCCCTTATCTAGAAGGTGCTGGCCAGCAGAGTACCCAGCTTTGTAATGATCATAATAAAAACACTTGTGCTCAATTGATTCGATTTTGTTATTAAGAAGTACAATATTTGGGAAATATTTTTCAATATAAGCAATATCAAAGTTTGAAATGTCAGTCCCCCAAAAAATTATTCCATCACAGCCCTTGCTTATTAAATCATCCACAGAATTAATTGCAGCATTAGGATTTTCTTTGGAGCTGAGATCGCCATTAGTTATAAGGCAGTGCTTACCATGAGATATAAGCTCATGATCAATAAGCTTAAGAGTTGAACTGTTAAAGGTTCCAGCAGATTCAGTACCCCATATGCCTATAGTATTGAATTTTTTCGAAACTAAAGAGCGGGCAGAATTGTTAGGCTTGTAATTTAAATCTTTGATAGCTTTATTAATTATTAATTTGGTTTTTTCTGAGACTGAGCCTTTTCCATTAATAACTCTGGAAACACTTCCAATTCCAACACCAGCTAATTTTGCTACATCGTTAATTGTTGCCATATTTATAAATATAAAAATTCAAAATTGGTTATATTATAGTACTTAAAATAGGTATTTCGTTATTTATTTATATATTTTAAATTATATCTTGACAGTTTAATATACTTATGTTTATAATTGGAAGCGCTTCCATTTTAATCATGGGAGTGTTGATAAAGGGGATACAATAAAAATAGCTAATTTAAGTTAATTAGATTGGCATATAAAAAAAAATATAAAAAAAGGAGTATTTAGATATGAAAAAAATACAAAAAACCTTGCTGGGAATAACTGTTGGTGTGTCAATGCTAACTATTGGATCTGTTCAAGCAGATGCTAAATTCACGGTAGGAGGAGATAGTAAATTTCATTGGGGCGACCTAGCTATGTTTGAATCAATGGATTTTTCTGGCGAAACTGTTAAAGTTTTTGGCCCTTGGCTAGGGCCAGACCAAGAAATGGTTCAAAGTGTTTTTCATTATTTTTCCGAAGCAACTGGTGCTAATGTTGATTATGTTGGTTCTGATGATTTTGAGACACAAATTAGAATTGATGTTGAAGGTGGAAGCCCACCTAACATTGCTGTTTTTCCGCAACCAGGCTTAGCGGCTGACTTTGCTGCGAGAGGATCTTTAGTTCCACTCGGTGAAAGAACAGCGGATTGGGTACGAGAAAACTATTCTGCTGGTCAATCTTGGGTTGATCTTGGAACCTTCCCTAATGAAAATGGTGATGATAATTTATATGGTTTTTTCTTTAAGGCTGACCTTAAAAGTTTAGTTTGGTATTCACCTGAAAATTTTGAAGATGGTGGATATTCTATTCCTGATAGTATGGAGGAACTAATTGCACTTAGTGATCAAATAGTTTCTGATGGCGGTACTCCGTGGTGTATTGGTTTGGGTTCAGGTGGTGCGACTGGATGGCCAGCTACTGACTGGGTTGAAGATATAATGTTACGTACACAATCACCAAGCGTTTATGACCAATGGGTTAGTAATGAAATTCCATTTAATGATCCACGTGTTGTGAATGCAATTGAAACATTTGGAGCTTTTGCTAATAATGATTCTTATAATGATGGTGGGGCTGGATCTGTTGCTTCAACAGATTTCCGTGATAGTCCAAAGGGACTATTTACTGTACCACCTCGCTGCTATATGCATCGCCAAGCTAGCTTCATTCCAGCCTTCTTTCCGGAGGATGTTAAAGTTGGTGTAGATGCGGACTTCTTCTACTTTCCTGCATTCGACAGTTTAGATTTAGGTAAGCCTGTGTTAGGTGCTGGAACGCTTTGGGCCGTAACAAAAGAAAGTTCAGCGGCTTCAGCTTTAATGCATTTTCTTAAGACTCCTTTAGCTAATGAAATTTGGATGGCTCAAACAGGTTTTTTATCGGCTCATAATGGTGCAAATCTAGATGCTTACGCAAATGATGGCTTGAGAAACATGGGTAAAGTTTTGCAAAATGCAACTACCTTCCGTTTTGATGGTTCAGACTTGATGCCAGGTGCAGTTGGTGCTGGTTCGTTTTGGACTGGTATGGTAGACTATACGAGTGGTAAAAGCGCAATGGATGTTGCGAATACTATTCAGAAAAGTTGGGATGCAATCAAGTAAGATTTTTGATTACTTTATAGACGGGCAGCCCTTTAGTTGCCCGTTTTTTTTATTCACTTTAAATTAGGGGAAAGTCTTGTTTTCGCAGGTACTTCAGTCTATTTTAGTAGTTTTTTTAGCTGTAACTATAAGTATTGGATACTTTGTTGCCGCTAACTGGATTCTTAAACTTTGGGGTGAAAAAAGCAATTCAAGCTTACCGGAAAAATTTAAGCCTTGGGTTTTTCTTTTTCCAGCACTTTTTCTCGTCAGTTTGTATTTGATCTACCCAATTATTGAGACTGTGAGGTTAAGTTTTTATAACAATTCAGGAAGAAGTTTTGTTGGGCTAGATAATTACATATGGCTTCTTGGAGATGATGAAGTGAAAGTTGCCGTTCGTAATAATTTTATGTGGTTATTCATTGTTCCAACAATCAGCACTGGCATTGGACTAGTTGCAGCAGTATTGGCTGATAGAGTTTGGTGGGGAACATTTGCAAAAACATTAATATTTATGCCAATGGCCATTTCATTTGTTGGTGCAAGTGTAATTTGGAAGTTTGTTTATGATTTGAGGCCAATAGATGTTGATCAAATTGGTTTACTAAATGCTATATTGGTTAAGTTAGGTAGCGAACCAATGGCTTGGATTACTATTCCATTTTGGAATAATTTCTTTCTCATGATTATACTTATTTGGATTCAAACTGTTTTTGCAATGGTAATTTTGAGCGCTGCACTAAGAGGGCTTTCCTCTGAAGTTATTGAGGCATCAAGAATGGATGGTGCATCTGAATTTCAAATATTTTATAAAATAATGATTCCACAAATTCTTTCTACAATAATGGTGGTTTGGACAACAATTACAATTATCGTGCTTAAGGTATTTGATATTGTTGTTACGATGACAAATGGTCAATGGGATACGGGTGTATTGGCAAACTTAATGTTTAATTGGATGTTTGTTGGTGGCGACTTTGGAAGGGGTAGCTTAATTGCTTTAATAATTATGATCGGAGTTATTCCAATAATGTTTTGGAATATTAAACGCTTGAGGCAAGAGGAGTTAATATGATGACTCGTTTAAAAGGCTTGTATTTAGCGTCACCATTGCGCCTACTAACCCACTTTTTATTGATTATTTTGGTGGTTGCTTGGACATTTCCTACACTAGGATTATTTGTTAGCTCTTTTCGCTCTGCTGACGAAATTAGTTCAACAGGTTGGTGGAGCTCATTAAGTAGTAGTTCACAAAATAAAAGGGTGAGATTGGGGGAGGCTAATTTACAAGAATTAATAGATGGCAAGTATGTTATTAGTGGAGAACTTCTGAGCAACAAAAGCACTAAAGTTATTAATTTTGGTGACAGTTTTAATAATTTTTTAGACAATAAAGCGAGTACTTTTATAAAGCTCAAAGACTCTTCAGAATTAATGATTAATGAAAATGGAAGTTATCGCTGGACATCTGAAAACTCGTTTAGTCATAAAAATGGCAAAAGAGTCTTTATAAATGTTTTAGTTGAGCCTAATTTTTCATTTGATAATTATGATTACGTGTTATTTTCTGAAGGACTAGGGAAGGCATTTTTAAATACTCTTACTGTTACAATCCCAGCCACAATTATTCCTATACTCCTTGCAGCTTTTGCGTCTTATGCGTTTTCATGGATGGATTTTCCTGGGCGAAAAATGTTATTTATAGTCATTGTTGGTTTGTTAGTAGTTCCTCTTCAGATGTCATTAATTCCATTGCTGAGTCTTTATAGCTCAATCGGAGCTTTTTTAAATATTTCAGCTAAGTCTTATCCTGGCGTTTGGCTTGCACATACTGCTTTTGCGCTCCCACTAGCAATTTATTTGTTGAGGAATTATATGGTAGGAATTCCTAAAGAGATAATTGAGTCAGCGCGTGTAGAAGGTGCTTCTCACTTTCAAATATTTAGTCAACTTGTGCTTCCGTTATCCCTCCCAGCTCTTGCTTCTTTTGCTATCTTTCAGTTTCTCTGGGTTTGGAATGACTTGCTAGTGTCTATAGTTTTTTTAGGGTCCTCCTCGGACCAAGTAGTAATGACAACTAAATTAAGACAATTGATGGGAACTTATGGTGGCGACTATCAAATATTAACAGCAAGCGCATTTGTTACGATAATTGTCCCTTTGCTTGTTTTTTTAGGGCTTCAAAAATATTTTGTAAAAGGCCTTGTTGCAGGCTCAGTCAAGGAGTAATAAATTGTTTAAAGATAACAATATTAAGATTGTTGAAGTTAGCGCCATAAATGAATGGTGGAAGGGTTGTGTAATATATCAAATCTATTGCCGTTCTTTTTACGATTCAAATAATGACGGTATTGGTGACTTAAGAGGCATCATTAATAAGCTTGACTATGTCAAATCAATAGGTGTTGATGCGATTTGGCTGACTCCATTCTTTGAGTCCCCAATGCTTGATATGGGGTATGACGTTAAAGATCATAAGGCGATTGATTTATTGTTTGGTGATATGAACGATTTTGATGAGTTAATAGTGAAAGCTCATAAGCTAAAAATTAAGGTGATTATTGATCTGGTTCTAAGTCACACATCCGACCAACACGAATGGTTTATAGAGTCATCATCCTCTAAAAATAATTCTAAATCTGACTGGTATGTTTGGGCTGATGCTCAGGAAGACGGTTCAGCTCCAAATAATTGGCTAAGTTTATTTGGAGGAGGCGCATGGCAATGGTCTGAGTCAAGGAATCAATACTATTTACATAATTTTTTGACAACACAGCCTGATCTAAATTTTCATTGCCCGGATGTTCAGATAGAGCAATTAGATGTAATAGATTTTTGGTCTAAACGGGGAGTAGATGGTTTTAGACTCGACACAGTAAATTTTTACTTTCATGATCAGTTATTACGAAATAATCCACTTTTCGCTAATGACTCTCAGCCTCTAACAGTCCCAAAAATAAACCCCTATGGGATGCAAGACCACCTCTACGACAAAAGCCAACCAGAGTCTCTCGATTTTTTTGAAAAAATTAGAAATCAACTTGACAAATATGAAGGTCTAATGACTCTAGGAGAGCTTGGAGAAGACGGAATTAAAAGTTTTAAATTAATGGAACAATACACTTCATCAAACAAGTACCTTAATATGTGTTATGGTTTTGATCTGCTTGGAGGGCAATTGAGTGCAAGTAAAATCAAAAATTATATAGAGACCATAAGTGTATATTCTTCAGGCGCTTGGTTCTGTAATTCATACTCAAATCATGATGTTGAGAGGCACTTATCTCGCTGGCAATACAATGAATCGTATAAATCTCAGTTTACAATCATGGCGCTCAATTTATTGCTGTGTTTGAAGGGGTCAGTTTGCCTGTATCAGGGTGAAGAGATTGGCTTGCTTCAAAGTGAAATATCTTTTGAGGACCTAAGGGATCCATATGGCATTCAATTTTGGCCAGATTTTTTCGGAAGGGATGGCTGTAGGACGCCAATGCCCTGGAAAAATTCGCATAAATATTATGGTTTTTCTGACTTTAAGCCATGGTTGCCAGTTCAAGCGGATCATGGAAAGTTGTCTGTCAATCTTCAGAAAAACAATGATAACAGTACTTTAAGTCAATACAAATATTGGATTAATAAAAGAAAATTAAACCCCTCACTTCAAAGAGGCGACCTTACTTTAAAAAAATCAAATAATAATTTAGTTGTTTTTGAAAGGAATTTAAAGGATGTATCCTCACTTTGTATCTTTAATTTGAGCGATTCAAAAAATATTTATGGCCAACTTAATGAATATGTTTATGATGAATTGTTAGGTCAAGAATACACTTTACAAAAAGATAGTCTCGAATTAGGGCCATATGGCTTTGCGATTTTGAAGTCAACTATTAAGGATTAATTATGTCATCTATAAAGCTTGATAATCTAACAAAAAAATATGGTGAAATTGATGTTATTAAGGGCGTCAATATTGAAATTAAGTCTGGAGAGTTTGTTGTTATAGTTGGCCCTTCAGGTTGTGGAAAGTCAACGATGCTTAGAATGATTGCCGGACTTGAGAAGATCACTAATGGTAATGTATTGATTGATGGAAAGGTTGTAAATGATATTGAACCAGCTAAGAGAGATGTTGCTATGGTTTTTCAGTCATACGCTTTATATCCTCACTTAAGTGTTTTTGAGAATATTGCTTTTGGACTTAAGATTGCAAAGCTTAATAAAGATCTAATAAAGACTAAAGTCAGTCAAGTTGCTAGCGCTTTAGAGCTTTCTGATCAGTTAAATAAATTACCCAAGCAGCTTTCGGGCGGTCAGCGACAAAGAGTTGCCATTGCAAGAGCCATGGTTAGAGAGCCAAAAGTTTTCCTTTTTGATGAGCCACTTTCGAATTTGGACGCAGGATTAAGAGTTAACACTAGAATTGAGTTGGCAAAACTTCATCAATCAATTTCGGCAACTATGGTTTATGTAACTCATGATCAAGTTGAAGCGCTAACTTTGGCAGAAAAAATAGTAGTTTTAAATGAAGGAGTTGTGGAACAATATGGAACACCTATGGAATTATATTTTAAGCCGGTAAATAAATTTATTGCTGGTTTTATAGGCTCTCCTAAAATGAATTTTATTGATGCTAAAGTTGTTGAAGTGAATAAAAAAGGATGCAAATTAAATATTTTAGATAAGGTAATAGACAGTTATTTTTCGTTTCAAAATGTAAAGTGTGACCAAGGCTTAAGCCTAGGAATTAGGCCTGAGAATTTGACTGTTGTTTCACAGAGAGATTGCTTGTTTAATGGCAGCGTGGAAATAATTGAATATTTAGGAGAATACAATTTAATCTATATTCGAATTCCGCAGCAAGAATTGCTTTGTATTAAAGTGGATATTAAACTTAGCTTTAATGTTTCTGATGATGTTTGCCTCGGTGCGCAATCTGAAAATATTCACGTATTCAATGAAGATGGTTTATCTATTTATGAATGAATTGACTTGCTAGGTAGATAAAATAACTAAAGATAGCTTATAAAAGTAGTCTTAAAGGTAATAAATTGTGACACTTTGACACAAATTAAAAAATCTCATAGTTTAAAATTTAGAAAGTTTTTGCATTCTACTTTAAATATTTTTTAGCGATTTTATGAATAAACTGCATTCGGATATTGGCCTAATAGGGCTAGGTGTAATGGGATCTAGTCTTGCTTTGAATATGGAGAGTAATGGCTACAGAGTCTCTGTTCATAATCGCACGTCCCCACAAATAGATAATTTAGTAAATAACCGTTCTAAAAAGAACAATATCTTAGGTTTTTCTGATCTCAATGACTTTGTTGATTCTATCAAGAAGCCAAGAAAAATTATGCTGATGGTTGTTGCTGGAACCGTTGTGGATGATTACATTAATAAACTTATTCCTCTTATTGACAAAGGTGACATCATTATTGATGGTGGCAACTCTCATTACCCCGACACTATTAGAAGAACTAAAGAGCTAGAAGACAAGGGCTTTCAATTTATTGGTGCTGGCGTTTCTGGAGGCGAAGAGGGTGCCTTAAAGGGTCCTTCAATCATGCCAGGAGGCTCAGTTTCTGCTTGGCCTGAGGTAAAGGGTATCTTTCAATCAATATCCGCTAAAGTTGAAAATAACGAACCCTGTTGCGATTGGATAGGAGAAGGCGGTTCCGGCCATTTTGTTAAGATGGTTCATAACGGTATTGAATATGGCGATATGCAGCTTATTTGTGAGGCTTATCAGATCATGAAGGATGTCTTAGGGATGTCTAATGATGAAATGCATAAAGTCTTTAAAGATTGGAACGAGGGTGAGTTAAATAGTTACTTAATAGAAATAACTGCAGACATACTTAAATTTAAAGATAAAGACGGCACTTATCTTGTTGATAATATTTTAGACACTGCGGGCCAAAAAGGAACTGGTAAATGGACCGCAACGGTTGCCCTTGAGCTTGGCACGCCTCTAACGCTAATTGGAGAGGCGGTGTTTTCACGCTACCTTTCATCCATTAAGCAAGAGCGCACTAAGGCATCGAAACTGTTGAGCGGGCCAAGCCTAGAATTTGTAGGGGATAGGGAGCAAGCACTTAATGACATTCATGACGCTTTGTATGCCTCAAAAATCGTTTCTTATGCTCAAGGTTATGCCTTACTTACAAAGGCTGCTAAAGAGTTCAATTGGAATCTTAACTACGGCGGTATTGCACTTATGTGGCGAGGTGGCTGCATCATTCGATCGGCCTTCCTAACTAAAATAAAAGATGCGTACGACACTAATTCGGAGTTACAAAATTTATTGTTAGATCCTTTTTTCAAAGATAAGATCAACAAATCACAAGGTGGCTGGCGCGGAGTTTGCTCAATGGCAATTAGTCATGGCATCCCAATACCTGCAATGACATCTTCCCTTTCATATTTTGATGGTTATAGAACAGAGAGATTACCCGCCAACTTACTTCAAGCGCAGCGCGATTATTTTGGCGCTCACACCTACGAGCGTCTAGATGGAAATTCAGGTGAATTTTTTCATACGGAATGGATCTCTAAAGACAAATGACTTTAATGGCTACCAATTAAAATTATGTCTAAATCGCCTGAAAATATCACTAGTTTTGTTCTGTTTGGCGCCCTGGGCGATTTGTCTTTACACAAGCTGATTCCTGCTTGGTACTATCTCGAGCGTGAAAACATGCTTAGCGATGAATTGAAAATTCTTGGTGTTGCTCGCCAAGATCTTACAAAAGAACAGTTTCAAAAGAAAATCTTGGGCGCGCTTAACTCTTTCGTGGCTTCAGAGTATTTAGACGATGATGTCTGTACTAAGTTATTAGGTCGCCTTGATTACTGCTGTTGTGATTTGCAGAGGCCAGAGAGTTATCCAAATTTAGAGCAAAGCCTAAAGGGGTGGAGTAAGCCAATTGCTTATTATCTAGCAATTTCACCTAGCCTTTTTGAGCAGGTATGTGATGGCTTAAACAGTATTAATATTTTAACTTCTTTGAGCCGAATCGTTGTTGAAAAGCCTATTGGGTATGACCTTGAGTCTTCAAAAGAAATAAATTCAAAATTATTAAAGCACTTTACTGAGTCACAGATTTATAGAATTGATCACTACCTTGGAAAGGAGACTGTACAAAATCTTATAGCCTTAAGGTTTGCAAACTCTCTATTCTCAAGTCAATGGAGCAACAAGGGTATTGAGTCTATTGAAATTACAGCTGCCGAGTCTGTTGGAATTGAAGATCGCTGGGGCTACTTTGATGGTGTAGGGCAAATGAAAGACATGGTCCAAAGCCACATCCTCCAGCTTCTTTGTCTGATTGCAATGGAGCCTCCTAATCGACTTAATGATCAAGGTATTCGCTCTGAGAAAGTGAAAGTTTTAGAGTCTTTAAAGCCTCTTGGCGAGGCTGAAATTGAAAAAAACTTTGTTACCGCTCAGTATGCAGATGGTGAAATTTTAGGCACTAAAGTGCCGGGCTATACTAATGAGAAAAATGCACAAAATGCAAGCGGAACTGAAACCTTTGTAAGCATCAAGGCTGAAATACAAAATTGGCGCTGGTCTGGAGTTCCTTTTTATCTAAGAACTGGGAAGCGAATGGCCAGTAAAACGACTCAAATCGTCGTTCAATTTAAATCCGATGGCCACTATATTTTTGATCAAAAGCGTGAAAAATTAAAAGGCAACACACTGGTCATTAGTTTGCATCCTACTGAAAGCATTTCTCTGGAGGTCTATACTAAACCTCATGGTGTTGATAATAATAAAGGCTTAAGGTCTGACCCTATGAGCCTAGACTTCATAAAAACTCAGAAACTATTAAATATTCCCAGTGGCTATCAGAGTTTGTTGATGGACATATTGCAGGGCGACCAAAGCTTATTTCTCTGTAAAGAGGAGGTTGAGCTAGCCTGGCAGTGGTGTGACAACGCTTTAGAGTCTCACAAAAAATCAGATCAAGAGTTGTATTGTTATCCCGCAGGCTCGAACGGCCCAAGAGAGAGTGAATTACTTATCCAGAGTGATGGGCATAGGTGGTATGAATAGCAGTAAAACCCATTATTTGCCAGACACTGTTAGTTTTTATAGCACGAACAGTAGTGAATCTTTAGCGGTAGATTTGTGTAATAGCATTGGTGAAATACTTGCTGCAGCAATCAAAAAAAGGGGCCGTGCAAGTATGGCTGTGTCTGGTGGGAGCACTCCTGTCCAGCTATTTGAAGAGTTTTCTCGATTAAGCATAGATTGGACTAAAGTTGATTTAACACTGGTTGATGATCGATGGGTCGAGCCTAAGAGCGCTGACAGTAACGAGTTACTAGTGAGAACACACTTTATCAAAAATAATGCGAGCAAGGTTAATTTTACTCCGCTTAAAAACGATTCCAATACTGCCAAAGAAGGGCAAAAACAAACTGAAGTATTGCTGGGAAATTTTACACTGCCTTTTGATGTTGTCGTTTTAGGAATGGGATCTGATGGACATACTGCTTCACTTTTCCCGTGCTCGGATGAGCTTGCTGATGGTATGGACTTAAATAACCCAAATTACTTAATTTCAACGTCCCCAAAAACTGCACCTTATGAGCGTTTAAGTCTTACTGCAAAAGTAATTATGGACGCTAAAAATGTCTTTCTACATCTGAATGGCTCCAGTAAGCTCCATACTCTGGAAAGTGCAATGGAATATAAAGATTCAAGCAAAATGCCAATCTACAAGTTTTTAAAAAGTGGGCTGAGCATTTACTGGAGTCCATAGATTATTTTATTTTTTGTAATCTGATTTAATGTGCTTTATTTTCTTAAAAAAGCAATGGATAATATAGCTCTTTTAGAATCAATTAAATATACTTATGAAAATTAATAATATAGATGGTGAAGTTGTTAAAGATAATGAAACTTATATTCTTAAGGACAATACCTCCCTAAAAAACTTTGTCATAAGCTCAACAACGCTTCATTCTGGTAAATCAACAAAGGGTCATAACCATGTTGGCAAAGAAGAGGTTTACATGATTATGAGTGGAAGTGGAAAAATGGATCTTGATGATAAGACTATACTAATCGAGGGTGGTGATATGGTTCTAATTGAGGACGGCGTTTTTCATCGCGTTCATAATACGTGCGAAGGTGATTTGTATATGGTTTGTATATTTGATGGAGATCGAGAAAATGTTTACAAAACCTAACTATTGCTGGAGACTGTAACCATCAGCAAGCAGTCTTATAATTTGGTTGGTGATATAGGCGCAACTAATGCAAGGTTTGCTCTTGTGGCTCCTGGCTCGTCAGACATCGAAAACATTCAGAGTCTTAAATGTGAAGATTTTGATAACATTCAGAGCGCAATCAGTTTTTACATCTCTTCGTTTTTAGAGCTTGACATTGTTTCAGCATGCTTTGCTACTGCTGGTACGGTTCATTTAGATGTTTTTAAGCTTGCTAATAACCACTGGACTATAAACAAGTCAGATGTCGCTAAAACTTTAAATGGAGTGACCATTAAATGGATTAATGATTTTACAGCCCAAGCATTTGCAACCACAACTCTTACTGATAGCGAAGTTATTACTTTAAATAAAGGTATTGTTGAACCAGAAAAATTAAGGTTGGTTATAGGCCCAGGAACGGGGCTTGGTGTTTGTGGGTTAATCATGTCTCCTTCGGGCTGGCTTCCAATTGCAGGTGAAGGTGGTCACTCGGATTTTGCACCAAACACTAGTATTGAATATGAAATATTAACGTTACTCGCTAAAAAGTTTGGCCATGTTGCCGTAGAGAGGATTCTATCTGGCCCTGGAATTATGAATCTATATGAGGCGCTTTGCCAAATCAATGGTAAAGACAGAATATATACAACACCCTCTGAGATAACTGCCGCTGCAGTTAATGCTGGAGCTGACCCAATTGCTGATGAAACGATTCAAATGTTTTGTAAAATTTTTGGCTCAGTCGCGGGGAGTATGGCGTTAACAGTTGGCGCTTTAGGCGGCGTTTATATTACAAGCGACCTAGTTAGAAATTTTTTAGATCTATTTATTGAAAGTGACTTCCAAAAAAGCTTTGAGAGTAAAGGAAGACTCCAGCCAGTTCTTGAAGATATTCCGGTGTACCTGTCTAAAAAGAAAAACATGGGCCTCATCGGCACCGTTTACGAAATCAATAACTACTGGATGCAAAAAGGCTTTAAAGTCTAAGATTTATATTGATCCCTTGGCGCATAAAAAAATCAAGCTTATTTAATATCTAGAGCAGTCTTCATTAGAATTTCAGCAATTTCATCTCTTGATCCAAAGTAATTTGCAATTTGAATGTCAAGACCTGGGGTGTTTTGAGAGGCCTCACTAATTTCATTGGGTATGTCTCGCGTGATGTGAACGCCAGCAGATAAAAAGTACGGTAATATTGTTACTTTAGCTGCACCAATTTCACTGCACTTTTTTATTGCCTCTGGTATTGAGGGTGAAGCAAACTCTAGGAAGGCAGGCATTACTTTGTCAAATTCTTTTGACTCAATTTTTGCAATTTTTTTGGATAAAGATTCAATCTCAAGGTTTGATTCTTGCCTTCTGCTTCCGTGTGCAACTAGTAACAATATATGCATATTTATTTATATAATAATGTTAGTGAGAATGGTTAAGTAACTACAATAGATACTGTTAAGATGTTTTACAGTGAAAGGCACTTTATAGGGTATCTTATCACGTTGAAAATTAAATTTGAGAGATTAAATTGTACCAATGTACTTCAATTCATGAATCTGTCGGTGATACAAAAATTGGAATTCTTTTGTCTAATTTGGGCACCCCTGATGCGCCTACTAAGGCAGCAGTTAAACCCTACTTAAGGCAGTTTCTATCAGACACTAGAGTCATTGAGCCTCCTCCGCCTAGATGGATTTGGCAAATTATATTGAATGCTGTTATTCTGAATTTAAGACCCAAAAAATCTGCAAAAGCCTACAAAACCGTTTGGGATACTCATGGAGAAGGCTCTCCGCTTCTATCGATTGCAAAAAAACAAAAAAATGCAATAGCGTCTGAGCTTGAGAAGAATGCACCGGGTAAGTTTGCTGTGTCTTTAGGTATGAGCTATGGAAATCCATCAATGGGCTCTGCACTAAACGAGCTTGAGGCTCAGGGATGTAATAATATTATCATCTTACCTTTATATCCTCAATATGCTGGGGCATCAACTGGTTCAGTTTTTGATGCAGCTGCTAGAGAGTTGATGAACTGGAGAAATGTTCCTGACTTAAGGTTTATTAGTAGCTACAGTAAAGAAGATTTATATATTGAAGCTTTGGCAAATAGCGTTAAAGAATATCAGGCTGCTCATGGTAAGCCAGACCTCCTCCTTATGTCATATCACGGCATCCCAAAGCGCTACTTTGATAAGGGAGATAACTATCCATGCCAATGTTGTAAAACTACCTTTCTTTTGGCCTCTAAGTTAAATTTAAAGCCTAATGAATATACTATGACGTTCCAATCTAGACTGGGAGCTGGCGAATGGATGAAGGAATATACTGACAAAACATTAAAGGCACTTCCAGCCAAAGGCGTGAAAAATGTTCAAGTTATCTGTCCTGGTTTTTCTGCAGATTGTCTTGAGACGATTGAAGAGATTAGTGAAGAAAATCATGATTATTTTATGGAGTCAGGCGGTGAAAAATTTGGCTATATTCCAGCACTTAATGACAGAAAAGACCATATCGAATTTCTAACACAGCTTTTACTAAAAAATGCAGTAGGGTGGATGTAATAAGATGAAGATTGTCATCTTTGGTGGTTCGGGATTAATTGGTAATGCGCTTGCAAAAAATCTTTCAGTTAGTCATGAAGTTCAGTGCTTAAATAGAAGCGTTTTTAAATCCTTAGACACTTTATCATTGTCATTAAAAGATAGTGATCTTGTTATTCAACTGTCTGGATCGACTATTGCAAAGCGATGGACTAAGAGTCATCTAAAAGAAGTTTGGGAGAGTAGGGTTGATACAACTCAAATGCTCTCAAAAGCAATAAGCATGATGACAACCAAGCCAAGGGTAATGTGCGCTTCAGGGGTTAGTTTTTATCCTGAATCAGATTGTAGAAGCCCTCACTCTGAGAGTGGCGTAAGAGGCGAGGGTTATCTTGCTGAGCTTTCAGTGGCATGGGAGAGCGCTGCAAAGTCAATTTCAGAAGACACCATAATTTTAAGGTTTGGGGTTGTTCTTTCAAGGAGTGGAGGCGCTTTTATGAAGCTTTATTGGCCTTATTTTTTTGGATTAGGCGGTCCAATTGCAAGTGGAAACCAATGTTTTTCTTGGATTCACATAAAAGATCTTGTAAGAGCTGTTAATTTTATTTTAAATAATCCAAAAGCTAAGGGTGTGTATAACATTACTGCGCCAGAGCCTATTCCTCAAAAGGTATTGGGTAAAGCTCTTGCTAGTGCTTTAAAAAGACCATTTTTAGTGCCGCTTTGGGAATGGCAGTTAAAACTACTTTTTGGAAGTGGCTCACAAATATTGACAGAGAGTATATCTGTTATCCCAAAAAAAATACTTGAGGAAGGCTTCATTTTTGATTATCCAGATATTAAGAGTGCAATAGATGATCTTACTTAGTAAGATTTTTTAATGCTTTAGTCTGAAGTTTCTTTGGTATATGATAAAATATAATATTGAGATTCACCCTGTAACAAAGAATTACTTTTAGACTTTCCATCTTGGGGGGTCTTTTTTTTGTATTAAATTTTGGAGAAGATATGAAAGTAACTAAAGATAAAGTCGTTTCAATGCATTACACCCTTAAGAATGATGCGGGAGACGTTATTGATTCGTCTGAAGGCAAAGAAACTATGGACTTTTTACAGGGTCATGGAAACATAATTCCAGGATTAGAGACAGCTTTAGAGGGCTCTAAGAAAGGTGATAAGGTTGAGGTTTCTATTGAGCCTGAAGAGGGTTATGGCCTTAAAATGGATGATGCAATTCAAGAAATTCCAAGAACTGCCCTACAAGGAATTGATGAGGTAACTATTGGGATGCAGCTCCAATCTCAAGACCAAGATGGAAGCCCTTTTGTTGTGACTGTTATTAAGATGGATGACGAAAAGATTACTGTTGATGCAAACCATCCTTTGGCTGGAGAAACTCTTCACTTCTCAGTCTCTATTGAAGACGTTAGAGATGCATTGGAAGAGGAGGTTTCTCATGGGCATGCTCACTCTGCTGGCGGACACTCCCACTAAATAAATATGACTCTTAGCGGACTAAAGTGATTAATAAGATTGCTTGTCCACTATGTAAGACAACTAATAGCTCTAAATTCTATAAAGAGAAGTTTTGCGAATATTTACGCTGTTTAAGTTGTGATTTTATTTTTGTTCCAAAAATGTATCACCTCTCAGATGCTGAGGAAAAATCAAGATACGATACCCATAATAATGATCCTAATGATCATCGTTATCGCCACTTCTTATCCCAACTATTAGTGCCCCTTTTAGAAAGGATCCAACAAAAATCAAATGGCCTTGATTTCGGCTCAGGCCCTGGCCCAACGCTTTCTCTTATGCTTGAAGAATGTGGACACTCTGTGGATCTCTATGACAAGTTCTATGCTAATGATATTTCTGTATTTGAGAAAAAGTATGACTTTATTACTGCTACTGAAGTAGTGGAGCACTTGAGTGAGCCTATGGCAGAGATAAGCAGACTTATTGAAATGCTTAATAATCAAGGTCACCTTGCTGTAATGACCCAAATATTAACCCCTCAAATTGACTTTAGCTCATGGTATTACAAGAATGACCCATCTCATATAGGCTTTTTTACTAAAAAGTCGCTAAGTTTCTTAGCAAGCTATTTGAATATTGAGGTTTATTTTATTTCAGAAAGGGTGGTTTTCTTCCAAAAAAAATAGTTAAGGAAGGATGTTAAGATAGCTTTCATAGCGATTAGAGTTTATTACTCCGAGTTCAACGGCATTTTTAACTACGCATCCGGGCTCATTAATATGGTGACAGTTTCTAAACCTGCATTCACCTGCTAGTGACTTAAATTCTCTAAATCCATTAACTATCTGTCTTTCAGAAAGGTTGTCTAATTGAAACTCTCTTATTCCTGGAGAGTCAATTAAATCACCGCCACTAGGTATATGATAAATAGTTGTGTTTGTTGTTGTATGTTTGCCAAGCTTGCTCTTACTAGAAATTTCATTAACTCTTAGCTCTAAATCTGGAATAAGTGAGTTAATTAGAGATGACTTTCCAACGCCAGACTGACCGAGAAAAATGTGCGATTTATTAACAAGTTTTGTTTTGAATTCCTTTAAGTTTGTCTCATTTTTAACACTTAAAAAGTGGACGCCATAACCAAGAGCCTCATAATGTGAAAAGTCATTTATGAGTTGCTCACTATTTTTTGAAAGTTCAATTTTATTAACAACAATATTAATTGGAAGATTAGAGTCCTCTGCGATTACAAGGTAACGATCTATAAGCTCAAACTGATAGTGAGGCTCAACAGCAACAATTAGCCAAAGCTGATCAATATTGGCTGCTATTAAGCGGTCTTGTCTTCTTAGTTCTGTTTTCCGGGGATATATTGCTGTGACTATTCCTTCGCCTTCCTTGGTTGCTTGAAAGAGCACTCGGTCCCCTGCAACTGAAAAACCAATATTCTGACGACTCACTGTCTGTAAAACTTCTCCGCTATCAAGCTCAACGAGCTGGCGCTGACCATATCGAGTAATCACCAAGCCTTTGTGTTCAGTTTCACTACTCTCTATATCTGACTCTGCTTTGATGGACGCTTTATTAGCGCGAGCAATTTTTTCGGATTGAACCTTATCGATGCGCCACTGTTGTCTTCTAGTAAGAGCCACTAAGTGCTTAATTCGTTATTGTAAGCGTGCGATTCTGAGAACTGCACTTGGGTGTGAGTCATGAAAGGCTGAGTAGTATTTGTCTGGAGATAGTGACGATGAGTTATCTTTGTAAAGCTTGATTAAAGATGAAATTAAATCGTTAGCATCTGTATGTCTCGCAGCGAAAGCATCAGCTTGAAATTCATGTTTTCTTGAAGCAAGATTACTTATTGGAGTTATAAAAAAACTGAAGACTGGAAGCGCCAAAGTAAAAAGAATTAGCGCGGCATGAGATGAAGGCTCGACTATTCCAAGTCCATTATAAAACCATGTTTGGTTAATTAAGAAGCCCAATAAGGCAAGACTAGCAAAGCTAAATATAAAAGAGCTAATCATTCTTTTTTGAGTGTGTTTATGGTGAAAGTGACCTAACTCATGCGCCAGAATAGCTTCAATTTCATTATCTTCCATGCCTTTAAGCAGGGTGTCAAAGAACACTATTCTTTTATTTTTACCAATACCTGTAAAGTATGCATTTCCATGTGAGGATCTTTTAGATCCATCCATAACGTATATTCCATCGCTACCAAAACCTGTTCGATCAAGTAGGTTTGTAATTCTACTTTTAAGATTTTCGTTATCAAGAGGATTAAATTTATTAAAAATTGGTGCAATGTAAGAGGGGTAAACCCACATCATTATGAGTGAAAATAGGCTGATAATTAACCAAACATAAATCCACCAGTAATTCCCAATGGCTTCAATATTCATAAGAAATAAGATTGCGTAGATAAGAGGCAGCATTAAAATTAAAGTTAATAAAATCTCTTTAAATAGATCTCCTATAAAAGTCTTAACTGTCATACGATTAAAACCAAATTTTTGCTCAAGAACAAAGGTGCGATAGATGCTGAAGGGGAGGTCAATTAGACTTGCAATTAGCATAATACTGAGAACAAAAACTGTTCCCATTAAAACAGGATCTAAAATTCTTTGATTCCAAAAAGAGTCCAGTGAATTCATGGCCCCACCTAGCGTCCACACAAGAAGGACAATCGTTGAAAAAATGATTTCAAAATGATTTAAAAGAAGCTTCGCTTTAGTGTAATTACCCGCTTTTTGATGATCCTCTAGCTTAATTGATTCAGTAAAGCCTTCTGGAACAGCGTTAAAGGAGTTGTTTATTGCTTTATCTTGTCTAAAATTAAGCCAAAGTAATGATAAAACTGACGTTGAAATTGCGAATAAAAAAATAAAAGTAAATAAGTTGAATTCCATTTTTTTTAATTTAGAAGGTAAAAAGTTTTAAAACTAATTATACCTAGTGATTTAACATATATTAGATATTGAAAACTTCATAAATTGCTGGGTATAATTTCGTGATAAATATCTAAGAAACATATAGTTTAATTTTTAAAAATTAAGGCTTTTTATGATGACAATGGAAGACAGAGATGGCTTCATCTGGATGGATGGAGAATGGGTTGAATGGCGAGAAGCAAAAGTTCACGTCCTAACTCATACCCTGCACTATGGAATGGGAGCATTTGAAGGTGTTCGCGCTTATGAAACCTCAGATGGGCCTGCAATATTTAAACTTGAAAAGCATACTGAGCGTTTATTTAATTCAGCCAGGATTCTTGGAATGGATATTCCTTTTGACTCGGATACTTTAAATCAAGCACAAAGAGATGTTGTTAAGAAAAATAACCTAAATTCTGCCTACATACGGCCAATGTGTTTTTATGGATCCGAGGGCATGGGCTTAAGGGCTGATAATTTAAAGGTACACGTAATGATAGCCGCCTGGGAGTGGGGGTCTTATTTGGGTGACGATAACATGAAAAATGGCATTAGAATTCGAAAGTCATCGTATATTAGGCATCATGCCCACCCTGATTTAAGTGGTGCAAAAATGAATGGTAACTACATAAATTCAATAATGGCACTTAAAGAGGCACAATCCCACGGATTTGATGAGGCTTTAATGCTGGATGTAGAGGGCTCTGTCTCAGAAGGAAGCGGGGAGAATATCTTTGTTATTAAAGATGAGGTTCTTTATACGCCTCATTTGTCTTCAGCTTTACCAGGAATCACTCGAGACACTATCTTTACTTTGGCAAAATCTTTAGGGCATAAGGTCGTTGAAAAGAAAATTTCTTGTGAAGATATCTATCAAGCTGATGAGGCCTTCTTTACGGGTACCGCTGCAGAGGTAACGCCGATAAGAGACTTAGATGGAAATCAAATAGGCATAGGGTCACGAGGACCGATTACCGAAAAACTTCAATCTTTATATTTTGATTGCGTCCATGGCCGTAATGACGAATTTTTACATTGGATTGAAAATGGGAGATGCTCTTGACCCAATCAAATAGTCCTGCCACTTCTTATGTTGTAGTAACAAAGCATGAAATTCCTTTTCATTGCCCGCCAAAAGACTCGGAAACATGGAATATGCACCCTAAGGTGTTTCTTTCATTTTCTAGTGATGGAAAGTCAAAGTGTCCATACTGCGGCGCTAATTATCAATTAGATCAATAATTACTTTTGCCCTAACCAATGCAATCAAAGCTTAACAATATTATCTTAGTTGGCCCTATGGGCTCAGGTAAGACAACCATTGGTAAGCGTTTATCAGAAGTTTTAAGCCTAGATTTTTTTGACTCAGATCATGAGATTATTGACACAACGGGCGTAAGTATTGATCATATATTTGATGTTGAAGGTGAAGAAGGGTTTAGGGTTCGAGAGACTGATGTATTAAAAAAATTATGTAATATGCCTAATATTGTTTTGGCTACTGGCGGCGGCGCTATTTTATTGAAAGAAAACCGTGAATTAATGAGGCAAGCAGGTTTTGTGGTCTATCTATCGTCTTCCGTTGACCAAATCCTTAGGAGAACTGCTCAATCTAAAACCAGGCCTCTACTTGAAAAAAGTACCAACCGCAGAGAAACTATTACAAATATAGTTCAAGCTAGAGATCCACTTTATAAAGATGCTGCTTCAATCATTATTAATACAAATAGAAAAAAACTTAATCACGTAATTGATGAAATTGTTAAAGCGTTATAGTTTTTTTATTTTTTACTTTACCTATAATACCACTTTGGCCAATACTTTGCTGCACTGTATATTTATTTACATTTACATAAGCAGTAGAAGAACCTACAGAAGTAATTGTAGATTTTAATAGCATCGGTTTTTTAGCTGCTATATTTTGTGAAAAAGTAGCAGAAACAAGCATAGATAAGATTGGTAAAAGGAATTTTTGCTTCATTTTTAGTTATTTAAATAGCTTAAAATAAATGTGCTAGTAGATTGTTTGTGGTTTAAATA
>CAJXOB010000011.1 GCA_913057955.1 uncultured Gammaproteobacteria bacterium | reverse complement strand
GTATTGACCGCATGGACCGTATGGCTTCTGGCTCAAAAATTATAATTGATTATAAAACTGGAAAAAATGTTAAAGCGAGCCATCTTACTGGAGATCCTTTAGAGCAAGCTCAACTCCCAATTTACGCGATAACAAATTCAGTTGAAGGTGTTGCATTTGCAATTATTAACTCTAATAATTGTGAGTTTAAAGCAATAACTAAAAATAAATTAGAACTACCTTTAAGTAAACAAGCAAGTAATAAAATGCCAGATTGGGATAATCAAGTCACTGAATGGACGTCAAGCTTAACTATGGCTAGCCAAGATTTTCAAGCAGGGGTTGCAAGTGTTTTACCAACAAAACATGCATGCGATTACTGTGATTATGACCTACTTTGTAGAATCGAGAAACCTGGTAATAATTGATAGTCTTTCTTGAACTATCTCCTCTGCAATATTGATATTAGCAAGTTTTGAAATCTGAATTGACTTAAGAAGTTCCAGTAATTTTATTATTGGCTTTATATTTATGCCCAAGCAATCAAAAGCCGTCAGGATTAGTTGAAACCTTCTATGGCGCCTCAATCCGTCATTTTTTAAGTAGAAATTTAAGATCGCATGAGGACTAAATGATAAAAAATTCATAGCAAGATGATGCCATTCTGAAACGAGTTCAGCAATTTGTTGGAAATCCCTTGGACACCTAAGATGATCGCAAAGTGCCTCAATATTTTGAAGTTTTTGATTATATAGCCAAAGAGAAAAAGTTACTTCGGGCAGCTCAATTGATTGATCAAGTAATTTGAAATTATTATCATTACTAACCTCTAACATTGGAAATAGCCTTTCATAGGCGCCAGATTCAATTAATACTTCAAAAAATATAGATGGCGATTCTGTCTGCATTGAAAGAGAGATTTCTTTAAAAACGCGCTCGGGTGTAAGTGCATCAACCTCACCAGAGGCAACCATTTTTTTTATTAGCTGTAACGTTTTATCATCAATCGTAAAACCTAGATTAGAGAAGCGAGATGCAAACCTTGCAGTCCGTAATATGCGAACTGGATCTTCTGAAAAAGCCTCAGATACGTGTCGGAGTTTTTTCTTTTTTATATCTTCTATTCCGCCATAAGGATCAACGTAACTTCCATTACCATCTTTTTTTTGGGCAATTGCATTAATCGTTAAATCCCTTCTTGAAAGATCCTGCTCAAGCGTTACAGTTGTAGATGTATCAAATTCAAAGCCGGTATAACCCGAACCAACTTTGCGTTCAATTCTGGCAAGTGCATACTCATCATGAGTTTTTGGGTGAAGGAATACGGGAAACTCTTTTCCAACCTGACGATAGCCTAGTGACAAAATTTCCTCAGGAGAAGAGCCAACAACGACATAATCTTTTTCTGTTGTTTCCGTGGCCACACCTAAAATTTGGTCCCGAATAGCGCCGCCTACTAAAAATATTTCCATAATTATTAACTGCAGATATTAAAGATGACTGTTAATTTCTCTTATAATACACGAATGGATAAAAAGAAGAATATATCACCCGAAGCATACCATATTACTCAAGAATGTGGCACCGAGCCGCCTTTCTCTGGTGAGTATTATAATCACAATGAAACAGGTGACTACCTCTGTATATGCTGTGACGCCGTATTATTTGAATCGAGCACTAAATTTGATTCAGGAAGTGGCTGGCCAAGCTTTTATGAACTTGCAAAAAGTAGCTGTGTTCGTCAACTAGAAGATGACTCTTTGGGCTATGTTAGAGTCGAAGTTAGATGTGCGTCTTGTGATGCCCACTTGGGGCATGTTTTTCCTGATGGACCTCAGCCCACAGGAAAACGTTATTGCATTAATTCAGTTGCTTTAAATTTTTCAGAGAAAAAGTAAAATATTTACTGTTCGAATGAGTTAAAACAAAAGAACCATTGCGGCTAAAAAAAACAAAAAAATTGAGAACCCTTTTTTGAGTTTTTTACTATCAACTATATGCGTCACCTTTGCGCCTAATGGCGCAAATATAATACTCATTGCAGCAATGGTTATGAGTGATTTAAAATCAACAAAGCCAAGGCCGCTTACTACCAATTCGTTATCCATTCCAGCTAACACAAATCCAATAGAGCCTGCTATTGCTATAGGCATTCCAACAGCCGCAGAGGTAGCAATTGCGTTCTTTATATCTACATTGTTATAAGTTAAAAATGGCGTTGTCATTGTCCCACCTCCAATGCCTACTATTGCAGACACTAAACCAATAATATAGCCAGCACAACTCCATGTCCATCGAGATAAGTTATCAACATGTCCAGATGCACTTATTTGAAACCACATAATAAGCGCAACACCAATCTCAAAACAAGCAAAAAATATTCTCAAAAAATCAAAGCTTAGATACTTTGCAACTAAAGCGCCACTAAATGAACCTAAAAGGATCGTGGGGGTTAGTTTAATAAAGTTTTTCCAAAGTATTGCCTTGTGCTTGTGATGCGCATAAACACTTGAGATTGAAGTAAACACAATTACCGCTAAAGCCGTGCCAATTGAAGTATGCATTAAAATTGATTTATCAACAGTTGGCGCTAAAAGATACATCAATATTGGGACAATTATTAATCCACCCCCTACGCCTAAAAGGCCCGCTACAAAACCAGATGATGCACCTAAAACCAACAAAAGAATTAATGTTTCACCCATTACACTACCTAATGATTATGAATCTGTAAAAAGATTTAATTTGATTTGGCCCAGATATGCTCTGAGAAATGTCGGCGGCACATTGACTGATATTGGTCGTTACCTCCAATAACAACTTGGTCTCCATCACTAATGACCTTCCCCTCACTATCCATGCGCACGACCATTGTTGCTTTACTCCCACAATGGCAAATAGTTTTTAATTCAATAAGATTGTCTGCCCAAGCCAATAAATGCTTACTTCCCGGGAAAAGCTCGCCTCTAAAGTCAGTCCGAATACCGTAACAAAGAACAGGGATATCTAAATTATCAACGACCTGTGTAAGTTGCATGACTTGCTCCCGAGATAAAAATTGACTTTCATCAATAAGTACACAGTTAATCCTATCTTTATCATTTTGCCCAAAGAGTATTTTATATAAATCATCCTCTTTACGAAATAGATGCGCTTCTGTCTCTAGGCCAATTCGTGATGTTACTTTGCCAACACTGTAACGGTCATCAATTGCTGCGGACAATACAAAAGGTCGCATTCCTCTTTCTTTATAGTTGTATGCAGACTGCAGAAGTGAAGTTGACTTACCCGCATTCATAGAAGAATAGTAAAAGTAAAGCTTAGCCAAAATTCAACTCCATAGTGATAAACAATTCAATATTATAACCCTTGGCATCACATCAAAATATGACATCATTGTAGCTCTTTAAGATCATAGTACTCTTTAAGGACTTCGGGATTTTCTAGAGCTGTTTTATTATCAATTGGCAAGTTATGAATTGCCTTCTGAACTGCCAACTCAACAATTTTTCCGCTCTTGGTTCTAGGAATATCGGAGACTTGAATTATTATGTCTGGAACATGTCTAGGTGAAGTGTTGCTTCTAATTTGACGGACTATTTTATGTTTTAGCTCATCACTCAATTTCAAGCCTTCATTCAACTTTACAAATAAAATGATTCGTGAGTCATCATCAAAGGCTTGCTCTACAACTACCGACTCTAAAACTTCAATTAGTGTTTCAACTTGTCGATATATTTCAGCTGTTCCAATTCTCACTCCGCCTCGGTTAAGGGTCGTATCTGACCTCCCATAAAAAATCATTCCATTCGTTTCCATGAGCCTCACATAATCGCCATGGCACCAAACATTAGAGTAGCGTTCAAAATATGAATTTTTGTATTTATCCATATTTTTATCGTTCCAAAACATTACCGGTTTTGAAGGAAAAGTATTAGTACATACCAGCTCTCCCTTTTCACCAACAACTGACTCACCTAGCTCATTCCAAACTTCAACAGAAAGGCCAAGTCCTCGAGTTTGTAACTCGCCTTGATACACTGGAAGTATTGTAGAGCCCAATACAAAACAAGAAACAATATCAGTGCCACCTGAAATGGAGGATAAACATATTTTTTCCTTTACACACTCATATACATAATCAAAACAATCCGCACTTAATACTGACCCTGTTGAAAGCATCATTCTTAAATCTTTTAAATTATGAGATGTATTGGGATTGAGGTTTGTTTTCCGGCAAGTATCCAAAAACTTTGCAGATACACCCATCACATTAATTTGCTCTTGATCTACATAGTCAAACAAAATACTATCGTTATGTTTAAGAATCGGCGAGCCATCATAGAGCATTAACGTTGCGCCAGAAGCTAAAGAGCTAACGAGCCAGTTCCACATCATCCAACCACAGGTAGAAAAATAAAAGATTCTTTCCCCCTCTTTAATATCACAGTGGAGAGTGTGCTCTTTTTTGTGTTGAATTAGAGTCCCGCCAACTCCATGAACAATACACTTTGGAACGCCAGTAGTTCCAGATGAAAATAAAATATAGAGTGGGTCATTAAACGCAACAGATTCAAAAATTAATTCAGGAGTTACTTCCTGTTCAACAACTTCATCGAAGGCTGAAAAAGAATTAAGGTCACCAAAAGAAGATCGTTCGTCAATATAACGAACCAACAAAGTGTTCTCAATAGATGGCAACTTGAAAATTATTTCTGCATTCTTTTCAAGGCAATTAAAAACCTTTCCGTTATAAAGATACGCATCTACACAAATAAATACTTTAGGCTTAACTTGGCCAAATCGATCTAGGACTCCTTGGACCCCAAAATCAGGAGAACAAGATGTCCAAATTGCACCAATACTAGATGTTGCCAACATTGAGACCACCGCTTCGGACATGTTAGGAAGCAAGCCAGCAACACGGTCGCCTTTTCTAACGCCACTTTTCTTAAGCCAATGAGAAAGCCTTGCAACCTGATTGTATAATTCAGAGTGCGTTAAAGAGCTTTTATATTTATCCTCTCCCCAAAAAACAATAGCAGGTGTTTGATCTCTTTTGGATAATAGATTTTTTGCGAAATTTAATTTAGAATCTGAAAACCATTCTGACCCTAAAAAATCATCGCCATTTTTTAAAACCTCTTTAGAGTCTTTCTCCGCAATAATTTTAGAATATCCCCAAAATAACTCCCAAAAAGACTTAGGATATTTGCATGACCATTTATACAAGTCATGAAAATTTTCCAAACTTATATTGAACTTTTTATTAGCTTCCTGGATAAACTCCCAGGCCTGGGAATTTTCTATTTCGCTTAAAGTTGGCTTCCAAAGTAACGCACTCATTAAGACTCAGTTTTCAGCTCTCTTCTAAGTACTTTACCAACATTTGTTTTGGGGATTTCCTTAATAAACTCAACATGCTTAGGCACCTTATAAGCTGTTAATTTTTCACGGCAAAAGCTAATAATCTCTTCTTCAGAAAGAGATTTTCCCTCATGAAGAACTATAAACACTTTGACAAGCTCTTGAGAAGCCTCACCCTTAATTCCAACACATCCACACTCAAGTACGGCTGGGTGCTCATTAACAACAGCCTCCACCTCATTTGGATATACATTGAAACCCGAAACGATGATCATATCTTTTTTACGATCAACAATGAAAATATTACCAGTTTTATCTATTCGAGCAATATCGCCCGTCATAAACCAGTTATTTTTATCAAGGCCAGTAACTTCCGAATTCCAATAGCCACTCATAACTTGAGGACCACGAACGCAAAGCTCTCCAACAGCATCAGTCTCTGTTAAAACATTGCTATCCTCATCACGAATTTCAATTTCAGTAAACGCAGCGGGCAAACCTACAGAGCCAGTAAATTCAGTTTGCTTATAATCAGGGACGCTCACCAATGGAGAAGTCTCAGTTAAGCCATAAGCCTGCCAAATAACCGATTGAGTAGTTTCATACCACCTTTTAGCAGTCGTATCTAAAGCAGCCATTCCACCACTTAATGACATCAGCAAGTTGCTAAAATCTAACTCCTTAAAGCCATCATAATTTAATAACGCCTCATAAAGAGTGTTTACGCCTGAGATCATATGGAACTTGTGTTTTTTCATAATTGAAACAAAAGTTTTAAGGTCTCTTGGGTTCGTAATAAGTACACTTTTACCGCCAATATGAAACAGCATGAAGTTGTGCACTGTTAAAGCAAAAATATGATAAAGAGGTAGTGGGCAGATTGCAATTCTCTGATCATTTCTCGATTCATCATACATTTTTGGGTTTATTGTGAAAAACGCTTGGATAATGTTTGCAAGGATATTTCGATGAGACAATACTGCGCCCTTTGAAACTCCTGTTGTGCCTCCAGTGTATTGAAGAAATGCTGTACTATCAATAGAAACGTCAACTTTAACTGGGGTTGCTCCTGAATTATCACTTAATACTTTATCAAACATTACTGCGCTATCAATGTTAAATTTGGGTACTAATTTTTTAACTTTTCTAGCCACGAAGTTAATAATTTTCCCTTTAAATCCAAGAAGGTCACCAACAGTTGTAATCATAACTGTTTCTACATTCGCAAGATTAGACTTCTCTACTACATTAGCGACACCCTCCCAAACTACCAATACTTTAGTTTCACTATCTTTAAGAACATGCTCTAATTCTCTTTGCGTATAGAGAGGATTAATATTAACAACAACGATGCCGGCTTTCAATGCGCCATATACAATTACGGGGTAGGCAAGCATATTTGGCATCATCACAGCTATCCTATCTCCTGCCTGGAAATTATTAGTTAACCACGAAGCAAAGGCATTTACCTTCTCTGAAAGACCTTCGTATGACATTTCAACACCAAAACTTTCAAAAGCCATTTTTCCGTTGTGCTCTTGACAGCAGCTGTCAAAAAACTCAACTAAATTACCGTGTTTTTTAAAAAACTCTGTCTCTTCGAGTGTTTTTGGTATTACTGTTTCCATGCTCTCCCCTTATGTTTGTTAATTAACTTTTCTCAAGCCTATTTATCAGTATTTCTTTGTATTGATTATAAACCTCTCCATCCTTCTTAAATGCAAAACAAGAGTTTGTAAATTTCTTTTCTATTGATTTGGCTTCCTCTAAAGAAATAGTATTAGTTTCATCACCAGTTTTCTCTTTCCAAAGAGTTTGATAAGCAATCGTTCCGGCATAAGCCAATAAGTCAGTAATATGCCTACATCCTTTTTCACCGCCCATTGTTTTTATAACCTTTCTGTTAAAACCAGCAATTAAATATTCGCCTTTTAAATTTTGGCAATTTTGTACTGCTTGCGGGCAAACATTGTATGGAGATGCATTAATTACTGCTTCTATATCGATAATTTTCCTGTCGTCATCAAGAGTTAATCGGACAGCCATATCATGGAGAGGCTCTCCAGCGCTAATGTAGCCTCTGTGCATATTTTCAAATGAATACGTTTTGCTATCTACAAGGAAGACCTCAATGTCCCAAAGCCCATCATCTCTCAGATAACCTTTGCCTTCAATGGTTCTATTGTGCTTTAAATCTCGCTTTGATGGCTTCGATAGCATTTATTACTTATCCTTATAAAATTCGACTTTTTGAATTAGCATACTGCTTTTCTAATTCTAACACTAAATCCTCAACACTTGGAACATTGGAAATAGAGCCAACGCCTTGACCTGCTGAAAAAATATCACGCCACCTTTTAGCGGTCACCTTGCTTATATCAAAATCTACTTTAAGTTTTTGTTTGATTAGAGGCATTATCATTTTCTTTAAATCACCCAATGTTCGCTTAAAGCCACCATCTTTAGATGAAATTCCAGCATTTTTTAGTGATTGCTCGAGCCAGTTTCCATTAACGCCAGTAATTTTATTAGACTTAATAATGTCGCTTGCTGAGGCGTTAAGTATCATCTCTTTATACTCATCAGTGGCGTCGCTTTCTTTTGTTGCAATAAAGCGAGTTCCCATATAAGCCATGTCAGCGCCCATAGCTTGGATTGCCAAAACTGAATCACCTGAGCTAATACTTCCGCCCACAATAATTGTTCCATCAAAAATCTCTCTCACTTCAGATACAAAAGCAAATGGTGATAATTCACCAGTATGCCCGCCTGCACCATTACAAACCAATATTAAACCGTCAACTCCAGCATCAATTGCTTTCTTTGAGTGGTATAAATTAATAACATCTGAAAAAACTAGCCCACCATATTTATGAACTTTTTCAACAACCTCTTTGGGATTACCAAGTGAAGTAATTACGATTGGTGGCTGGTGTTTAAGAATTAAATCTAGGTCATTATTACTCCGAGCATACATTTTACTTACAATAAGGTTAACCGCCCAAGGAAAGGCTTCTTTACCTGAGCCTAAAGCTTCGGTTATTTCAGAAAAAGCTTGATCAAGCGCTTCTAGAGTTCGACAATTAGCTGATGGAAATGATCCAACAATTCCCGCCTTTGATGATGCAATAACAAGTCTCGCATTAGAAACGATGAACATTGGTGACTGAATAATTGGCAGCCTTAACTTATTGATAAAATTTTGTTTTTTCATTTAATTTCTTATATTTTTAAGTATTCCAGCTGCGCCCATTCCAGTTCCAATACACATTGTGACCATGCCATAATCAATATTTTCTCGTTGCATAGCAGACACTAAAGTAGCAATCCTTATGGCCCCTGTGGCGCCTAATGGATGCCCCAGAGCAATTGCACCCCCAAGTGGGTTGACTTTTTCAGGATCAAGGTCCAGCTCTTTAATTACAGCTAAAGACTGTGCAGCAAAGGCTTCATTAAGCTCAATCCAACCAATATCATCAAGACTTAAACCTGTTGATTTTAAAACTTTAGGGATTGCCTTAACTGGGCCAATTCCCATAATTTCTGCAGGAACACCTGCAACTGAAAAGCCCATGAACTCAGCTTTTGGTGTTAAATTATATTTCTCAACTGCCTCTTCACTTGCAACAAGAACTGCGGCCGCAGCATCAGACATTTGTGAACTGTTTCCTGCAGTAACTGAACCATCCAGTGCAAATACAGTTCTTAGTTTTGCCAAAACTTCAAGACTTGTATCTTCCCTTGGCCCTTCATCTTTAGAGACAATATTAGAACGAGTTGTATATTCATTAGAGTTAATTGAGTAGCCATTTTCAGTTGTAGTGATCGGAGATATTTCATTTGAAAATGAACCATTATTGTTCGCAAGAATTGCTTTTTGATGGCTCGCAAATGCAAATTCATCTTGCGCCTCTCTTGAAATATTATATTTCTGAGCTACCTTTTCTGCTGTTAAGCCCATCCCATATGCAATAGAAATATTTTCATCTGATAAAATTTTAGGATTCATAGATGGCTTGAAGCCAGTCATGGGGACGCTACTCATACTCTCTACTCCAGCGGCTATGACCAAGTCAGCTGATCCCGATTTTACTAAGTCAGCAGCATTGGATACTGACTGAAGCCCTGAAGAACAAAACCTATTTAAAGTGTAGGCAGGAGTTGAATCTGGCAAACCGGCAAGTAAAGTTGCAATACGAGCGATATTAAGACCCTGAGGGCCCTCTGGCATTGCACAGCCGACAATAATGTCATCAATATTTTTATTAATTGCTTCGCTAGCATCGGACGCTTTCAAAACACTTTGTATTGCATGAATCAATAAATCATCCGCCCTAGTTTTAGACAATAAACCCCTTACTTTGCCAACAGGAGTCCTCTTTGCATCAATAATATAAGCTTTTCTCATAATGATCTCCAGTTAATTTCGAAGTGGTTTACTATTTCTGAGCATAAACTCAATTCTATCTTGCGTTTTCTGAGTACCTAAAAGCTCTACAAAGTACTTTCTCTCAAGGTCTAATAACATTTGTGAGTTCACTGTTGTATTTTCTTCTACTTCAGAGCCAGTCATGACTTTTGCCAAAGAAGTTACGCAGTACTTATCATGCTCTGACATAAAATGGCCCTCATAAAGATTGGCAATTTGAGCCATAATATTTGCATACCCAGCCTTTCCAACAACTTTAAATGTTGCATCTAAAGGAGATTTAAACCCAGATTCTAGTAATGACAGTGCCTGCTGTTTTGCAACATAAAGCAACTCATTTGGATTAGCAATAATTACATCATCACTCTTTAAATAACCCATTTCTCTTGCCTCTAATGCACTTGCCGAAACTTTGGCCATAGCAATTTGCTCAAAATGTTTAGAAAGCAAAGGAAATATATCATCCGCTTCTTTATTGAGAAATGCTCTTACCGCCATTTCTTTACTACCACAACCAGCTGGCAAAGCGCCAATACCTACCTCAACAAGACCGATGTATGAGTTCATTGAAGCGACAACTTTATTACAATGCAATAAAAGCTCACAGCCTCCTCCAAGTGCCAACCCATCAACCGCTGCAATTGTTAATATTTTTCCATGCTTTAAACGCATCAACAGCTCTTGCAACATAGCCACTGTTTTTTTAATGGAGTAAAGCTTACCAAGCTTTGGAAGCCCTGGATTCATAACCTCAAATGCCTTCTTTTTAGCTTTAGAGGCAACTCCTGGATCTTTGTTTAGTAAGCCTAACTTTATAGCTGAAATTATTTCATATAGATTTGCTCCAGCACAAAAATGCTCCTGCTCTTGCTTAAAAATTAAAGCATGAAAGCCATTTTCTTCAAGATAGTCAAGACACTTCGGAAGCTCAGTTAAAACGTTTGAACTTAAAACATTCATTTTTGTTTTAAAAGAAACACTGGCAATACCATCACCGATATCAAGCAACTTAGTTGCCTCACCCTCAAGCAAAATATCTTGCTGGTATTGTTTTTCTCCCTCAAGAAGACGCTTATGAAGTTGTCTTTCATAGACTGGGTGAGTGGATCTTGGAATATATTGATTTTTATTCGGATCAAAAGCCCCATCATCTGAATAAACAAAATCTTTGTCCATAACCCAGCTTGGAAGAGGCTCTTGGGAAAGGGTTTTGCCACTACTAATATCAATGTTAAAGGCCTCTCTAACCTTGCTCCAGCCTGTAAGTTGAACCTGCTCAAAAATACCTTTCTGCCATGCAAATCCTGACCTTAGCGCAAGGTCAACACATCTTACTGTTTCAGCAACATGCTCAAGGTGAAAGGCAGCATAATGAAAAACATCACGATGAACCGACCATAAAAATTGCGCTTGAGGATCGTCAGATTTTGAAAGCTCCAATAATGAATTCTCAATACTTCCATTATCTTTGAGTATTTTCTTAACCTTTGAACTAATGGCTTTATCTGAGAGTCTATATTCTCCAGTAGCTGGATCATAGACATTGATATTCTTTCCTACTTTCTCATATATGCCTTTTTTAGTCTTGCTTCCGAGTGACCCTTTTTCAATTAAATGATCTATCCAGTCAGGAAGTTTGAACAGCTCAATCCAGGGATCATCCTTAGCATTTTCATAAAC
This sequence comes from uncultured Gammaproteobacteria bacterium, assembly GCA_913057955.1. GTDB lineage: Bacteria > Pseudomonadota > Gammaproteobacteria > PS1 > Pseudothioglobaceae > Pseudothioglobus. The sequence continues at coordinate 23,331 of CAJXOB010000011.1, read as the reverse complement.
ATTCTTAACAACGTTCGACATCACATCAAGACCAACAACATCTAGCGTTCTGAATGTTGCACTAGCAGGCCTTCCAATCCTCTTTCCAGTTAACGCATCAACCGTATCGGCTGAGAGAGAGAAATTTTCAGCATGCCTTAATACAGCCAATAAAGAAAAAACACCTATTCTATTAGCAATAAAAGCTGGGCTATCTTTCGCATACACAACCTCTTTTCCTAATGCAGAGGTAATAAATCCTTCGGCTATAGTCAGCAACTTTTCATCACTAAATGAAGTGCGTATTAATTCAACAAGAGGCAAATATCTAGGAGGATTGAAGAAGTGAACACCAAAAATTCTACTTCTCAAACTTTCTGGAGAATGCTCAGCAATTTTTTGAATTGACAGCCCCGAGGTATTTGTCACCAAGACTGCGCGATCATTTACAAAAGGAGCGATTTTCAAAAAAAGTTGTTTTTTGATATCAATATTTTCAACAATAGACTCAATTATGAAATCACACTGCAATAATGCGCCCAGGTTTTCATACGTTGAAGTCTTAATTAAACTAGCTATTGACGGACTTGCAAACGGCGTAGGCTTTAATTTTTTCAACATAGTGAGAGATTTCTTTAGCGCCTCTTCACTTGTATCAAACATTACCACATCAAACCCTAAATTAGCAAAGTGCGCTGCTATTTGACCGCCCATTGTTCCCGAACCAAGTACTGCAATCTTGCTAAAAGCTTTATCAAAATATTGTTTCATAGTTTTCCTATATATTTAATTCTCTAAATTTTCAAAATCATCAACTTTCAATGCTTCGAGAAGAGTGTTGTTCCAACTTATCCAATCGTCTTTATCTCTAGTTGTTAAAGTTTTATTGTCAACAAGACCTTGAAGCCAAAACTCTAAGGTTATGCTCGGCTTATACTTGTAACCTGCTTTTTTTGCTTTGTCTCTAAGCACTTTTAGCTTAAGTCCAGCTTCATAGCCTTGAAACAAAATATAAAAAGGGTGACCAGGTTTTTCTTTTAAGTTTGAACAAATGCATGTAGATAAGTTATCTATCAACCAGTCAATATCAGTAATAGAATTTGAAGTAGCAATGATTAATTTATCATTAATTTTATCGTTAGTAACTGAAAAAGGAAAAAATAGAAACCTTAGTATCGATTTAATAACCTTATTAATTGGCATACTTTCTATATTTTCTCGCATCGCAACATCAGCCTCTTGAGCTAATGTGAGAACTGATAATTTAAGAATGCTTTCAACATTATTATCATTCTGGAACTTTTCCTCATAAAGCTTTATGCATGAACTGATTTCATACATTGCAGAAATTGCATCAGCAAATCGACCGGACACCATCTCTTTTCTTTTTAAAGAGCCTCCCAGTAACAAAGAAGCAATATCGGTTAAAACGGCAAACTTTGCCGATAACACTGATAGGCTTCTGTAGTATAGCTTTGTGGTTTTATCACCGTAAGGTTTTGCTAATCTGCCTCTAGTCCAGGAATAAACAATTGCTCTTGCGATGTTATTAATAAAGCTTCCAACATGAGTTACTAGTGCTTTATCAAAATTCTTTATTGCATCCTTCCCGTCATCATGAAGCGCTGTTAATTCATCTAACAAAGTTTTGTGGCACCTAATCAGGCCCTGTCCAAAAATCATTAAACTTCTAGTTAGAATGTTTGCGCCTTCAACTGTAATTGCAACTGGCGCCCCAGAGTAGACATTTGAAACATAATTTCTTTTACCTTGCATTACCCCTCTGCCGCCATGAACGTCCATAGCATCTATCGAAGAGTTTTGTAATAACTGTGTGTTTCTATATTTCACTATTGCTGAAATAATTGATGGACGGTGTCCAGCATCAAGCGCCCAAGTAGAAAGATTAATGTTTGCAGTTGCTCGAAATGCATTTGTAGCGAGATTCGAAAGTTTTTCTTGGATTCCCTCCATTTTTGCAATTGGAATTCCAAACTGTTCTCGGGTTTGTGCATAGGTGCTAGTAGTTAAAAGCATAGCCTGAGTGGCAGAAGCTCCAGTTACAGGCAACGAAATTCCTCTGCCAACACTTAGGCACTCCATAAGCATTCTCCAGCCATGGCCAATCATTTTGTCACCGCCAATAACCCAGTCCATTGGTATAAAAACATCTTTACCATAAATTGGACCATTTTGAAATGGCTCGCCAATAGGGCGATGACGTGTTCCTATACTTAAACCCTCAGTTTTTCGTGGAATAAGCGCACACGTAATTCCTAAATCATTTTTCTTATAAAGAGGGTGGTCAGCTGGCAATAAATTATCAGGATCATATGCTTTAAAAGCCAAACCAATAACTGTAGCAATCGGCGCAAGAGTGATATACCGTTTTTCCCAATTTAATTTTAAGCCCAAAACTTTTTTACCTTCGTGCTCGCCGTAACAGACTATTCCATTATCTTCCAAAGAGCCTGCATCAGATCCAGCGACTGTAGAAGTTAGCCCAAAGCATGGCACCTCTTTTCCTTTTGCGAGTCGAGGCAAGTAATGTTGTTTTTGCTCTTCTGTTCCATACTTTAATAATAGCTCGCCTGGCCCTAATGAATTTGGGACCATAACTGAAATTCCCAAAAATTGAGAAGCCGATGAAAGTTTTCCGACAATTATGGCATGTGCAAAATGAGAAAAACCAAGGCCATTAAATTCTTTTGGAATAATCAAGCCCAAAAAACCTTTATCAAAAATAAATTGCCAAACCTCTTTAGGCAAATCTTCACTAGAAACAATTTCATATGAATCGACCATAGAGCAAAGAGTTTCAACTTCATTATCAACAAAACTTTTCTCCTCAGCAGTCAGTTCAGTAGCCTCAAGGTCTGATAGTTTTTTCCAATCAGGATTTCCTTGAAATAACTCAGCATCCCACCAAACACTTCCCGCCTCAAGTGCAATACTTTCCGTTAAACCAATCGGAGGAAGAGATTTACGCATTGCCTTGTAAAGAGGCTTAGTAAACAATAATAATCTAACACTTGGGACAATGAGTACTCCAATAGCTAGAAGTGCAAGAAGTATAAGCTGAGCGCCAAAATGATCGGCAATTACGGCACCTGGATACGTCAATCCAATAGCCATTAGCCATAATTGCCAAGGTTTGATTTGAAACTTCACTAAAGCTACTAAAATTAATACAATAGAAAGGAAAAAAGATAGTAGCGAATATTGGAATATAGTTTCTAGCATAACAATTAATCCTTATTTAAAGCGTTGTAGTAAATGAATTATAAATTTACTAATTGAATAACTAGTATAGTTATAAAAAATAGATTTTAGTTATCATAATATAATAAAATATTAACATTTTATAATAGTTAGTTAAAGCTATCTTTTCTATGGACGACACTTTATATCTTAGATTGATGTTGAAATAATATGAATACAAATAGCGCAGTTTGGAGATCAATCAAGAGATTACATCAAATTTATCCAGACAAGGTAAATGATATTTGTCATAGAATTGGCTTATCAGGAAGTATGTTGTTAAATCAAAATTTAACGCTTCCAGTTGATGTTTTTTTAAAATTTTTTATAGAAGCTGAATCAGTTTTTAATGATGAATTAATCACAATTAATTATGCTCGATTAGCTCAAATAAGACCAAACTATGCTGAAGCATTTGGCTTGATGTTTGTTTATTCACGACACTTAAAAGAGGGCTTTAAATTACTTCAAGCTTATGTAAATATTGAATTAGAGGGTATTAATTTTGCCATAAGAGAAGAATCAACCGAAGTTAAAGTAATATTTATTGCAAATCCAAATATTAAACATGGATCTATTTATGAGAATCTATGTCTTTCAATACTTGCTGCTTTTATTAGATCTAAAAGATTTCCAATTAGATGCATTAATACAAAAATACTTACTGTTGGAAGCGCCATCAAAGAGGAGTCAGTTTTTAATTGCCCAATAAATTCTCAAAGCTCAGAAACTTCAATTGTTATTAGTAAAAAAAATTATTTAAAAAAGAATGCTATTTCAAACACGCAACTCGTTGATTACTTAAAGGCAATTGCACAAGAAAAAATGGATAAAAAAGATGGCAAGAAAAACCTTATTACAAATATAGAAGTTCTAATGAGCAATTATGAAAATCACTATAGCAATATCAATATTCAAGTAATATCAGACCAACTTGGCATCAGTACTAATAAATTTCGTTACCAGCTATCAAAAGAAAATACAACATTCCGAAAAGTACTAAACAACTTCAAGCTAAAAAAAACCAAAAATATGCTTCAAAGCGGCCTTTCAGTTAAAGTAGTTTCATATCAGCTTGGCTACTCAGATCCCTCTTCATTTGTAAGATGGTTCATTGGCCAAACTAAATTAACACCAACATCATTTAAAGCCAGAAATAAAGATTAAAGCGCTAAGAGATTGGCATTGCCACCAGATGCAGTAGTGTCTTCAGTGATAACCCGCTCATTAACTAATTGCCAAGTCTCATAAAGCGAGCTCATAATTGGAACAATCTCTGAACGAAAGTCAAAAATTAACCTTTCAACTGATATTAAGCTGCCAAAATAAAGCACTACTTTATACGACCCACTTCTCATTAAGTTAAGGCTCGGTCCATTAGTTAGCCTGAATATATTTTCCTTACTAAACCCTAATGCAATTAAAGAGTTGTATTCGTCTTCTTGAATAAGACTGATAACACTGTTACCTAATACAAGAGACAACAAAGTTTGTTTAAGTGTGTCGACCTCTGTTGGACCAAGGCATAGCGCAGCCCCCTTGGGTTTATATCTAATATTATTTGATTCTCCAGTAGGTCCAGGTAAGGAAATCTTGGCTGAATATTTAGATATTTCTTCATATAAAAAATCAAAAAAATCACTTTCAATAAATGAAAACTTTTTTTGCATTTTAGATATCAAACCTGTAGTTATTAGGTTACTTGGCAAAATCAAATCATTAACTTCTATATTACCATAGAGTTTAAGCTCATGATCGGTTGCCTTAGTTGAAGCTATACTCTGGCTGTATCCATGCAGTGAGCTTGGGCCACCTGCCTTGGGGCCAGTTCCCGACAAGCCTTCACCGCCAAAAGGCTGAGATCCAACAATAGCGCCAATTTGATTACGATTCACATAAATATTTCCAGCATTGACCCTAGATGTAATTTCCTCTACTTGCTTGTCAATTCTGGAATGAATACCAAACGTCAATCCAAAGCCTTTGTTATTTAAACGATCAATCATATCCTCTAATTCACTACTCTTATATGAAATAACATGAAGAATTGGGCCAAAAAATTCTTCATTAATTTCATCAATAGATTTGAGATGGATAATAGTTGGAGAGACATAATAACCAGCATTAAGATTGCATTGAATTTCCCCAATTATTTGGCTTCTTTTTCTTGATTGATCAATATAGCCTTGAAGCTTTAGTCTTGCATCATCATTTATAACTGGGCCACAATCGGTAGACAAGTGTTTAGGATTGCCAATATTGAGCTCCATCATTGCGCCCTTAATCATTTTCAGAGTTTCATCAAAACATTCTTCCTGAATCATAAGAACTCTAAGCGCCGAGCAACGCTGTCCTGCACTTTTAAACGCTCCATCAATAACGTCTCTCGTTACCTGCTCGCATAAGGCTGTTGAATCTACTACCATTGCATTTAAACCCCCAGTTTCAGCAATAACTCTTGCCTCTGGATTTCCATTTTTAACTAGGTTGCGTTTAATTTGTTTTGCTACAGTTGTTGAGCCTGTAAAGGCTACACCAGAAATTATTGAACTACTAGACAGATAAGAGCCAACATCCGAGCCCCTTCCTAAGCACAACTGAAATGTACCCAAAGGAATTCCAGCCTCTATTAATAACTCACTTGCTCTATAGGCTATTAAAGAGGTACTTTCAGCTGGTTTCGCAATTACAACGTTTCCAGAAGCTAGTGCCGCAGCAATTTGACCCGTAAAAATTGCTAAAGGAAAGTTCCACGGGCTAATACAAACAAAAACCCCCATGGCCTTTCTTTTGTTAGGCATTACTTTTCGTGCTAAGTTTGAATAATAACGTAAAAAATCAACCGCCTCCCTAACTTCATCAATGGCATCTTGATAAGTCTTTCCAGCCTCTCGCATTGCAAGCGCCATCAATTCAAATTGATTTTCCTCATAGAGTTCAGCTGCCCTATCTAAACTCTCAAGCATCCTTTCTTGGTTTTGGGAATTTGAATTAAATACATTTTGTGCGGATACTAAGCAATGCTCTAGCTGAGAGTGATCAGCGTAAAGCACACTCCCAACTGTATCAGAAGTATCAGATGGATTTTTTACTTCCTCCTCATAGGCATCTTCCAAGGTTAGCCCATAGATCATTGATTTTGCTTGCCATTTGTTTTTCAACCAAAACTCCTGGCTTTGAAATAATAAGTCAACCTCATTTTGCTCAGTAAGCATAATGCTGGCTGAGTTTTGACGAATACTTTTATATATATCTTTAGGAAGTGGTATTTTTGAATGAGATTTATTCGTGTCTTCTTCGACTTCAGAAAAAACATCAATCGCTAAACTTTCTGGTTTAATACTTTCATCAAATAAATGATTAATAAAGGAGCTATTTGCCCCATTTTCTAATAATCTCCTCATTAGATAAGCTAGTAACTCTTTGTGACTTCCAATTGGAGCATAGACCCTTGAAGAGACACCATATTTACTTTTAATGTGATTATGAAGAGACTCGCCCATACCATGCAGCCTTTGTACTTCAAACCCCATATTGTCTCCAGCAATTTCACAGACGCTGACTAATGAATGTGCATTATGGCTTGCAAATTGAGGATAAATATAACCCCTTAACAAGAGTAGCTTTTGAGCACACACTAGAAATGAGTAGTCCGTATTTATTTTTTTTGTAAAAACTGGATAATCAACTTCTCCCATGACTTGGGCTTTTTTAATTTCACTATCCCAATAAGCACCCTTAACTAACCTTACCATAATCTTTAGATGATGTTTTTTACAGCTCTGATCCAACCAATCAATTACATATGGTGAGCGTTTTTGATAGGCTTGAACTACAACACCAAATCCCTTCCATGATGTATTTGCAATGGAGCTCATAATTTGATCGATAACGTCCAATGATAGATCTAGGCGCTCTGCCTCTTCGGCGTCAATATTAATTCCAATATTATATTTTTGAGCGATATGAACCAGCTCAATTATTCGAGGCAATAATTCAGAAAGAACTCTGTCTCTATGCATAAAATCATACTTCGGGTGAAGCGCGGATAGTTTTACGGATATTCCGTCAGCTTCAAATACATTTTCTGATTGCCTATGCTCTCCAATTTCTATTAATGCATTCTTGTAGGATAAAAAATACTTATCCGCATCTTCCATAGTCCAGGCGGCCTCACCAAGCATGTCAAATGAATACAGCCCTTTTTGAGCCTTGCTTGATTTGATTGCATTTTGAATATTTTCAGCAAAGACAAACTGCTTAGCAAAAAATTGAATCACATTATTTGCACTAAATCGAACGCCAGGCCTAGATAAAATTTCTAATGCTTTTTTTATTCTATTTTTAATTTCATTATTGCTTCCATGCGCAATCATCTTGTCTGCGATAGTAAGTGCAATTGTTGCAATATTAACCATTGATGATTTACTACCACCTATATGCTTAGTCCAACCTTTTCTGGCAACCTTATCAATAAACAACTTATCCCTTGTTTTATTATCTGGAACTCTTAGGAACGCCTCAACCAAGGTCATTAATGATAGCCCCTCATCGCTTGTCAAATTATATTCAGAGATAAACAATGACAACAAGTCAGGTTGATTTGAAACTCTTAAATCTTTAATAAGACTAGCAGTCTTCTGCTGCAAATCTTTTCTTTGATTTAAACTAGTTTTTTCAAATAATTTAAGGTAATTTAGTATCTCTCCTTCATCCATAACTCTAGCATTTCTCATATTTTTTCGAGAAGGGGAGTAATCTATTTCAAATATTTTTGAATTGAATTGGTTCTGCATTTATTTTAAATAACAATACTTTGGATATTATTTTAATTTAGATTTAATAGTTATAATAACTATATGATATCTAATAACAGTATTTAAAGACTTATATTATTAATAAAAGATTATAATAAATCTATTATTTTTTATTATTTAGTTATTATGGCTAGTATAGATAACTTCGATCATAAGATCCTTAAGCTTCTTCAGGGCGATGGTCGGATGACCATTACTGAATTATCAAATAAAATTGGATTATCTAAAACGCCCTGTTTAAAGCGCATTAAAAAATTAGAGGCGGCCGGATATATTAAGGGCTACACGGCAATCATTGATCATGAGTTGATTAAAAACAATCATATTGCATTTGTTCAAATTAAGATGGATGATACTAAGACAAATGCTCTAAATGCATTCAATAGAGCGATTAAAGAAATACCAGAGGTAGAGCAATGTCATATGATTGCATCTAATTTTGATTATTTGCTTAAAGTTAGAACTGAAAATATGGAGAGTTACCGTAAAGTCTTGGGTGAGAAGATTTCATCACTACCCAATGTTCAACACAGTTCAACTTTTGTAGTTATGGAGGAAATAGTGAGCAGTGCGCTCAACTAATCTTTAACTAAGAGAGTTTGGATTTGATCAGCTGAGAAACGACTCCCATATCAGCCTTTCCATCAAGCTTACTTTTTAGGACGCCCATTAGCTTACCCATATCTTTCATTGAAGCCGCCCCTGTTTCGGAGATAGCTTTATTAACTTCAGACTCAACCTCTTCTTTACTTAGTTGCTTTGGCATGTAATTATTAATAATTAAAAGCTCTGCTTCTTCTATATCAACTAAGTCAATTCTTCCAGCATCTGAAAATTGTGATATTGAGTCTTTGCGCTGCTTGACCATTTTTTGAATTACAGACAAAGCTTGACCGTCAGTCAATTCAATGCGCTCATCTATTTCTCTTTGTTTGATTGCCCCAAGAATCATACGAATTGCTTTGAGGGCTTGTTTGTCTTTAGCCTTCATTGCTAACTTCATGTCGTTAGTAATGAGTTGTTTTAGCTTTGACATATTTGATTTACTTTCGCACTAAATACAGCGCTTAGTACATACGTTTACGGTGAATTCGATTTTTAGACATTTCTTTATGGGTTCTTTTAACTGCAGCAGCTTTTTTACGCTTATTAACCCAAGTAGGCTTCTCAAAATACTCTTTTTTTCTAACATCTGTAATAACACCTGCTCTATCACAAAGACGTCTGAAACGACGAAGTGCAATATCAAATGGTTCGTTCTCTCTTACTTTAATTGCTGGCATATGATAATTCCTTTATGATTCTTTTTTTGTCGCTTTAGCTTTAGTTTCTTTCTTAGGTGCAGCAGCTTTAGTTTCTTTCTTAGGTGCAGCAGCTTTAGTTTCTTTCTTAGGTGCAGCAGCTTTAGTTTCTTTCTTAGGTGCAGCAGCTTTAGTTTCTTTCTTAGGTGCTTCAATAATAACCTCTTCTTGGCCTTCAAAGTCAACTAATTGAACTAACGCCATTGGAGCTTTATCACCTGTACGAAAACCTGCTTTTAAAATTCGTATATATCCACCTGGGCGGTCTTGATAAAAAGGTCCCAATTGCGTAAACAACTTAGCAACCATAGCATCATCTCTAAGTTTAGAGAAAATATGACGACGATTAGCAACACTATCTGCTTTAGCTCTAGTAATAAGAGGCTCAATAACACGCCTCAACTCTTTTGCTTTAGGAAGTGTAGTTTTAATTGTTTCATGCAATATTAATGAATTTGCCATATTCTTAAACATGGCCTTTCTATGCGATGAATTTCTATTTAATTGTCTACCTGACTTTCTGTGTCTCATTATTTATCCTTATTCACTCATTAGGTCAACTGGCGGCCAGTTTTCAATTTCTGTACCAAGTTCTAAATTTTTCTCAGTTAAAACTTCTTTAATTTCATTAAGTGACTTGCGTCCTAAATTTGGAGTTCTAAGTAAGTCTTGCTCTGATTTTTGAATTAAATCACCAATATAGTAGATCTGTTCAGCCTTCAAGCAGTTTGCAGAACGAACTGTAAGTTCAAGCTCATCAACAGCCGATAAGTACATTGGAGGAAAATCATCTGATGTTGGTTGTGGCTCCTCCTCTATTACTGGCTCCAATTCAACAAATGATGATAATTGGTCTTGAAGAATAGTTGCAGCTCTCTTCACAGCATCTTCAGCATTAACTGACCCATTCGTTTCAATAATAATATTCAATCTATCTAGGTTCACTTTTTGCTCAACCCTTGCAGACTCAACTGTAAAACTAACCCTCTTGATTGGCGAAAAGCTCGCATCTAACTGAATACTTCCAATAGTCTCGGAATCAACTGTTCTAGCAACAGCAACATCATAACCAACACCAGTGCCGATAACGACAGTCATTCTAATTTTCCCGCCTTCATTTACTGTGGCAATTACTTTCTCAGGATTAAATACAGAAACGTCGGTACCATTTGCTTCAATATCTGCAACTGTTAGTTCACATGGCCCTTGTTTTTCAATAATAACTGTTGCGCTTTCACTTGAATTTAAACCAATAGAGGCTTCTTTAAGATTTAGGAGTATATCTAGAACGTCTTCTTGAACGCCTTCAATCGTTGAAAATTCATGCATTACTCCATCAATTGCGACTTCTGTAATAGCAGACCCAACCATAGAAGATAATAATGTTCTTCTAATTGAATTCCCTAATGTATGTCCAAACCCTCTTTCAAAAGGCTCTAGAACTACACGGTATTCATTTTTAGATAACTCAACTGAATCAACTAGTTTTGGTTTTAGAAAATCTCTTGCACTTCCTTGCATATTTAATTCCTATTTAGAATACAATTCAACGATTAATTGCTCTGAAATATCTGAAGATAATTCATCGCGAGCAGGTACATTTTTAAACACACCTTTCAATGCTTTATTATCAACGTCCAACCACTCTGATAATCCGCTCTGGCCAGAAATTTCAAGCGCTAGCTGAATTCGGCTTTGTTTTTTAGCTTTTTCTCTTACAGAGATTTCATCATTTGCACTCACTTGAAAAGAAGGTATATTAACCAATTTTCCATTTACTACAATTGATTTATGTGACACTAACTGTCTAGCTTCCGCACGCGTTGATGCAAAACCCATTCTATAGACAACGTTATCAAGGCGACACTCAAGAAGAGACAGTAAATTTTCTCCAGTTGGTCCTTTTTTTGCGCTAGCTTTTTTATAATAAAGACTAAACTGCTTTTCTAATACACCATAGATACGTCTAACTTTTTGCTTTTCACGAAGCTGCAAACCATATTCACTACCCTTTTGTCGACGGGCATTAGCTCCATGTACACCAGGAAGTTGAGTTAATTTACATTTAGAATCTATAGATCTAATTCCACTCTTAAGCTCTAAGTCAACACCTTCACGGCGTGCTAATTTACATGTAGGACCTGTATATCTTGCCATAATTTATCCTTATACTCTACGTTTCTTAGAAGGACGACAACCATTATGAGGTATAGGCGTCACATCTGTTATTGATTGAATTTTTAATCCTTGCGCATTCAAGCCCCGTATTGCAGAATCACGTCCAGGGCCAGGGCCTTTAACTCGAACTTCTACATTTTTCATTCCAAAAGCTTGTGCTTTTTCACCACAGTTACCAGCCGCAACTTGAGCAGCAAAAGGTGTCGATTTTCTTGAGCCTCTAAAGCCTGCACCACCTGAAGTTGCCCAGCATAAAGTGTTTCCATGCCGATCTGTAATCATCACAATAGTATTATTGAAAGTTGCATGAATATGTGCAATACCGTCAGAGACGACTTTTTTAGATTTCTTTTTAACTGTTTGATCTTTTGCCATAGTAACTTATGCCTTAATTATTTAATTAAACGACGCGGACCCTTACGAGTTCTAGCGTTTGTTTTAGTTCTTTGACCACGTAATGGCAAACCCTTTCTGTGACGGATACCACGATAGCAACCTAAATCTCTTAGACGCTTAATGTTCATTGCAACATCACGTCGCAAGTCACCTTCAACTTCAAATTGAGAGATAGCTCCACGAATTGACTCTAGCTGATCTTCAGTTAGCGCAGACACTTTCGTGCTTGGTTCTAACTTCAGTGTCTTACAAATTAGTTTTGATCTAGTTTCTCCAATACCAAAAATTGATTGTAAACCAATTACAATATGTTTATTAGTTGGAATATTTATGCCTGCAATACGTGCCATATAATCTACCTATGCCTCAAAAAATTATATTTTTGAATGGATAATGCCATTCAAAATTTTATAGTTGAAAAATCGTGCAATTTTACTTTGTAAATCAACGTCTGTCAATGTCTTCAACCTTGTCTCTGCTTATGACGTGGCTCTTTACATATGACACGAATTACTCCATGCCTCTTAATAATTTTGCAATCTTTACAAATTCTTTTAACTGATGCTCTTACTTTCATAACTTACCCTTACTTTAAATTTGCTTTACGCATTAAACCTTCATACTGATTGGACATCATATGAGATTGCGCTTGTGCTATAAAATCCATTACTACAACAACAATAATCAAAAGACTGGTGCCGCCAAAGTAGAACGGTACGTTCCAATATAAAATTAAAAACTCTGGAAGTAGGCATACTGCTGTAATGTAAATAGCACCTACTGCTGTTAGTCTTGATGTTACGGCGTCAATATAATCTGCCGAATGTTGGCCAGGTCTAATACCTGGAATGAAGCCGCCTGATTTACGTAAATTATCTGCAGTATCTTTAGCATTAAAAGTTAATGCGGTATAAAAAAATGTAAAAAAGATAATAGCTGCGCCATAAAAAATTATATAGAGGGGTTGTCCTGGAGAGATACTTGAAGTAATATCTGCTAACCAACCCATCCCCTCAGACTGAGAGAACCAACCACCTAAAGTTGCAGGAAATAGAATAATACTAGAGGCAAAAATTGGTGGAATAACACCTGCCATATTGATCTTAAGAGGTAGATATGAAGTTTGTCCACCTACCATTTTTCGTCCCTGTTGTCTCTTAGCATAATTTACTGCGATTCTTCTTTGCCCTCGCTCCATGAAGACAACAAATGCCATTACTAAAACAACCATTGCCAACATTAATACTACAATAAATACACTTAATTCACCGGTACCTACCATGCTGAGTGTGTTTCCAAATGAAGATGGCAAACCTGCAACAATACCCGCAAAAATGATCATCGAGATTCCGTTACCAATTCCTTTTTCACTAATTTGTTCACCAAGCCACATCAAGAAAAGTGTGCCAGTAGTTAACGTAACCACTGTTACAAAACTAAACGTTAGACCAGGACTTGTAACTAACGCTACGCCTCCACCTGATTGAGACTGGAGCGCAATCGATACGCCATAAGATTGAAATACCGCTAAAAAAACCGTACCCATTCTAGTGTACTGAGTTATCGTTCTTCTACCTCGATCGCCTTCTTTTTTGAGTTGCTCAAATTTAGGAACAACTGATGTCATGAGGTTCATGATAATTGATGACGAAATGTAAGGCATAATTCCAAGCGTAAAAATTGATAAGCGCTCTAAGGCTCCACCAGAGAACATATTCATCATTCCTAAAATACCAGTTCTGTTATCTTCAACAAGTGAGGCAAGCGCAGTCTGAGATATAAAAGGAATCACAATATGCGTTCCAAGTCTGAAAACGATTAAAGCACCAACTAGGTATAGGATGCGTTTTAATAGATCTTCACTCATTTCATTACTCGCTTATGGTTCCTTTCGCAGCTTCAATAGCAGCTTTAGCACCTTTAGTTGGCTTAATTCCAACTAAATTTATAGCGCGATTGATTTCACCCGATAGCATAACCTTGACTCTTAATATATTTTTAGTAACTAGATTATGTTTCTTAAGAACATCAATATTAATATCAGTTTCAGTTAATTTATCTAACTGAGATAGGGTTACCTGAGAAGTTACTATAGAGACCCTTGATGAAAAGCCAACTTTAGGTAGTCTTCTTTGAAGTGGCATCTGACCACCTTCAAAACCAACCTTTGAGAATCCACCAGAACGAGATTTTTGGCCTTTATGGCCACGGCCCGCAGTTTTACCCATTCCAGAGCCTATTCCTCTTCCGACTCGCTTTCTGCTAGTTTTTTCACCTAATGCAGGCTTCAAAGTATTTAAATTCATTTTTTAACCCTCTACTTTTAATAAGTAAGACACTTTATTAATCATGCCTCTTACTTCTGGCGTGTCTTCGAGAACAACTGTGTGGTTAATTCTTTTTAATCCTAAACCAGTTACCGTAGCACGATGCTTAGGAAGACGACCATGAAAACTTTTTACTAATGTCACACTTACTGTTGGTTTTGTAGATGCAGCTTTTTTAGCAGGTGTTTTTTTTGTTTCAACTGCTTTAGTAGCTACAACCTTAGTATCAGTAACTTTTGGAGCTGCTTTCTTAGGGGCTGCTTTTAGTTTTACTTTTTCCTCAGCCATCAGACTTCTCCAGTAATTTGTTCAACTGTTTTACCGCGCTTTGCAGCAACTATCTGTGGTGATGACATTTGAGTTAAACCTTCAACAGTAGCTCTAACGACACTAATTGGATTACGAGTACCATTGCACTTTGCCAAAATATTATGAACACCAACTGCTTCTAAAACACTTCGCATCGGTCCACCAGCAATAACGCCTGTTCCTTCAGATGCGGGCTGCATATATACTTTAGCAGCACCAACAGATGATGTAATAGGATAGTGCAAAGTTCCATTTACTAATGGGACTGGCTTCATTGCTCTTTTGGCTTTATCCATTGCTTTTTGAATAGCCAGAGGAACTTCACGAGCCTTACCAGTTCCATATCCAACTTTTCCGTTTCCATCACCAACTACTACTAGAGCAGAAAAACCAAAAATTCGACCACCCTTAACAACTTTAACTACGCGTCGAATATTAACTAGCTTTTCGATGAATTCACTTTCTTCTTTATAATTATTTCTTTTATTATCAGCCATTCTTTAAACCTTAAGTTTACTTAATTAAAAATCTAATCCGCCTTCTCTTGCCGCTTCAGCAAGGGCTTTCACTCGTCCGTGATACTTAAATCCAGAACGATCAAATGCGACCTTAGAAACTTTAGCTTTTTTAGCAGCCTTCGCTATCAAATCTCCAACCTTTGAAGCAGCTTCTACGTTTCCACCGTTCTTCATTTTTAAAGAGATACTTGATGCAGAAGCAAGCGTCTTAGTGCCACAACCACTAATAATCTGAGCATAAATATGCTGAGAAGATTTGAATACACATAACCGCTCAACATCCCTTTCAGCATGTTTAGCTCTAAATTTTGTTGCCCTTCTTAAACGAGCATCTTTTTTTGACAATTTCATTTAACTACCTTTATCTATTATTTTTTCTTAGCAGCTTTACGAACAACCTGCTCATCTGTATAACGAACGCCTTTGCCTTTATATGGCTCGGGTGGACGGAATGCTCTAATTTCTGCCGCGGCTTGACCGACTTTCTGCTTATCAATACCTTTAACAATAACTTCTGTCTGTGTAGGAGTTTCAACTGAAATACCTTCAGGCAAGCTGTAGTTAACTGGATGAGAAAAACCTAAAGTTAAATTCAAAACTTTACCTTGCGCTTTAGCACGATAACCAACTCCTATTAAAGTGAGTTTTTTCTCCCAGCCTTCTGTTACACCTTTAATTAAATTTGCTGTATTGGCTCTTACAGTTCCTGCTTGAGCCCACGCACCTTTTTGTTCTTTCTTGCTAACTTCATTTGGTTCGAAAGTTAATACATTATCGTTATTAGAAACAAGAACTGATGAATTGACATGCATTGACATTTCACCTAGCTTTCCTTTAACCGATATAACGCCTTCAGCTTGTGTAATATTTACGCCTTCAGGGATTGTGATTGGTGCTTTTGCAATTCTAGACATTATTAATCTCCAATATTATGAAACACTACACAAAACTTCGCCGCCAATATTTTGAGCTTTGGCAGCTTGGCCTGTCATTACACCTTTTGGCGTTGAAACAATAACGATCCCAAGTCCATTCATTATTCTTGGCATATCATCTTTGCTTGCATAGTGCCTTAAGCTGGGCTTAGAAATTCTGTTTAACGTTTCAATAACTGGCTGGCTATCAAAATATTTTAATTTTATTACTAACGTTTTATTCGAAGCCTTATCGCCTTCAATAGAAAAAGAAGTGATATAACCTTCATCTTGCATAACGCTAGCAATTGCAGACTTCAAACTTGAAGCTGGGATACTTACTTGATCTTTATTAACTGCTTGTGCATTCCTAATTCTAGTCAACATATCAGCTATTGGGTCAGACATACTCATATTAAACTCCTACCAGCTTGCTTTAGATAATCCAGGAACTTCACCATTCATGGTGCGCTCTCTGAGTTGAGATTTGGCCAAGCCAAATTTACGATAAAAACCGTGAGGACGACCTGATAAACCGCAACGATTACGTTGACGCACAGGTGAAGCATCTCTTGGGAGTGATTGCAATTTAATCACCGCCTGAAAGCGATCCTCATCAGAAGTATGAATACTCTTAATAGTTTTTTTTAGCTCAAGACGTTTTTCCTTAAACTTTTCGACCAACTTTGATCGCTTAACATCTCTGTTAATCATAGACTTTTTAGCCATTATTTTCTCCTTTGAATGGAAAATTAAACATCGCCAATAGTTTCTTAGCATCTTCATCATTTTTTGCATTAGTAGTGATTGCAATATCCATACCACGCACTTTTGTTACTTTATCAAATTCTATTTCAGGAAACACTATCTGCTCAGTAATTCCCATATTGTAGTTTCCACGGCCATCAAACGATTTCTCATTAAGTCCACGAAAATCTCTAATACGAGGTATTGCAACATTTACTAAACGATCTAGAAATTCATACATTCTTTCTTTTCTAAGGGTAACTTTACAACCTATAGCGTTACCTTCTCTAAGTTTAAAACTTGCAACTGATTTTCTTGCAAGACAAGTCATCGGTTTTTGCGAAGAAATTAAACCCAACTCTTCGAGTGCACTTTCTAATATTTTTTTATCGCCTAATGCACTTCCCAGACCCATATTGATTGTTATTTTTTCAATCTTAGGAACTGACATTGTATTAGAAACGCCTAATTCTTCCTTTAATTTAGGAAGGATTTCATTTTTATATTGTTCTTGTAGTCTAGACACTTGTCACCTATTTATTTGTTATATCAAAGTACGGATTCACCGCTCGATTTATAAAACCTTTCTTTTACACCTTTATCATCAGCCCTAACTCCAATGCGATCTGCTTTTTTTGAAGTTGGATTGTAAATTGCAACATTTGAAATACTTAATGGCATTTCCTTTTCTTCGATACCACCCTGAATACCTTCCTGAGGATTGGCACGAACATGTTTTTTAGCAATATTTAAACCTTCTACAATAACCTTTACTCCAAGAACCTTAGTTACCGTTCCAATTGAGCCTTTGTCTTTTCCTGCGATTACTATAACTTCATCGTTTTGTTTAATTTTCATCATCAAAGAACCTCTGGTGCAAGTGAAACAATCTTCATAAACTGCGCATTTCTTAATTCACGAGTCACAGGTCCAAAAATACGTGTACCAATTGGCTCTAATTTTGGTGTTAAAAGCACAACAGCATTATTATCAAAGCGAATTCGTGATCCATCACTTCGACGAACGCCATGAGCAGTTCTAACTACAACCGCGTCATACACATCACCTTTTTTAACTTTACCGCGCGGAGATGCCTCTTTTATACTAACCTTAATAACATCGCCAATATTAGCATAACGACGCTTTGAACCACCTAAGACTTTAATACACATAGCTTTAACACCACCACTATTGTCAGCTATATGTAATCTTGTTTGCATTTGAATCATATTCTTCTCTCTAAGATGCTACTAGTTAATCAATGTTTACAGATTTTTCAACAACTTCTACCAACGCCCAGTTCTTTGTTTTCGAGAAAGGCTTTGATTCAGAAACTCTTACAACATCTCCAAGACCACACTCATTCTTCTCATCATGTGCATGAACTTTTGTGCTGCGCTTAATATACTTTTTATAAATTGGATGACGCACTTTGCGCTCTACTAAAACAGCAATTGTTTTATCACGACTATTACTAACAACTGTTCCTGTAAGTATTCTTTCTACTGAATTAGTTTCACTCATGACTTCTTCTCATTAATTATTGTTTTAATTTGGGCAATTGCTTTTTTTGTTTTACTAAGCTTTGATAAATCTTTTAATTGAGAAGTGCTCTGTTGCATACGCAATTCAAAATGCTCTTTAAGCAATGTTATAAGCTGTTCATTTAATTGAGACTCATCTTGATCTCTTAATTCTTTAACATCCATTACATTATTGTCCGTTTAATTACTGTTGTTTTAACTGGTAGCTTTGCAGCTGCAAGCTCAAAAGCCTCTCTAGCGACTACTTCATCGACACCTTGCATTTCAAATAGCATTTGACCAGGTTTAACTTGCGCAACCCAATATTCAACACTTCCCTTACCTTTACCCATACGCACCTCTAGAGGCTTCTTAGTAATAGGCTTATCAGGAAAAACGCGAATCCAAATTTTTCCTTGGCGCTTAACATGTCTTGTCATTGCGCGACGAGCTGCTTCAATTTGCCTAGCAGTCATTCGACACCTGCCAGTTGCCTGGAGTCCAATATCACCAAAGCTTACATTGTGACCAGCTGCTAAACCGCGATTACGGCTTTTCATCATTTTTCTAAATTTTGTACGTTTAGGTTGCAACATTTCTTAATTCCTTTACTTCTTTACTGTTTGTTTTCCAGCACCACGTTTTGAAACTTCTTCAATAGTGCCTTTATTATGATCTAGTATTTCGCCTTTAAAAATCCACACTTTAATACCAATAACGCCATACTGTGTATTCGCTCTGTAACTACTATAGTCAACGTCAGCTCTAAATGTATGTAATGGAACACGACCTTCACGGTACCACTCAGAGCGAGCTATCTCAGCACCATTTAATCGGCCACTGACCATTATTTTAATTCCAAGTGCACCCAATCTTGTGGCATTACCTAAAACACGTTTTACTGCGCGTCTGTACATCACACGCTTCTCAAGCTGTTGTGCTATATTTTCAGCAACTAAGCGAGCATCTAATTCAGGCTGCTTAACTTCTTCAATACTTATATGAACAGGAATACTCATCATTTTAGAAACTAGGTTCTTTAATTTTTCAATATCAGCACCTTTTTTACCAATGACTATCCCAGGTCGAGCCGTATGAATAATAACTTTAGCTGTATTTGATAACCTTTCAATGCTAATACGACTTACTGAGGCTGTTGCTAATTCTTTAAACAAGAAGTCTCTTACTGCAATATCAGACAACAAATACTCAGAATAGTTTTTACTGCTGGCATACCACTTTGAATGCCAATCTTTAACAATTCCTAATCTTATGCCTACTGGATTTACTTTTTGACCCATAATTTTTTACTCGCTTACGCCAACACTAATGTGGCTTGATCGTTTAAGAATACGATTCGCTCTACCTTTTGCTCTAGGGCGAATACGTTTCATTGTAGAACCTTCGTTAACGAAAATACTACTTACCTTTAATTCATCTACATCTAATCCATCATTATGCTCGGCATTAGAAATCGCAGAACTTAGAACTTTTTTTACAAGTACCGCAGCTTTTTTATTGCTAAATGTCAAAATGCTCAAAGCCTCTTCAACTGGCTTATTTCTAATTTGATCCGCAATTAATCTAACTTTAAAAGGTGAGATTTTTGCGTATTTATGAATTGCTTTAACTTCTATCATGATGTCACCTTATGCTTACGATTTACGGTCACCGGAGTGACTCTTGAATGTTCTTGTTACGGCAAACTCGCCTAATTTATGACCAATCATATTCTCATTTATTGAAACTGGAACATGATTACGACCATTATGTATAGCTATTGTTAACCCAATCATTTCAGGAACAATAACTGAACGACGAGACCAAGTCTTAATTGGTTTTCTATCGTTGTTATCTTGAGCCTTTAATACTTTTTTGATTAAATGCTCATCTACAAATGGACCTTTTCTAAGTGATCTTGCCATAATTTCCCTTTAATTTCTGCGACGTACGATAAGCTTATCAGTACGTTTATTGCTACGTGTTTTGTATCCTTTAGTAGGAGTACCCCAAGGAGAAACTGGATGTCTACCACCACTAGTTTTTCCTTCACCACCACCATGTGGGTGATCAACTGGATTCATTACTACTCCACGTACTGTTGGTCTAACTCCTCTCCAGCGTGTCGCTCCAGCCTTTCCTAATTTTCTTAAACTATGTTCTGACTTTGAAACCTGACCAAGAGTCGCGCGACATTCAGCTAGTACTTTTCTCACCTCACCAGAACGAAGTCTAAGGGTAACGTAGTTACCTTCTTTAGCTACTAGTTGCACTGAAGTGCCAGCGCTTCTTGCAATTTGCGCTCCTTTTTGTGGCTTAAGCTCAACACAATGTATTACGCTACCAAGTGGAATATTACTCAAAGGCAGGGTATTACCTGTTTGAATTGCAACTGAGTTTCCAGAAATAACTTTGTCACCAGCATTAACGCCCTTTGGTGCAATTATGTATCGTCTTTCACCATCTGCATATAGAACTAAAGCAATGTTTGCGCTTCTATTTGGATCGTATTCAATTCTTTCAACTGTTGCAGCTATATCATCCTTATTACGTTTAAAGTCAATAATACGATATCTCTGTTTATGGCCTCCACCTCTATGCCTAACAGTGATTTTTCCACGGTTATTGCGACCATTTATTCTATTCTTGCTCTCTGTTAAAGCTGCAAAAGGTTTTCCTTTGTGCAAATCTTTATCAACTACACTGACAACATGTCTTCTACCTGGTGAGGTTGGTTTTCTTTTTATAACTAATGCCATAATAAATTCTCTATGAGGCAGTTGCGTCAATCATCTGACCTTCAGACACTTTAACGACCGCTTTTTTCCAATTAACTCGCTGTCCAGCTTTACCTTTGTAAATCTTTCTCTTACCTTTTACATTCGATGTAGTAACACCTTCAACAGTAACTCCAAATAATTCTTCAACTGCAGCTTTCACTTCTCTCTTATTACTATCAGGTCTAACCTTGAAGACGTACTGGTTATTGGCCGATGCTAAAGTAGATTTTTCAGAAACAATGGGTCCTAGTAGGACGCTTAATATTTTTTCTTTATTCATAACATTGCCTCAACTTTTTTTAACGCAGCTTTTGTCATAACTACATTGTCATAACCAATCAAACTTACTGGGTCTATACTTTGCGTATCACAAACACCGACATGATACAAATTACGTGAAGATAAGTATAAGTTCTCATCTAGCTCATCTGTCATCAACAAAGCATCCTTAAGGTTTAAGGATTTCATTAGTGAAGTGATATTTTTTGTTTTTGGTTCAGTAATTTCAAGATCTGAAACTATCTTTAGGCGATCATTACGAAGCAATTCTGAAAATATAACACTAATTGCACCTTTGTACATTTTCTTATTAACTTTTTGTGAATAGTTACGAGGCTGAGCGGCAAAAGTTACACCACCACTTCTCCAAATAGGACCACGTGAAGTACCCGCTCTAGCGCGACCAGTACCTTTCTGCTTCCAAGGCTTCTTTCCACCACCGCTAACAGCAGCACGATTTTTTTGAGCTTTAGTACCACTTCTTCCACCTGCCATATAGGCAGTTGTTATTTGGTGAACTAATGACTCATTATAGTTCCGACCAAAAATATCATCTGAAACTTCTTGAGAAGTAGATTTGTTCGTTTTTAAATTTAATACTTTTACTTTCATCGTTAGACCTTTAAATAAACTATTTATTAAGCTTCAGTTTCTTTATCTTGATTTTGTTCAATATCTGTTGCAACATCTTCAACTATAGGAGCTTCAACTACTGCTTCAACTGATGCCTCAACAAATGTTTCTGCAACTTCTTCAACTGGAGAAACTTGTTGTTCAGATAACTGTTTACTTATTTCAGAATTAATTTTGTTCTTTTTATCTGACAGAAATACTCTCACAAAGCCATTCTTAGAACCTGGAATTGCACCTTTAACTAATAACAAATTACGCTCATTATCAACTCTTAGGATTTCCAGACATTCTTCTGTCACTTGAGAATTACCCATTTGACCGGCCATTTTTTTGCCTTTGAATACACGTCCTGGATCCTGACATTGTCCTGTAGAACCAATTGCACGGTGAGAAACTGAGTTTCCATGAGTTGCATCTTGCATACTAAAGTTATGGCGCTTTACACCACCTTGAAATCCTTTACCTTTAGATCGACCAGTAACATTTACATAATGCCCAGCTCCAAAATAAGATACATCAAGGTTAGGCATGTCAGAAACTTCATTCTCACTAACTCTCATTTCCCATAGTCCAAGGCCAATTTCTTGAGATGCTTTTGCATAATGACCTTTTAAAGAACTAGAAACACGACGAATCTTTGCGTCACCTTTCTTATTAGTCTTTTTTCCAGTCGTAACTTGAACTGCATTATAACCATCTGTATCAACAGATTTACTCTGCACTACTCGGTTAGGCTCTATCTTAATGACACTAACAGAAGATGCTGAACCATCATCAGCCATCAAACGTGTCATTCCTAATTTTGTTCCTACTAATGCAATTGCCATTTTATTAATCCTTTCTATTCTATTAGTTAAGTTGGATTTTCACATCAACACCAGCAGCAAGATCTAATTTCATCAATGCGTCTACGGTTTTGTCTGTTGGACTAATTACGTCCATCAACCTAACATAAGTTTTAAGTTGGTACTGATCTCTAGCATCTTTGTTAACATGCGGAGAAGACAACACAGTAAAACGTTCTGTCTTAGTAGGTAAAGGGATTGGACCCCTTACACTAGCACCAGTTCGTTTAGCTGTTTCTACAATCTCTACGGCTGATTTATCGATTAATCGATGATCAAATGCCTTTAATTTAATTCTAATATTTTGATTGCTCATTTGCCTATTTACCTTATCTAACTTGTGATACGAAAAAACCGTCGATTATACAAGATATCGACGGCCATTATTCAACTAATCAACTCGTAATTTTCGAGACGACTCCAGCACCTACTGTGCGTCCACCTTCTCTAATTGCAAATCTTAATCCTTCTTCCATTGCAATCGGAGCAAGTAACTCAATTGTCATCTTAACATTGTCACCTGG